>JAWLFY010000061.1:0-26671 GCA_041685355.1 Pirellulaceae bacterium | reverse complement strand
GGGGAACCGTGACCAAAGGTCGTGTTGGCCGGTCACTTCAAAGCTTCCAACATACCCGCTGAGCCGCCCGTTCGCCCCGGGGGGGGAGCCGGCCGATCTGGACACCGCCGCTTCGTGTCGCCTTCAGGGAAAATCGCGGGAAACATCAAGAAACGTGGCGTTTCTGATTCGAACCGGCGTGGTCGAGCCTAGAGCCCTTCGAAGGCCTCGTCCATGAGCTCGGCCTGTTCGATCTGGTGGGCGGCCATGCTCCCGGTGCTGGGGCTCGCCGATTCGTCGCGGGTGACCGGCTTCAGCCGATAGCGGGCCGCAAGGTCGTCGCCGAAGTTCAACTTGATGTAGGGCCACGCCCCCATGTTCATCGGCTCCTCTTGGACCCAGCGGATCTCGGTCCCTTCGTCGAGCCCGTCGAGCGCCTCGTGCATCTCTTCGGGACGCAACGGATAGAGCTGCTCGAGCCGGATGATCGGGACGCCGTCGATCTTCCGTTCGCCGCGGGCCTCGAGCAGGTCGTAATAGACCTTCCCGGTACAGAGCAAGACTCGGCGGGCTCCCGCGAGCGGAACCTTGCGGTCGGGGAGGAATTTCTTGAACGATCCGCCGGCGACGACTTTCAGCGGGCTGGTGACCTTCGCGTGTCGCAGCAGACTCTTCGGGGTCAAGACGACGAGCGGCTTTCGCCACTTGCGGATCACCTGCCGCCGGAGCAGATGGAAGTACTGGGCCGGCGTCGTCGGCTGGCAGACTTGGATGTTGTGCTCGGCCGACATCGCCAAGAACCGTTCGATCCGCGCGCTGCAATGTTCCGGGCCTTGGCCTTCGAAGCCGTGCGGCAGGAGCATGACCAACCCGCTAAGCCGGTTCCATTTGTCCTCGGCGCTGGCGATGAACTGGTCGACGATCACTTGCGCCGCGTTCCAGAAGTCACCGAACTGGGCTTCCCACAGGCAGAGACCGTCGGGGCAATCGAGCGAGTAACCGTATTCGAACCCGAGCACCCCGGCCTCGCTCAGCGGGCTGTTGTAAAGCTCCAACGGCGCCTGGCCGTCGGCGAGATGATCGAGCGGGCGATAACTTTGGCCGGTTTTCGTGTCGTGAAGCACCGCGTGCCGGTGGCTGAACGTCCCCCGCTCGCAATCTTGGCCGGTCATCCGGATCGGGTGACCGTCGACGAGCAGGGTGGCGAAGGCGGCGAGTTCGGCGGTGGCCCAATCGAGCGGCCGCTTCCCCTCGGCCATCTCCCGCCGCTGCTGCATCGGCCGCTTGAGTTTCTTGTGGGAAAACATCGAATCGGGCAAGCGGGTGAGCCGATCGATCAGTTCCCCGAGCCGCTCGGGGTCGCAGGACGTGTCGGTCGGCTCGGTCGGCTCGCGGCCGCCGAAGTACTCCGTCCAATTCGCCGCGAGCGTTTGCGTGTCGGGGACGAACGACTCGTTCTTGCTCGCCTCGAACTCGTGTTCCAGTTTCTGGGTCCGGGCCCGACCGATCTCCTCGGCCTCGTGGGGGGTGATCTTGCCGAGGCCGAGCAGGCGGTTGAGGTACTGTTCGCGGACGCCGGGACGTTGATCGATCTCGGCGTACATCCGCGGTTGCGTGAACCGCGGCTCGTCCCCTTCGTTGTGTCCCCACCGCCGGTACGCATACAGATCGATCACGACGTCGCGGTGGAACTCTTTGCGGAAGTCCATCGCCAACGACACGACTTGGGCGACCGCCTCGGGGTCTTCGCCGTTGACGTGAAAGATCGGCACCTGCAGCATCTTCGCGATGTCGGTGGCGTAGGTCGTGCTCCGACCCTGGTCCGACTCGGTCGTGAACCCGATCTGGTTGTTGATCACCACGTGCAGCGTCCCGCCGGTGCGATACCCGCCGAGTTGGCTCAGGTTGAGGGTTTCCTGGACGATCCCTTCGCCGGCGAACGCGGCGTCGCCGTGGATCAAGATCGTCATCACCTCTTGGCGGTTGGCGTCGCCGCGACGGTCCTGTTTGCTGCGGGTGCGGCCGAGGGCGACCGGGTTGACGAATTCGAGATGGCTCGGGTTGAAGCAGAGCGAGATGTGGATCTGATCCCCCGACGCGGTCGTCCAATCGCTGCTGTAACCGAGGTGATAACGGACGTCCCCGCCACCACGGCTCCGCTCGGGATCGGGGTCGTCGAACGACCAAAAGATATTCATCGCCCGTTTCTTGAGGATATTCGCCATCACGTTGAGCCGGCCGCGGTGGGCCATCCCCATCACCACCTCCTTGACCTTGTGCTGGCCTGCCTTTTCGAGCGCCAGGTCGAGCATCGGGATCAGGCTCTCGGCACCCTCGAGCGAGAACGTTTTCGCGCCGACGAATTTCCGCCGCACGAACTCTTCAAAGATCGACGCGTCGGCGAGCCGGGCGTAGATCCGACGTTGGACCTGGTGCGATAAGTCGAGCCGGTTCTCGGTCGTCTCCATCCGCCGCTGCAACCAATCGCGGATGTTGCGGTTGTCGATGTGCATGAACTGCGCACCGATGCTCCGGCAATAGGTATTCCGCAACTTCGTCAGGATCGCCTCGAGCGTACTCCCGCTGACGTTATCGAGAATGCTCGACTCGAACGGCCGCTGCAGGTCGCCGTCGCTGAGCCCGTGCGACTGGGGACTCAGTTCCGGACAATCGCGGGAGGCGAGACCGAGCGGATCGAGCTGGGCGACCAGATGCCCGCGGACGCGGAACTCGCGGACGAGCTGGTCGATGCGGTCTTGCACGCGGGCCAACCACAACGCCTGGTCCGCCACTTCGTCACCGGTCGACCCGCGCCGATCCGCAGAGGGTGGCCGACCCGCAGAGGGTGGCTGATGCCCGGAACGTGCCCGATCCCCGGAACGTGACCGATCCCCGGAACGTGGGGGCGACGACTCGACCGCGGCCGCGGCCCCGTTGGAAGCCGCTCGCCTCCCGTCGCCCGAGCTCCCATCGGTCGCCGCGCCCACACGCGACGTCTTGCGTGCCGGGGCGGTCACCGACGCGCCGGCCCCAACGAGAAACTGCTCGAAGTACTGACGCCACGTCTCCGAGACGCTCGAGGGGTCCCTGACGAATTGGACGTACAAGTCGTCAATGTAGTCCAGGCTGTAGCTATTCATGTTCAGTCGGGTGGGCCGGTTACGGTCGAGGGCAGCCGATCACAGAAGGACGGGGCGAGACAACGAGGCAATTTCTCGTCATACGACGCATCAGCGGCGTGGGGCAAGAACGGACGGCAAAGGGTGGCCGAGGGGAAACCTTCGAAGCGATCCGGTCGGGTGCAGCCGGACGGCCGCCAGAGAGATTTCATCGGGATGGATGCCGGCAGGGGTGCGGATTTCGCCACGATTTCCACTTTAGAGAATCGCCCCTTCCGTTGGTAGCCAAGTATCCGTCAAAGTTCCCGCGAAGTTTTCAAAATGCCACCCCGGTCGTCGGGTCAGGCCACGCCGACGCCCTTTGTCGTGCCCGCGGCCGTTGCTACGCTTTGACTTGTCGACACGTCCGTTTTCCCCTCACTCGCGCCCACGTTTCATTTGCTTTATGGCGGTACTGATCCAAGTTCGGGATGCCCACAAACGGTTCGGCGACCAGGTGCTGCTCGACGGCGCCGAGGTCGCGTTGACCGATGACGCCAAGGTCGGGTTCGTCGGCCGCAACGGGGCCGGCAAGTCGACGCTGCTGCGAGTGTTGCTCGGCTCGGAGGAACTGGAACGCGGCGAGGTGATCCACCATCCGACGCTGCGGATCGGTTATCTCCGCCAACACGACCCGTTCCGAGAAGGGGAGTCGGCGATGGACTTCCTGATGCGGGACAGCGGCCAACCCGATTGGCGGTGCGGGCAAGTGGCGGGGCAGTTCGAGATCAAGGGCGGGTACCTCGACGGGCCCGTCCGCGCGTTGTCGGGGGGGTGGCAGACGCGGGTCAAACTGGCGGCGTTGCTGCTGCACGATCCGAACCTGCTGATGCTCGACGAGCCGACCAACTTTCTCGATCTGCGGACCCAAATCCTGCTCGAGCACTTCCTTCGCGACTTCAACAAAGCGGCGTTGATCGTCAGCCACGACCGGGCGTTCCTCAAAGCGACCTGCTCTCAAACGCTCGAACTGGCCCGCGGAAAGTTAACGATGTACCCGGGCAAGATCGACGATTTCCTCGAATACCGCGAGGAACGGCGGGAGCACGACCGGCGGGTCAACGCGACGGTCCAGGCGAAGCAGAAGCAACTGCAACAGTTCATCGAGCGGAATCGGGCGAACGCGTCGACCGCCAGCCAAGCGAAGAGCAAGGCGAAACAGCTTGCCAAATTGCAGACCGTCGAGGTCGAGGTCGACGAACCGACGGTGCACATCCGCCCGCCCCAAGTCTCGCCCCGCCAAGGGACCGCGTTCCGCTGCGAGGGGTTGGCGATCGGCTACCCCGGCGGCCACCGTGTCGCCGATGAAATCCGGCTCGAGATCGAACATCGCCAGCGGGTCGCGATCGTGGGGGATAACGGCCAAGGGAAAACGACGCTGCTGCGGACCCTCGTCCACTCGCTCCAGCCGCTCGAGGGCCAGATGCGTTGGGGTCACGGGATCGAGATCGGGACCTATGCCCAACACGTTTACACCAGCCTCGACGAGCGGCACACCGTCCTCGAACACCTGGAATATGTCTCCAACGCCGACACCACCCGCCAAGAGTTGTTGGCGATGGCCGGGGCGTTGTTGTTCCGCGAGGAGCACACGAACAAGAAGGTCAAGGTGCTCAGCGGGGGGGAGCGGGCGCGGCTCTGCATGGCCGGATTGCTGCTCGGCAACGCGAACGTGCTGGTCCTCGACGAACCGGGAAACCACCTCGATGTGGAAACGGTCGAGGCGCTCGCTTCGGCGCTCGATCGGTACGAGGGGACGGTGATCTTCACCAGTCACGACCGGCACTTCGTCCGGCGCGTCGCCACCCACGTGATCGAGGTCCGTGACGGGTCGGCAAAAACCTACATCGGGAACTACGACAGCTACCTGCAATCGGTCGAGTCGGAAGTCGACGAGGGGGAACGCCAACGGTCCGGGGATGCCGCGTCGAAACCGGCCGCGTCAGGCCCCCCACAAGCGGACCACCGCACCGACCAGCGGGAAGAGCGGCGGCGGCAAAAGGAGATCAAGAATCTCGAGAAAAAAATCGCGAAACTCGACGACGACAAACGGGAAATCAACGGCAAACTGCTCAACGAAACCGACCCCGACGAAGCGGTCCGGTTGCACGACCGGCTTACCGAATTGGCCGACGAACTGGCGGAGATCGAGAACCGCTGGATGGAACTCGCCGGCGACGAATGACCGGCCCCGGTCGGGCTTGAGACCCGGGCCGGGCTTGCAACGCGACCACGTTTTTTCTAACGACGGGCTTGGCGTAACGTCGCACCGACCGTGGATGAACCGTGGCACAGACCGACCCCAAACCGGAACCTCCGCCCCGGCCGCGTCGGCGGCGGGATTGGGGGATGATCTCGTTGATGGGGATCGCCGCGGCGGCGGCCGCGGCCGGGTTCGGCGTCCTCTTTTCGCTCTACCTGCAAAGTCGTCCGCCTTCGAAATCGGCCGCGATGAGTCTGGCGCTCGAGCGGTACGTCGACGGCGACCGGGTGCTGGCGAGTCGACTCGCCCAACGGGTCGAGATCGCCCCCGACGATCCCGACGAGGCGGAATGGGCGTCGCTTCGTGACTTCCTGATCGGGGCCGGACGCGTCGCCGAGGCGGAGGAAACCGCGGCGGGGAGCGAGCAGCGGGAACTGCTCTACGACGCGATCGCGCCGCTCGAGGCGGCCTCCGAGCGAGGCTTTCCGCCGGGTCGCCGAGCCGAAGGGCACCGGCTGCTCGGGGATTCCCTCTACCGCTTGGGCCGATTCGGCGATGCCGTCGCGCCGTATCGCTCGGCGATCGAGATCGATCGTACCTTGGACCGCCAAATCGCCCCGCGACTTGCCCGCTCGCTGCTGCGTTCGGGTGCCCCCGAGAAGGCTTTCGAAACGATCGAGGCGTACCGCAAGGACCTGTCGCTGACGCCGTCGCAGCGCCGCCAGGCGGAGCTGACTCGGATCGAGGCGTTGATGGCGCTCGGCCGCTGGGACGAAGCGGCCGACGTGATCGAGGCGACGTCCGAAGCGGCGGGGCCGTCCCCGGAATCGGTCTCCGCGGACGAGGCGGCGGCGGAACGTCAAGCGTTTCGCGAGCGACTCCGGCTGCTCCACGCCGAGTTGGCGATCGACCGTGCGTTCGGGCAGCCGGGTGGGCCCGCGCGGTGGCCGGTTTTGACCGCCCCCGCCGAACCGACGCGGGGACCGGAAGGGCCGGACCCGGCGATGCTCGACACGATCGAACGAGGCCTCGAGTCGTTGCGGCGGGAGGCCGGCGAGGACGTCGCGGCTCGGGCGCGGATGCTCAACGCCCGCCTTCACTTCCTCCGCGGCGAACCGGACCGGGCGCTCGGCGAGCTGATGCAGGTCCGCCAACAGCGACCTTTCGCCGGCGAAGCGATCGCGGCGGGGCTGACCGAGATCGAGATGTTGATCGACCGTTCGCTCGGCGGGGAAGCGGTTCAAGCCGCCCGCTATCTGGTCGGCGAACTGGGGAACCCCCGCCGCTACGACGGGTCGCTCGTCCCGTTCTCGGAGTTCGAACGGAGGCTGATCGAGGCCGTCGAAACCCTCCAGCGGGAGGGCGACTTTTCCAGCGCGATCGACATCGCCCGGGCCTTCCCGCCGGTGTTCGGCGCCACCGAAGCGCTGCTCCAGGAAGGAGCGGCCTACCGCGCGTGGGCCGACCAGACGCTCGACCGCCAGCGCCGGTCGCGGCGGGACGTCGCCGCCGCGGTCGCCGAGCTGGCGCGTGACCGCTACCGCGCGGCCGGGGACGCGTTCGCCGCCGCCGCCGAGCTGGAGTTCACCTCGCCCCGCTACGTGCCCACCCTGTGGGCCGCGATCGACGCCTACCAAAAAGCGAAACATTTCCGCCGCAGCCTGACCCTGCTCGAACCGTACCTCCGCTACGAACGACGCCAACGCAAACCGCGTGGCCTACTCGCAAGCGGCCGGGCATGGCTGGCCGAGGGCACCGACGAGGCGTGCCGACGGGCCGTCGACATCTTGACCGAATGCGTCACCGAATTCCCCCGCGATCCGCTCCGCTACGAGGCCCGGCTGGTCGCCGCGCAGGCGTCGGCGGAGATCGGCGACCTCGACCGCGCCCGGGAGATGCTCCGGGAAAACCTCCGCGACGGCCAACTCGCCCCGAGCAGTCCGGTGTGGCGGGACTCGTTGTTCACCCTCGGCGAACTGCTGTACCAACGCGTCCACGAAAACCGATTGCTCGCCGATCACGCCGTCGAGGCCGAACGTCGCCGACTGATGGCGGAAAGCCGCGAAGTGATCGACGAAGCCCTCCGCGTCCTCGACGAGGCGGTTACCAGGTACTGGGACGGCTCCGATCTCCCCACCCCGCCCCGGCGGAGCCTGCACGCGGCCTACCTTTCGGCCCGCACCCACCGGATCGCCGCGCAAATCCCGATCATCGAAGCGGAAGGGCCGGATACCACGACGCTCGACCGGCGACGCTCACGACTCGCCTCGGCAAACGAACTCCGCGCCGCGCTCGACCGCTACGTTGGGCTCCGGAACCACCTCGAACAACGTCTCGACGAACAGGGCAACGACGCGCGGCTCCCGTCGTACGAACTGGCACTGCTACGGAACTGCCTGATCGGTGAAGCCGACACGCTGTTCGAACTCGAACGCCTCGACGAAGCCGCGGCCGCCTACGGGTCGGTGACGCTGCGGTACATGAACGAGCCCCTCGCCCTCGAGGGGATCCTCGGACACGCCCAATGCCTGAGACGACTCGGGCGTCAGCGGGAAGCCGACAGTCGGATCCGTCAAGCGAGCTTGGTGCTCCGCCGGATCCCCGACGAATGGAACGGACGGTTCGAGGAGATCACCCGCTACAGCCGCGGCGAATGGGACCGGCTGCTGCAGTGGATGAACGGACGGATCGCCAACCCAGAGGTTTGAGATGGACGCGGACACGCTGACGGATCTCGTCGAACGACGACACCAGGTCCTGCTCGAACTGCTCGAACTCGGTGACCGCCAAGCCGATGCCGTCCGACACAACCGGATGTCGGAATTGCTGGAGATCCTGAACCGCAAACAGGTGCCGCTCGAAACGTTGGGTCGACTCTCCGACACGCTTCGTGAAGCGGTCACCGACGACCCCGGACAACGCGAATGGGCATCGCCCCAGGCCCGCGCGGCATGCCGACAACTCAACGAAGCGTGCGAGCAAATGCTCCAGCGGTTGATGCGGCAAGAGGCCGAAGCCGAAACCGAACTGGCCTCCGCCCGCGACGCGCTCGACCAAGAACTCGCCGTCGGCGAGGGAAAGCGGCGGGCCGCCGGTGGCTATTCCGCCGCCACCGGCACGCCGACCACCGGCGGTCGCATCGACCTGTCGAGCCGCTAACGAAAAACCTGTCTTGCAACGGCCGGGCCCTACCCGTTAGTAGCCAGGTTGTCGTCCAAGTCAGCGCGCCGACCGGCACCCCCCGGGACGGCTCCCCGAAGGAATCGGAGACGGATCGTGTCAGTTCTTCAGATCGACCCCAGCTCGTTTCGTTCTTTAGCAATTCTCGTCGAATCGGTCGCCGTCCCGCTGTTGCGGGAACACCCCGCCCCGGTCTGCCTGGAAGTCGAAGTCGACTCCGAGATCGAGGTCCCGGGCGACCCGGCCGCGACGGTCGAACTGATCCGAGTGCTCACCCAGCAAGCCCTGTCGGTGATGCCCGACGGAGGCGACTTGACGGTCACCGGCCTGGAAACCGGTCACGGCGTCGAACTCGAACTGGCCGACTCGGGGCGGGAAGTCAGCGACCGTGAAAGACGGTTGCCGATGGCCGCCGCCACGCTCGGCGCCGACATCCGCTGGCAAAATTGCCCCCAAGGGGGCGTCGCGGTGACCGTCCGCTTCCCCCGCCACGCCGACGCCCGCCGGCGGGCCGCTTGAGGTGGCGATGTTCGGACTGTTCGGATCCACGACGATCCCGGCGCTGGAGCAGTCGATCCAGTTCTCGCAGCGGCGACACCAGTTGCTCGCCAGCAACGTCGCGAACCTCGACACCCCCGGCTACCGCACCCGTGACCTCGACACCGACGAGTTCCAGGCCGCGCTCGCCGATTCGATCCGTTATCCCGAAGGCCGGCCCGACGCCTCGCACGCCGTCTCGCCGTCGGTCCGCGACGATCGCTTCGCCGGACCCCGCGACGCGACCGAACAAGTCGTCTACCACGACGACAGCGACGTGTCGCTCGAACACCAAGTCACCCAAATCGCCAAAAACCAGAGCCTCCACAGCATGGCGATTACGACGATGCGGAGCCAGTTCGCACTGCTGCAGGCGGCGATCACCGAGCGGGCCTGACCCGGACGGTTCCCAACCCCCGCCCCCCGACCCGGACCGCACCACCACCGACGGAAAAGAGTGAATCATGATCAGCGCGTTGGACATCAGCACCTCCGCCCTCGTCGCCCAACGGACGCGGCTCAACGCGATCTCCGGAAACATCGCCAACATCTCGTCGCTCAAGGACGAAAACGGGGACGCCAAGCCCTACCGGGCCCGCGAAGTCCTGTTCCAAACCGACGAACGGTCCGACGAACCGCACGGCCCCGCCGGGGTCAAGGTCTCGGAGATCCGCGCCGACGACTCGCAGCCGAAGTACCGCTACCAACCCGAACACCCGCTCGCGATCCGAGAGGGAAAGTGGAAAGGCTATGTCGCCTACCCGAATATCGATCTGACGACCCAAATGGTCGACGCGCTCGAGACCACCCGGGCGTACGAGGCCAACATCGGCGTGATGGAGATCTCCAAAAATATCGGCCGCGAAACGTTGACGATCTTGGCGTAGACCCCACCCCATGCGTCCGATCACCTCGTTCCAGCCGCCGACGAAACCGGTCAACCCGTTCCTCCCCGCCCCGGGGTCGAAGACCAACGCCGCCGACCAGTTCGTCGGGCTGCTCGCCGACAAGGTCGGCGAAGTCAACCGGATGCAGAACGACGCCGACGGGATGATCCACTCGTACCTGACCGGCGGCGAGGTGAACCAGGCGGAAGCGCTCACCGCGGTCCAGAAAGCCGACCTCGCGTTCCGCATGCTGCTGCAAGTCCGCAACAAACTGATCGAAGCCTACCGCGAAGTCCAACAGATCCAAATCTGAAATGATCCGCACGTTCCTCGAACAGTCCCGCGCGACGTTCCTCGCGCTGCCGATGCCGTCGCGGGTGATCTTCGTGATGCTCGTCGTCGCGATCGCACTCGGGCTCGGGATGCTCGTCCGCGGCGGGAACACGGCGAAGTCCGAATACCTGCTCGGCGGCCGAGTGCTCAGCGTCCAAGAACTCGATTCGGTCGACATCGCGTTCGGCAACGCCGGACTCAGCGGCTGGGAACGGGAAGGACGACGGATCAAAGTCCCCGCGGAAGCGCACGCCGATTATCTCGCCGCCTTGGACGCCTCCTCGCTCCCGTTGTCGCTCCGCACGCCGCTGCAAAAGGCGATCGAGGAGGCGAGCGTGTTCGAGTCGAGTGACATGCGGCGGACCCGCGAAATGCACGCCAAAGAAGTCAGCCTGGGGAAAAAGGTCGAAGCGTTCCCCGAAGTCCGGTACGCCAGCGTCGAGTACTCGATCGGCGAACGGATCGGGATGGGACGCAAGCGGACCCAATCGGCCAGCGTCGTCGTCGTCCCCGAAGGACTCGAACCGCTCCCGAAAAACCGGATCGTCGCGATCAAGGATCTGATCCGCGGATCGTACGCCGACATGACGGTCGAAGACGTCGTCGTGATCGATACCAACTCGACCTACACCGGCTCACTCGCCGATGACGATGACCTCCTCCGCCGACGCCGCGAGGAAGAAGAGGCCTACTACACCCTCAAAGTCCGCAAACAGCTTTACGAATTCGGCGAGATCAAGGTCGCGGCGTACGCGGAGATCGACCCCACGATGGATCTCGAACGGGCGATGCTCAAGTACGACGAACAGCCGACGACGATCGAGGAAACGACCCGCAAAATCGAAACCGATTTGACACGGCCGTTGCGGCAAGGCGTCCCCGGCGTCGAAACGAACGTCACCCAAAATCGCCCCGTGAGCTTGGAAGAAAACGCCGAACGTTCGCAGACCAGCGAAGACGAACGGGATAGCACTCGGGTCGCCGGACAACAATACGAACAGTCGCGGCTCGCCTCGTTGCAAACCAAACGGGTCCGGATCAGCGTCGGCCTTCCCGATAGCTACTATCGCAAGGTGTGGGCGAAACGGTTCCCCGATCGCGACCCGAACAACCCCGACGACGTCGCCCCGGCCGACTTCACCGAACAAATCGAAACGATCAAACGGGAAACGAAGGAACGGATCGAAAAGGCAGTCGCTCCCGTGTTGCCGAACGTCGAGGTCGGCGAAGACAAGTTCGATCAGCTCGTCGAAGTGTGGGACTACCCCGACATCGCCGAACCGGTCGTCGAAGAATCGAAAGCGGCCCAGTACGCGCTGACCTGGCTCGCCCGATCGTGGCAAACCCTCGCCTTGGTCCTGCTCGGACTCGTCGCCCTCCTGGTCGCCCGATCGGCCGCCCGCGGCGGCAGCCGCGACGGGGAGGCGCCCGCCGAATTCCGAGAAGGCTTCGGACTCGAGATCCCCGCCCCACCCGCCGACGAAGCGAAAGCGACCGACTCATCGGAGTCGATGCAGATCACCGGGATGTCGCTCAAGGACGAACTCGTCACGCTCGTCGAGAAGAACCCGGAAGTCGCGGCGAACGTGATCCGCGGCTGGGTCGGCGAGGCCGCCTGATTCGCTCTTCCCCCGCGCCGGCCGTTCGCCTAAAACCGGCCCCATGCGGCTCGCCCCGTCGAACCGCCGGTCAGGATACTCAGGAACGCCGATCGGAGGACCCGGTCGGGAAAGGGAACGGCCATGGATTCGGGTCGCGGACAATCGCCGGAGCGAGACTCGTCGCTGCGTCGTGTCGCGATCGTCCTGCAGAGCCTCCCCGAATCGGTCGCCGCGGGACTGCTCGGCGACATCCCCCCCGAAACGCGACGCCGACTCCGCGAAACGATACGGGCACTCGGCGACGTCGAACCGTGGGAACGACGACTCGCCCTGCAATCGTTCCGTGGATCGATCCGGGGCTCGACCGAACCACCCCACGCCCGCCCCAACGGCTCACCCCGCCCCGACGGCACGGGTCGCCCCGACGGCACGGGTCGCCCCGACGGTACGGGTCGCCCCGACGGTACGGGTCGTCACCGGTCGCCGCAGCACGGGACGAGCCTGGGCGACGACGAAGCGACGTTCTCCCACCCGGCACACGCACCCGCCGAAGCCGAACACCGCACCGACGGGAACGGTCGTGAATCGGCTGAAAAACCGGGCTCACCGCTCGCCTTCCTCGGTGACGTCCCCGACGCGGCGATGGCCGAGTTGCTCGGGGGCGAACACCCCCAAACGATCGCTCTCGTGCTCGCCACCGTCGATCCCGACCAAGCCGCGCGGGTCCTGCCAAAACTCCATCCGGTCCAGCGGCAAGAGGCGATCAGCCGGATCGGGCGGCTCTCCGAAATCCCCGGCGACACGGTGACGGAAATCGCCGAACACCTCCGTTCACGCGTCGCAAGCGGCCCCGATCAACGGCCCACCTCCGGCGGCGAAGGGAAGCCCGCCACGGAAGGACAACGGGCGCTCACCGCGATCTTCGCAAAGTTGCCCCGGCCGCTCGACAACGGTCGCGACCCGGCGAACGCCGCGCGACACGGGCGACCGGAAACGTCCGACGATTCCGCGTTGGCCCAAATCTCCCGGCTCCGCGAACTCCGCGACCAGCTCGACGCCCCTTCCTCGCCGCCGACCTCCTCGCTGCCTACCTCGCCACAACCTGCCTCGGGCGCCACCGGGGCCGGCCGGTCCGGCAGCGACGACACGGCCCCGAACGGGCGCCCCGACGACCTCCCCGCGGATCACCGCATCGCGTCACCGGCCGATCATCGCATCGCGTCACCGGCCGATCACGCCCGGCCGAACCGAACCGAGTCACACGGCGGCATCCCCGCTTCGGAGCGCTCGCAACCGACAACCCGCCACCGGCCATCCGCCGCCGGTCCCGAACCGTCCCGCGCCACCGACCAGACCCCGCTCTCCACCGACCAGATCCACCATCACCTGGTCGGGCTTGCCCCCGAACAGCTCTGCCGGGCGCTCGGCAAGGTCGACACGCGGCAGGCGCTTCTGACCCTCTGCGGGCTCCCCCCCGACGCCGCCGAAGCGGTCCTCGCGGTGCTCCCGCGGGGCCACGGCAAAACCGTTCGTCGTCAACTCGCGGCGCTCGGATCACTCCGCATCCGAGAAATCGACGAGGCCAAACAGGCGGTCGCCCACGCCTCGCAGACGATCGCCGACGGGAACGGCTCCGACCCAACCGCGCCCACCGGCCGCGACCGAAAAGCCCCCGGCAACCCGAACGGACCCGGCGCCCCGAACGGACCCGGCAGCTCGAACGGACCCGCTGCTTCCGACGAGCGCACGTCGAACGCCCCCCGACCGCTCCAACCCGTTGCCGCTTGAGCCCGCCGATGGCGATCGTCCTGAAATCTTCCGACCGGCCCGCGTCATCGGCCGAACCCGACGCCACGACGCCACGCCCCGAAGGGGTGACCGGGTTGGCCGGGTTCAACCTCGATGACCTGGCCCAGGAAGGCCGACGTCAACTCGAAGCGTGCCGCCGTGACGTCGCGGCGATGCTCGACCAAGCCCGCCGAGACGCCGAGTCGATTCGGGCCGACGCCGAGCGGGAAGGTTACCAGGCAGGTGTCGAAAAGGCCTCGACCGACTACGACGAAAAGCTCCGCAAAGCATCGGAGGCGCGGGCGCGGGATCAGTTGGCGAGCCTGACCGGGGCGACCGGGGCGATGCGACAGGCTTACGAAGCGTGGATGACCCGCTACGCCGAAATCCTCTCGGCGACCGCGATCGCGGCGGCCGAAAAAGTGATCGGCCGAGAACTCGGCCGCGACCGCGAACTGCTGGTCCGCTGGGCCCGGCGGGCGCTCCACTCCACACGATCGGCCCAGCGGTTGAGTCTGGTCGTGCACCCCGAAACGCTCGCCGAACTCGGACCGCTCCTCGACGACCTGTTGGCCTCCCCCGAGTTCCCGGAACAGACCGAGGTCCGAGGCGACGAATCGGTCGCGCGTCACGACGTGATCGTCCGCCAAGACGGGGGCGAAATCGAGGCCGGTCTGACCGCGCAACTCGACCGACTGCGGGAGAGTCTCCAATGAGCGACGCCCCGATCACGCTCCGCTGTCCGACGCTGCCGACCCCCGACTCGATCACCGACCGAATCGCCGCGACCACGCCGTTCCGGGTCGTCGGCCGTGTCGCCGCTGTCGCCGGGGAAACGATCGAGTTGGAGGGGATGACGGCGGCCGTCGGGTCGATCTGCGAGTTACAGCCGCACGACGGACCGGCATGCCGTGGCCGCGTGATCGGGTTCCGCGGCGTCCGCCCCGTGCTCGCCCCGCTCGAGCCGGTCGCCGGGATCGCCGCCGGTGACCCCGTCCGGTTGACCGACACGTCGCTCAAAATCCGTGTCGGCTCCTCGCTGTGCGGCCGCGTCATCGACGCCTTCGGCCGCCCCCTCGACGGGAAACCGCTCCCCGACGATCTGGCCTCGATCGACGCCGACCGCCATCCCCCCGAATCGCTCGATCGGCCCCCGATCGACGAACCTTTGCCGACCGGCGTACGAGCGATCGACGCGATGCTGACCTGCGGCCGCGGCCAACGGCTCGGGATCTTCGCCGGGTCCGGCGTCGGCAAAAGTACCCTCATGGGGATGCTCGCCCGAGGCTCGCGTGCCGACCGGATCGTGATCGGGATGGTCGGCGAACGGGGCCGCGAAGTGCAAGAGTTCATCACCCGCTCGCTCGGCGACGAAGGGCTGCGGCGGTCGGTCGTCGTCGTCGCCACTAGCGACCGCCCCGCCGCCCAACGGCTCGGCGCCGCCTGGACCGCCACCGCCGTCGCCGAATCGTTCCGAGACGAAGGGCTCGACGTCCTGCTGCTGCTCGACAGCGTCACCCGGTTCGCGCTCGCCAGCCGTGAACTCGGGCTCGCCGCCGGGGAACCGCCGACGACCCGCGGCTACCCGCCGAGCGTCTTCAACCAGCTGCCCCGGCTGGTCGAACGGGCCGGCCGCACCAACCAAGGTTCGATCACCGCGTTCTACACCGTGCTCGTCGAAGGGGACGACCCGAACGAGCCGATCGCCGACGCCCTGCGAGGCTTGCTCGACGGACACCTCGTCCTCAGCCGTGCCCTCGCCTCCGAAGCCCACTGGCCGCCGATCGACGTGCTGGAAAGCCTCAGCCGACTGCAGCCCCACCTGGTCTCCCCCGAAGTCGCCGCCGCCGCCGCCGCCGCGCGACGGCACCTCAGCGAATACCGGCGACACGCCGACCTGATCGCGATCGGCGCCTACCGACGGGGCAGCGACCCGAACGTCGATGCCGCGATCGCGATCCGCGAACCGCTCCGCTCGCTGCTCACCCAATCCGCCGACCAGATCGCCCCGATCGCCGACACCCACGCCGCGCTCCTCGCGACCGTCCGCCGCGGCGCGACGGCGTCCGCCCCCCCCGCCCCCCCAACCGACGCGCCCACACCCAACCCGTCATCTCCCAACGGATCACCGCCCAACGCCCCCGCACCCGACCACCGGACGGGCTCGCCGCCGCGAGGTAACCGATGACGTTCCGCTTCCGATTCGCCTCCCTGTTGGAACTCCGCGAACGCGAACGCGATGAAGCGGGCGCCGCGGTCGGCCAAGCCCTCGAAGCGATCGCCAAGATCGACGCCCAACACGACGAGATCGAGAACGAACGCGGGCGGCTCCGTGACGACGCGACCCGTGAACTCGCCGGACCGATCTCGGTCGACCGGTTGCTCACCCACGGCCGCTACGAAATGCAACTCGCCGCCCAAGCCGATTCGCTTCGGCAAACCCGGCAACAACTCCTCGCCGCACTCGCCGAGCGACGCCAACGACTGGTCGACGCCGAAGCCGAGGTGAAACGGTTCGAACGGCTCGAGGAGAACGACCGTGACGAGTACCAACGGGAACGCCGTCGCCGCGAACAACGCGACAACGACGAAGCCGCGGGCCGCATCCACGCCGCCGCCAATCGCGGCCGCGTCCCCACCGCCCCATTCCCCTCCCCGACGGAGACCGATCGATCATGACCGCCATGCTACGCGGCTTCGCCGCGATCTGTGTCGGCACCTGTCTGACCCTGATGATCCTGATCGGGTACTTCGCGAGCCGGGGAACCCTGAACGTCGAAACGGGGACCAAAGTTGTCGCGCTCGTCAACGGGATCGACATCACCGGAGAACGCCTGCAACGGATCCTTCGCGAAAACGATGACAGCGAACAGCCCGATTTCGATGAGATCCTGGAGGCCCGCAAGCGGAAAAATCTCGACATGGACCTGAGACTCCGCAGCCAGAACCGCTACCGGAGCGAGTTGTCGGAAATGTTGGCGAAACTGGTCACCGAACGCGACCGATTCGACGATCGACGCGACGCTTTCGAGAAGAAACTCGACGAACTGGAACAAGGGGCGATCGACGAAGGGATCGTCCAGGTCCAGCGGATGATGCAGGAAATGGAGGCGGATAAAGCGAAAGAGATGCTCAAGAAGCTGTTCGACGACCAAAGAATCGATGACGTCGTCAATATCGTTCAAGCAATCCCTCGGGATACACGAAGAGATATTCTGGCAGAGTTCGAAACGGGTGACGAGAACGACATGCTCTACCAGATCATTCGCCGCATCGGCGAGGGTCTGCCGGTGACCTCGTTGATCGACGAGGCCCGGGGAGAGATCTGACCCGCCCGACCGACTCGGCCCCGTCTCGATCCGGGTCGCGCCGCGACCCGGGATCGCCGGCGGACCGTCCGATCCGGATCGCTCAAGGGGGGCCCGTGGCGATGAATGAACTCGACGCCGGGGCACGTCCGTCCTCGGCCTGGCAACGCGTCTCGTCCAATCCCTCACGGTTTGGCGGGAACGTCGCGTCGTCCTCGGGGATCCTCGACGCGTTCGCCGATATCTTCGCCCAAATCGCCACGTCCGACCGCGCCGGAACCTCGAACGCCTCCGGCCCCGCCGACGATTCGGATCCCGCCGACCCCGCTGACGGTGACGACGATCGGACCGCCACTTCGGCCGAATCGGACGACGACTCGGACGAGTCGCGTTCGGCCGAACCACGGCTCGAACTCCCCGATTCGCCCCGCCCCGATTCGCCCGCCGCCGTCGCGTCGGAACGATCCCCCGCGGACCGAGACGGACCGACGACACGCCCCGTCGAGTCAAACGAGTCGGGCTCCGCAAAAAAACGCCCCGGCCCGGGCCAAACCGAACACGCCACCGACGTCGGCCCGCTCGCCGGTCAAACCGTCGACGGTCTCGACGCCGCGCAGGATCAGGCACCAAAAACTGACGACCAAAGTCCGCAACCCCACCCTGCCGTCGCCGAACGCGAAGCACGTCGTCGGGAACAGGGTGCCGCCCCCAACCCGCGTCCCGTCGACCCCGAGGGTGAACAGGGCAGGGGAGTCGATCGGGCGGCAGGACAGCCCGCGGACGCGACCGAAGGTTCCCGGAACGGACACGATCAGGGCGAGGGCGATCAGGGCGGCCTCTTCTCCGAACGCGACGAGCACGGCGACAGTCGGCGGGACCGACGCGACCGCTCCGCGGACGGGCCGTCGGCCCCGCGTGAGCCGTCGCAAAACTCACACGTCGCGAACATGAAATCGTCGGCGGGCGTCGAGGCGGAAATCGCCGCCGGCTTGGCCGAATCGACGGACTCCCCCCCGGCCACGGCGTCCTCCGGCGAACCCGCGGCGCGGCCGACGGCGACGAATCCCGCAGCCGTCGCGGCGGCGGAAGCCTCCATCCGCGGCAACGCGGCGAAGTCTCCCGCTTCCTCGCCCGCGACCGCAGCCGATTCGGTGAAGGCCATCGACGGGACGACGGAAGGACGAACCGCCGCCGAGGAAGGACGGCCCATCAACCCCTCGGGCCGTACCGAGGCATCCGCCGGGGCCGGCAAGGCGGCCGACGGACGGGACGGCGGATCCGAAGCGATCACCCGCGCGAAACTCGTCCAACGCGTGAGCCGCGCCTTTCAGCAACTCGGCGGCACCGGCGGCCTCGTCCGCATGCGACTCGCCCCCGCCGAACTCGGAAGCGTGCGAATCGAAATGCGGGTCCAAGATCGCCGCGTCGACGCCCGCGTCGTCGCCGAATCCGAAGCCGCCGGGCAAATCCTCCGAGACCACCTCCCCGAACTCCGCCATCGGCTCGAGTCGCAAGGGATGAAGATCGAGCGGATCGAAATTCAAACCGAACCAGAATCGCTGACCGAAAACGGCCGCGAATTCGCTCGCGGCGAACATCGTGACGGCGACCACAACGGAGACCCCCCGCAACACCGCCAACGCTGGGGCCGGTCCCGAACCGAACCCCTCCGCGCCGCGACGCCCGCGGCCCCGGCCGCGACCCTCCCCCCGGTCGCCTCCCCCCTCACCGCCGCCGGCGTCGACGCCCGCTGGTAAACCCGCGCCGCGACCACGCAGCAGGTCACACGACGCCTCTCCTCACGGCCCTCCCGCTAACGCCACTCATTCGCGGAACGGCGCAAGCAGGCCGGTCCCGCAAGTGACGCCACCCACCGGAGGGCTCGCGCCCTGCCGCTAACGCCCCCGAGTGTTGCACGAAATCCGAGTGTTCTACGAAAACGGGTCAGTCTTCCAATTCGAAGGTGACTTCTTTCGGCTCTTCGCCGACTTCCACCGTCAGTCCCGACGTGTTCCGGTTGCCATACTTCGCCGGAATCAAGTTCTTCGGGGCGGTCGTCCCCGCGGCCGCGTCGGGGTCATAATCTTCCGAGTCGACGTCAGCCAGATCCGCCTGAGATTCGCCCATCTCCGACTTCAGGATCGTCACCTGATGCTGGCCCTGAATCGCCCCGTCCGCCTCCGCGTACGTTTTCATCTCCGCGACACCCTCCGCATCGGTCCGGCCAACAGCCAAAACCGGCTTTTCGTGCGAGTCGTTGAAAAACGTGACCGTCGCCCCCTCCACCGGATCGCCTTGATAGAGAACCGTCGTGGTCACCTCTGTGGTGGGATGCTCGCCACCGGAGCCACCACACCCCACGAGCAATAGAGTAGCGCTGAGCATTAGAAAACCTGAGATCCGTTCCATCGTTCGATCAACCTCAAAAAGAAACGTGCAGAAAACTCATTTATCATAACAGGCCGAAACGATCGGACGAACGATCGCGATTCCCGGCATCGGTGGTGCGATCGACCCACCCCTGAAAAGAAACACCAGGAGGGCAGCCCGAAACACACCCAAAACAGGGGTCCCTGAAAACGGCTCCCTAAAAAAGGGGCCCGTGAACAGTCCTCCCTAAATAGGGGTCCCTAAATAGGGGCCCGCTTTTATCCCCAATTGAGAAAAACGCTACCCAAGGGGTCTCAAGGCGACGTTCCGCGAGCCGACGTCTGTAAATTTCCGCCTATTTCGGTCGACTCTATAGGGTTATGCGGTTCTTTACAATTGCCTTACGGTGTAGGATTGGAGTTGTGCTTCCCCTTAGGTCCCGCTTGAGCTTCTTACCGCCGAGCAGGGTACGATCAACCGCGACGGAAATCGATGCGTTTTCGTTCACGCCAGAACCAATTTAGACTGCTGGTGTTTAAAGGGTTGATTCCGGAGCGACCGTGGCTGAAAGGCGAACGGCATTTCGGGCGGACGCGAGAGGAAGCCGGTTTTCTTTCCATTTTTTATCGCGCGGTTTGAGGTTTAAGACGCATGAGAATCGGATTTAGACGTAACACCGGGTTCACGTTGGTCGAACTGTTGGTCGTGATCGCGATCATCGGGGTGTTAGTCGGCTTGTTGCTTCCCGCGGTCCAACAGGCTCGCGAGGCGGCACGACGGATGCAGTGCTCCAACCACCTGAAGCAACTCGGGCTGGCGTTGCACAACTACGAGGGCACCTTCAAGGCGATCCCGCCGAGAAAGGGCGGCACCACCGGTCCCTCTTCGAACCCTCGGATCGGTCACAATTACCTCCGCAAGAGCGGTTTCATTCCGCTGCTGGGGTTCCTGGAACAGCAGGCGATGGCCGACATGGTCAGCAGCGGCACCACGCTTTCCAACGGGAACTACATCCCGCCGGGCGGACCCGCCGGTTGGTACGGTAACGCCGAGTGGTTGCCTTGGCGAATCCAATTGCCGACCATGCTTTGCCCCTCGGACACGAATCCCGGCCGAACCGGGAACTACGGGCACAACAGTTACGCGTTTAGCTTTGGCGATTCGCTGGGCCCGAACGTCAACGACGGAAACTGGGATCCCCGCGGGATGTTCGGCAACGGTAGCCGGTTTCGCCGTTTCCGCGATATTACCGACGGCCTGAGCAATTCGATCGCGATGAGCGAACGGGCTTGGCCGGGCGGAAACTTTGGGATCCGCACCGCGAACGGCGAGTCGTGGAAGGGAGTCACGGTCGTCGACCCGAACGTCGTCACCAGCCCGGCTTCCTGTCTCACCCAGGCGACCGGTCAGCAGATCTTCGGTGTGCAGTACAAAGGCCGGTTCGGGTCGATGTGGTCAGACGGCCAAGCCGAACGGGTCGGATTCAACACCGTGCTCGCCCCGAACGCGATTTCGTGCGTCAACAACGACAACAACAACGCGGACTCGACCGGCGGGGCGCTCAACGCGAGCAGCTTCCACACCGGAGGCGTCAACGTGTTACTCGGTGACGGGAGCGTCACGTTCGTGTCCGACTCGGTCAACACCGGTGACACGACAGCGGCACCGGTCGCCGGCGGCCCCAGCCCCTACGGCGTCTGGGGTGCGATGGGCTCGATCCAGGGCCAAGAGTCGCTCAGCCTCGAGAACTGAGCGTTCTCTCGCCTGACTGATTTCTGCGGCGGTTCCGTCCGCCGCACTCCGATGCTTCCCTTCGCCACGCCGAGTCCGAAAACAACTCGGCGCGGCGGGGGAACCGCATCCTTCTTGGTGGCCCCTCTGCCCCTCCCCCGAGCCCCCCCCGCTCGTGCCGAGGGTCGTGTCGCTCGGCTTGCGAGAAAAGAATTTCGAGAAACCCGCCGAGACGTCGACTTCGCGCGATGGAGCTTTTGACGTCGATCCGTGTGGAGAACCGAAGAATCCGTGCGGGAACCCGAAGAATCCCGAGAAAACAATCCGAAACCGAAGAATTTTCCGAAACTTTCTTGACGCATGGGTTCACGAGCGATAGAACTGACCATTGCACCCTCCTAGCGGCCGCGAGACTCACCTTAGCTCACGCCGATCGGATTCACTCTTGAATCGGCCATTTGGCTCGAGACTCGAATCCGATCTGGCCCGAGAACACGAATCGTGGAGTGAAATCGGTCACTTGGTGGGAGCTTCGCGGGATCATCCCCTCGCGAAAACGTTTTCCTCTCTATTCGGAGATTAGTTCTCATGTCTAAACCAAGACAGCGCGGATTCACGCTGGTCGAGCTGTTGGTGGTGATCGCCATCATCGGAGTGTTAGTGGGGCTGCTGTTGCCGGCGGTCCAGCAGGCCCGCGAGGCGGCCCGTCGGATGCAGTGCAGCAACAACCTGAAGCAGCTGACGCTCGCGATCCACAACTATCACGACACGCACAAAATGCTTCCGCCACGGAGCGGAGGCACCAACAGTGGTGCTGATCACAACTCCCGCCGCCTGTCCGGCTGGGTGATGTTGTTGCCCTACTATGAAGGTGCCAACATGTGGGAGAATATCCGGGGCGGCGGCGCCGGAACAAACCAGCCGAACTGGCCGCCGAACGGCGGCCGTCCCTGGCACGGATGGGATTACTGGAATGACGCGCCCGGGGTCCTCGCTTGCCCCTCGGACGGAGGAGTGCGACCTGGGACGTCCGACCACACCTACGCGTTCAGCCTGGGCGATCAAGTTCGCAGCGTCCAATGGGGCATCAGCGAAGAGATGCGTGGCCCGTTCGCGGCTCGCGGCCGTCGTCAAGATCGCTTCCGCGACATCACCGACGGGCTGAGCAACACGGCGGGTGTGAGCGAACGGCTGTGTGGGATGGCCGTGGCGGGCCACCGTGGACAAGGCCCCACGTCGGTCGCGCAGCCCCAGACGATCGATCACAAACTGGTCGTCGAAACGCGGACGAGCGGGATCATCCAGAACCCGGCGATCTGTTTTCAGGTCAGCGATGGCCGTTTCATGCTCGCCGGACAGCAGGTCCAGGCCTATTACGGGGGAAACTGGCGTGACGGTCAACCACAGCGATGTGCTTTCAATACCGTTCTTCCGCCGAACGCCCCGTCGTGTGCCGACGGGGGAAGTTGGGCCGACTCGAGTCACCTCATTCAGCCACCGACCAGCCGGCACACCGGCGGGGTGAATATTTCGGTGATGGACGGCTCCGTCCGCTTCGTGTCGGAATCAGTCAACACCGGCAACTTGTCGATGGAGCAGACGCTGAACGGCCCCTCCTTTTACGGCGTGTGGGGTGCGTTCGGCTCCAAGAATGGCGGTGAGTCGATCGAGTTAGATCTCTAACGCCGACTCCCGTTCCGCAGAAGTCCGATTGTCAATCTTCCTGAGCGAGATCTCGACGTCCTTTCGTCGAGATCTCGCTTTGGGTTCGCCTCCGGTGCCCGACAAGTCCCCCCTCTTTCTCGATTCCCTTTCTTAAGAGTTTTCGTCCATGTATTCAGTACCGACAACTTCTCTGTCGGCGGTTGCCGTGATTGCCTTGTTCGGTTGCGCGGGGTGCGGGTCCGGTGGCCCGTCGACCCACCCGGTGACAGGCGTTGTGACACTCGACAACGAGCCGATCGAAGGCGCCGTGGTGACGTTCAACCCGTCCGGCAGCGAGGGTCGGAGTGCGACCGGAACCACCGACGCGTCAGGACGCTACGAACTGACCACGCTCGCTAGCGGTGACGGTGCGACCGAAGGGAGCTACCGCGTCACGATCGCCAAATACGAGTACCCCGACGGGACCGCGGCCGAACCGGCCACCGAAGAAGAACCACCGGAGATGACGCCGGAAGAGGAAGCAGCGTACATGGAGGAGGCCTACGAAGAGGAAGAGGACGTCGATCCGCCCGCCGAAAACGTCCTCCCCCAAAAGTACTCGAACCCGGCGACCTCCGGTTTCGAAGCCGAGGTCACCAGCGGAGAGAATTCTTTCGACTTCGATCTTTCCACTGGCGGTTGACGTGAAGGGTGTCTCGGCCTGGGACGTCGGGCCTCGACGTCTCGGATTGGTCTCGTCACCAGGCCGCCGCTGGCTCTAAAAGGAAGGGCGACTTCTGTCCCCCTTCCTTTCGGAGCCCGTCATGTCAGCGATCGGTCAGACCGGATCGAGCGATCTGGTCGCCCAGAACCAAGCGAGCCAGATCGGCCAAGCGAGCCAGATCGGCCAAGCGAGCCAGATCGGCCAAGCGAGCCAGATCGGCCCAACCAATCAGACTGGCCAAGCGAGTCAGTCCGGTGGGAACGGGTCGGCGGCGTCCCGATCGACCTCGACCCAAGCCGGAGACGGGTTCAACGATCTCGACATCAACGATTTTCTCAAGTTGATGATCAACGAACTGCAAAACCAAGACCCGCTCGACCCGATGACCAACAGCGAGATGGTCCAGCAGATCGGGATGATCCGCGAGGTGAGCGCGACGGACCAGCTGACAAGTACCCTGAACAACCTGTCCAATAGTCAGGAGTTGGTGACCGCCAGCGGTCTGATCGGCCAAACGGTACGGGGTTTGTCCGACAGTTCCACCGAGGTCACGGGAACCGTCGATCGGGTGACGGTCGAAACGGATTCCGAGAACGGGACACGTTCTGTCAAAGTTCATGTCGATGGAAAGACGATGCAAGTAAAAAATATCCGGGAAATTCAAACTGGGTGACTTGATCGAACCTTTCCGGCTGGCGACGCAACCGTCGCCGGCCTCGGTTCTCCTTCAGGTCGCCCGGGACCTGCGTGAGGGAGAACGCCGCCCATGGGGCTCACATCTGCTCTGACCACCGCGTTGACCGGGCTTTCGGCCTCCGAAACCCAGATCGACGTGATCGGGAACAACCTGGCGAACTCGCAAACCGTCGGGTTCAAGTCGTCCAACGCGGTGTTCGGGACGCAGTTTCTTCAAACGCTCTCGCTCGGGGCCGGGCCGAGCGGCGACAACGGAGGGACGAACCCACGTCAGGTCGGGCTGGGGGTGCAAGTCGCCGAGATCGCGACGAACCACAACCAGGGGACGATCGAGATCAGCAGCAACGACTCGGACTTGGCGATCCAAGGGGACGGTTTCTTCCAAGTCCAGGGTGGCTCGGGTGAGAAGCTTTACACCCGCAACGGGATCTTCAAGCTCAACGCCGACGCCGAACTCGTCAACGCGACCGGCCAGAGACTCCTCGGCTACGGCATCGACGATCAGTTTCGGCTACAACAAACCGAACTCATCCCGCTGAGTATCCCGCTGGGAACCAAGAGCGTCGCGAAGGCGACCGAGACGGTGAACTTCGAGGGCTCGTTGACGCCAATGGGAGACCAGTCGACGGCTTCCGAGGTGATCGAAAGCGTCCACCTCGGCGACGGATTCGTCCCGCAACCGGACGCGTCCGGCGTGTCGTCCCGCACCGCACCCTTCGCCAACACCGGCGGGATCGGCATGACGACCGGCGCGGGGACGCTCGCGGCGGGGACCTACCAGTACCGTGTCGCGTTGGTCGATTCCAGCGGCAGCGAGGCCCCGCCCAGCGGCCCGATCTCCGCGACGGTCGGGGCCGGGGGGGCGGTCGACCTGAGCAACCTGCCGGTCGACCCCCAAGGGGGCGACTACCCGACGGTCAACGTCTACCGGACCGACACCGACGGGAGCGACTTTTTCCTGCTCGGCAGCGCCGCCGCCGGGGGCAACTTCTCGGACGACGGGTCGACGCCGCTGTCGACCGATCCTCTCGACGAGTCGCTGCTGTCGGGGAACTACACCTACCGGGTCACCTATCATCGCAGCGGCGACACCGAGAGCCGCCCGAGCGCGTTGATCGGTCCCCAAAATGTCGTCAACGGACGGATCACGCTCTCCGATTTCCCGCCCCCGCCGACGCCGCCGGCCAGCGGCGGGTTTCCCGAGTACGACGAGATCCGGATCTATCGGAATTTGGCGGGCGACCAGAACAACTTTTATCTGGTCGACACGGTCGACCCGGGCGATACCTACACCGACAGCAAGAGCGACGCCGAGATCGCCGACTTGGACGAACCGGGAAACCAACTTCTCAACCTGGACGGTCCCTCGATCACCAGCAACACGCTGCTCACCAACGTCCTCAAGCGGGACGGCAATACCTATGAGCAAGCGTTTCAAGAAGGGACGATGAGCTACTCGGGCCGGAAAGGGGGACGGGCCCTCGCCGAGAAAGATTTCACGATCGACGACACGACGACCGTGCAAGACCTGCTCGACTTCTTGACCGTCTCGTCAGGGATCCAAACGGTCCAGCTCGATTCGCAGAACCCGATCCCGACCTCCGAGAACAATATCCCTGGCGAATCGGGGACGCTCGTCCCGGGGGCGAGCATCCAAGACGGGGCGATCCGGATCGTCAGCAACACCGGCGAGCTCAATTCGCTCGAGATCGACCTGACGGCGTTCCGGATCCGTGACGACGTCGGCAACGTCACGACCCCCAACCTCGGGTTCGGCTCGGTCCAAGAAGGCGTCGGCCAGAGCGCCGCGAGCGACTTCCTGGTGTACGACTCGCTCGGCGTCCCCGTCAACGTCCGCGTGACCGCGGCGCTCGAACGGCGGACCGACGAAGAAACCGTTTATCGTTGGTACGCCGATAGCCCCGAGAACCAGCGTGATGGAGAAACCGGGATCGCCGTCGGGACCGGGCTGATCCAGTTCGACGGGAACGGCAACTTTGTCAACTCGACCAACGACACCGTCGCCATCTACCGCGAAGGCGTCCCGAGCGTCTCGCCGCTGCAATTCGACATGGACTTCTCGCTCGTCTCCGGGCTGGCGACCCAGGAAGCGTCGCTCGCGGCGACCCGCCAGGACGGGAACGCGCCGGGGGTCCTGAACAGCTTCGTCGTCGGCGAGGACGGTACCGTCCGGGGCGTGTTCAGCAACGGCGTCGCCCGTACCCTCGGCCAAGTCCAACTCGCCCGCTTCGCGAACCCCGCCGGGCTCGAGGCTCGCGGCCAAAACCTGTACGCCGAAGGGATCAACACGGGGCTACCGGTTCAAGGGGCCCCGGGCGAAAACGGCATCGGCACCGTCCTCGGCGGGGCGCTCGAACTGAGCAACACCGACATCGGCAAGGACCTCGTCGACCTGGTCCTCGCCAGCACCCAGTATCGTGGGAACAGCCGGGTGATCACGACGTCCCAGCAGCTGATCGACGAGCTGCTCAACATCCGTCGATAGGATCCGCCGAAAACCGGATCAACGTC
>JAWLFY010000060.1:20223-26771 GCA_041685355.1 Pirellulaceae bacterium | reverse complement strand
CGGCGGCGACTTGGATCAGACAGAGTTGGGGGCGATAGCGGTCTTCGGACACGAATTCCGTGTCAAATCCGATCACTTCGCACGCCGCGATCTCGCGACAGAACTCGTTCAGTTCTTCGGTCGTCTTCAAGAAGTCGTAGTTCAACGCTAGTCTCATTCCGGGGAGGCGTGCGACGCAGCCAATGGGCCCGACTTTAACTTGGTCACATGAGGTCGACCATCCTTGACCGCTCAACAAATCGCCGCGAGGGAGCGACTGAGCTTGCTGGTGAGCGTCCGCGACGTCGCCGAAGCGTCGGAGGCGTTGGCCGCTGGCGTGGACGTTCTTGACGTCAAGGAGCCGTCGCGGGGGGCGCTCGCGGCCGCTTCGGTCGAGGTTTGGGAAGGTGTCGCCGCGCTCGCTTCGCGGCTCGAATCCCCTCCGCCGCTTTCGGCCGCGCTCGGGGAGCCGGACGAAGCGATCCGGTGTGCCCGCGCGTTGCCACGGGGTTACAGCTATGCGAAGGCTGGCCCGAGCGGTTGTCGGACGGTCGCCCGGCTTCACGAGTTGTGGTCGTCGGTTCGCCGAAGCCTTCCGGTCGAGACCTCGCTGGTCGCCGTCGCTTATGCCGACCATGCCGAGGCGGATTCGCTTTCCCCGGAAGTCATCCTTCATGAAACGGTCGCGGCGGGGCTCCGCCATTTGTTGATCGACACGTTCGGCAAAGACGGGAAGTCGACGCCGGAGCAGCTATCGATGTCGCGGCTCGGCGGGCTGATCCGCGAGGCGCGGGGGCAGGACGTTTGGGTCGCGGTGGCGGGGTCGTTACGGGCCGATCAGTTGGCGGGGTTCGAAGCGGGCGGGGTGCGTCCCGATTGTTTTGGCGTCCGAGGCGACGTTTGTGTCGGCGCCCGCGACCGTCGGATCAGTCCCGAGCGGGTGCGGCGCTGGCGGGCGGAGCTGAAGGTGACGGGGGGGGACGCTCATCGCGGTTGAGGACTAAGAAGGTGAGCGGGACGGAACGGATTCGCCTCCCGATCGGCGATCGATCAGAATGGCGAGCCCCACCGAGAGTGTCCGCTTTCCGCGACGCCAGCCGCTGGGAAGCTTCCGGTTCGAGTTTACCAATGACATCACCGAGAGGGTTCGGATGACAAACCACCGCTGGCTACGGTGTGTGGCCATTGCGTTGAGCTGGCTGTTGCTATTGGTCGGCGTCCCGTCGGCGGTCTCGCAAGACGGCTCGTCGACGTCAGGACAGACGCGGACGAGCGACGCGGGCGGGGCCTACCGCACGGGTTTGGAACGGAGCGACGGGGAGCGGACGACGACGGCCGATGAGGCGATCGCGGTACTCGACGCGATCGTGGCCGATTCGCCGCGGGCGGCGTACGCGAAGATCGGCGAATCGGAACTCGGCGATCCGATTCACCTGGTACGGATCGGTCATCCGGCGGCGCCGCAGGCGGATGCGATCCCCAGCGGTCGCAACGTGTTATTCATCGCAGCCCAGCACGGGAACGAACCGGCGGGCCGCGAGGGGGTGCTACGGCTAATTCGCGAGCTCGCCTTTACCGACGACGCGGAGTTGGTCAACCAGCTATCGGAAGTCAACGTGTTGGTGATCCCGACCGCGAATCCGGACGGTTTCGCCGCGGACCGGCGACGCAACGAGTCGAACATCGATACGAATCGGGATCACGTGACATTGCAAACCGTCGAAGCCCGGGTCATGGCGTCGGTGATCCAGATGGCCCAGCCGGAGATCGTCGTCGACGCTCACGAGAGCGGGAACCCGCCGCACAAGCCGGAGCAAACGGCGCGTTTGGAGGCGTTGTGGCCGAGTAACCTGAACGCGGACGAAGCGATCCGTTCGCTCAGCCGCGAGATGATCGAAGGGACGATCTTTTCGGCCGTTCGTGAGGCGGGTTACGAGGCCAAGGTGTGGGGCGGACGGGGCGGACACGAAGGGGTGCTCCGCAACACGGTCGGGCTGCGTCATCACCCGGGGATGGTGATCGAGTCGTTCCGGGCGACCGCAGCTGACCGGGCCGATTTGCAACACCGCACGATGCGGGCGGTGTTGAAATTTCACCGTCAGCGGGGGGACGACATCGTGTCGGCGATCGAGGCCGCGCGGCAGAGAAGTTCGGCCCGCGATGACCGGCCGTATTACTTCGGCGGGACCGAGCGTGAGGCACCGAAACGCGACGAGATCGATGAGGAGCCTCCGGCGGGATACCTGATCAACGCGGTGCAGATGGAAGCGGTGGCGTCCCAGATCGAGCGATTCGGTCTCGCGCATCGCGAAGTCCGTCCGGGGGTCCATTTCGTTCCGATGTCCCAGCCGATGCGGCCGGTGATCCCGATGATCTTCGACGAACGGGCGCCGCGTTCGGTCGCGAAGGCGACGCGCGTCGACGACCTCGACCGTTTGGATCGGCTCGACCCGCCCCCGCTGCCTCCGCCGCCGTCGTCGCCGGCCCGTTATCCGATCGATTTCGCCGAGGTGTCGGAGGGCGAGATCGGAAACGGATGGTCCGAACCGTGGAGCGAGAGCGAGTGGAAGCTCGATTCGGACGCGGGAACGCTGCGGCATCGGTTGGACGAATCGAAAGGTCGTCGCGTGTTGGTGTGGGATCGCGTCGGAACGGCGATCGGTGACGTCGAGGTTCACGCCGCCGTACGCGGGGACGCCGGGAACACCTTGTTCCAGTTGGCGATCCACGTCTCGGGGGAGGCGGGGCGTGAGAACGCGTATTACGTTGACGCGCGGGTAGAGGACGGGACGCTGCGGATCAACCGATACGACGAGGGCCGTTTCTCGACGCTCCGAACGACGAAGTTTCCCGCGTCGCCCGGGGAGTGGTATCAGGTCCGTTTGCGGCGCGAGGGGGACCGTTTGATGGCTCGGATTTGGGCCGACGGGGAAGCGGAGCCGGACCGCTGGATGGTCACGACGCGTGACGCGGCCCACCGATCGGGCCGAATCGGGCTGGCGGGGTTCCAGCCGGGTTCGACCAACGAGTGGCGGTTCGTCCGCGTCGGGGTGGGCGGGGAGCCAGCGCCTTAGTCGTTCGCGGGCCCCGGTTCCGGTTTGATCTCGGAGAAGAGTTTGCGGCTCGGTACGGGACGTTGCCGAGCGTTCGGACGTTTGCCGGCCGTCGGGTCGTGGCGGCGTCGGTATTTCCACATGCAAGCGAGCGTGTTGGCCGCATCGGTCCAGCGGATCTTTTTGCCTTCGGCGTAACCGCGAGGGCGGTAACGGATCGGGACTTCCATCACGGTGACGTCGAGGGCCGCGATCTTGGCGGTGATTTCGGGTTCGAAGCCGAACCGCGGTTCTTGGAGCCGGATCGATCGGAGCAGGTCACCTCGGAAGGCTTTTTGGCACGTTTCCATGTCGGTAAGTCGCAGCCCGCTGAGGCAGTTGCTGATCTTCGTCAATCCCCAGTTCCCCGCACGATGGATTGCTGAAGGGTCTTGACCGCGACGGCGGTATCGCGAGCCGTACACGGCGTCGGCGTCGCCTTCCAAGATCGGCCAGATCGCACCCAGCAGGTCGGCGGGGTCGTATTCGAAGTCGGCGTCTTGGATCGCGATCACCCGGCCGCGGCTGTGGCGAACGGCGAGCCGGATCGCGGAGCCTTTGCCGAAATTGTTTCGTCGGCAGATCACTTTGCGGGCGTCCTTGGGCGGGAGTCCGCGGAGGTAGTGTCCCGTGCCGTCGGTGCTGCCGTCGTCGACGACGATCACTTCGGTGGACGGGGGCATGACCTCTTCGATGCGGTCCAGGACTTCCGGGAGGGTATCTCGTTCGTTGTACGCCGGGACGATGACCGTCACGTCATAGATTCCGGCGGCGCGGATATCGGCGGCGGCGGCGGTCGCGTCGGAGAGCAGATCGAGGGTCGCGTCGATCCGCTCGATGATCGCATCGGGGGAGGTGCTCGCCGGCGGCGGCACGACGGTGGCTTGTTCGTCAGGGTCGGAGAAGTAGAGATCGACGGAGAGCGGTTGTTGGGTCGTCATCGGGTCGGCAGGCCATCGAAGGGGACGGGACGTCGGCGGGTTCCGCGGCGTTGCGTACGCTATCGTTTAATCTGCCGCGGGAACCGGAGGTTGCCGGGGGAAATCGGCGTGCCGCGTCGGGGTCGAACCGAAGGCTGAACCGGTGATGACGGATGTATCGGTGATCGTCACGGCTACCCGGATTGTCAACGCCGGTACACAATGCCGGAGGCGTTGGGAGCGAGAACGAATCACCCTCACGGGACGTGTCATCACACGACGGGTCCCGTCGAAATCGAGCGGCTTCGCATGGACTTGATGCTCTATCTCGCGTTGGTGCCCACCCTGGGAGGTTTGGCGCAGTGGCTGGCATGGCGGTCGGGGTTGCCGGCGATCCTGATCTTGTTGTTGTTCGGGATGGTGCTGGGGCAATTCATCCGTCCCGACGAGTTTCTGACCGACTTGACCGGGGGGGATTCGAAGGCCGGGCCGAGGATCTTGTTCCCGCTGGTCGCGTTGTCGGTGGCGGTGATCATGTTGGAGGGGGGCTTATCGCTGAAGCTCCGCGAGTTGGCGGAATCGGGGGCGGCGGCGTTGCGGTTGGTGACCGCCGGGGCGTTGTTGACCTGGATCGGGGGGACAGTCGCGGCCCACTACACGCTCGCGTTCCCGTGGCGGCTGAGCCTGTTGTTGGGGGCGATCCTGGTCGTGACCGGGCCGACGGTGATCGGGCCGATGCTGCAGCACATCCGACCGAGCCGCCGGGTGGCGTCGGCGTTGAAGTGGGAGAGCATCGTGATCGACCCGATCGGGGCGGTCCTGGCGGTGCTCGTCTTCGAGCAGGCCTTCTTGGGCGAAAGCGACGCCAGCATTTTGGGGGCGGTGACGACGTTGACGGTCACCGTCGCGGTCGGGTTGACGACCGGGATCGGTGCCGGCTGGGTGATGTCACGGGCGTTCCGGCGGTTTTGGGTCCCCGACCATTTGCACGGGGTGGTCGTGTTATCGATGGCGTTGATGCTGTTCGCGATCAGCGACCTGATGGCGCACGAGTCGGGTCTGATCACCGTCACCGTTTTCGGGATCTGGCTCGCGAACCAGAAGCACTCGGAGATCGATCACATCATCGAGTTGAAGGAGAACTTACGGACGCTTCTGATCGGGTGTCTGTTTATCGTGTTGGGTTCTCGGATTGACGTCAGCGACGTGATCGCGATCGGGATTCCGGGGCTCGTCTTTTTGGCCGTGTTGATTTTGGTCGTGCGGCCGATCTCGGTGTTCCTCTCGCTGGCGGGGACGTCGTTGACGATCCGCGAGCAGATCTTCGTCGCCGGTTTGGCGCCGCGCGGGATCGTCGCGGCGGCGGTGAGCAGCGTGTTCGCGCTCGAGCTCGAGCAACGGGTCGACGCGGTCGGCATGGCCGGCACCGAACAGCTGGGGACGGTGACTTTTTTGGTGATCGTCGGGACGGTCGCGACTTACGGACTCGCCGGTGGGCCGCTCGCACGTCTGTTGGGGCTTTCGAACCAATCGACGCAGGGGCTGTTGATTGCCGGGGCGGACGCCTGGGTCCGCGATTTCGCCGCGGAGCTGAAATCGTTGAACGTCGCGGTGTTGTTGGTGGACACGAACTACAACAAGGTGTCGCAGGCGAAGATGGCGGGGCTGAACGCGGTCTGTGCGAACATCCTCAACGAGCATGCCCGTGAGGAGTTGAACCTGACGGGGATCGGACGCCTATTGGCGATGACGCCGAACGACGAAGTCAACTCGCTGGCACTTCGCGAGAGCCGAGGGCTGTTCGAACGATCGCGGCTTTACCAGTTGACTTTCAAGGCGAGAACCGGCGAAAACCAGCGGGCTCCGACCAAGAACCTGCTCGGTCGGGAGTTATTCGGGAAGTCGCACACCTTCACGTCGATCGAGGCGCTGCACGACACCGGGGCGCGGTTCAAGTCGACGCGGTTGAGCGCCTCGTTCACGTACCGCGACTTCATGGCGAAGCATGGTGACCGGGCGATCCTGTTGTGCGCGTTGGCCGAGGACGGTCGAATGTTGATCAACACGGTTGACGCCCCGTTAACACCGGCGTCCGGGATGACGATCGTCAGCTTGGTGAACGCGGTCCCGGTCCCCGACGGTCACGCCGGGAAGGTATCGCTCGACGCGACCTCGCCGTGAGCCGGTGGTCTCGCCGTGAGCCGGTGGTCTCGCCGTGAGCCGGTGGTCTCGCCGTGAGCCGGTGATCTCGCCGTGAGCCGGTGATCTCGCCGTGAGCCGGTGATTTCAATGCGAACCCACGTCCTCGAACCGCGTCCCGACCGACCATGGAGCCGTTTTCTCGAATGTTGCCCTCGCCGTTTTACCTGTTGGTCGCGTTGATCCCGGTCCTCGGTTATTTAGGGGTAATCGCCGCGGTCCGTTTTTCGGGGCGGGCTTTGGTCACGACGGGGGGGCGGGACGTGGCGGCGATCGGGTTCGCGATTTCGGGTTTGGTCGTGATCGGCCCGCTCGAACTTTTTTTCCCGAGCACGGCCGCGGCATTTTTCGGGCCGAT
>JAWLFY010000060.1:0-20213 GCA_041685355.1 Pirellulaceae bacterium | reverse complement strand
CGGTCACGGTGGGTGATTTCCGGGCGGACCGCCGAGGACCTGTATTTGCCGCTGATCCGGGCCGCCCGGCGACTCGACCCCGACGCGGACGGGGATCCCGGAAACCTGCAAGTCTCACTCCCGCGGCTGAAGATCCGACTTCGGATCGACGGGCACCACGGCGTCGACCACGCGGAGGTCGAAGCATTCGAGAGACGGTATCCGCCTCGGTTTTGGTCGCGGCTGTTGGGGCTGGTTCGCGAAGAGGTCGCGAGCGGTCCACGCACCTCTCCGCGGCGGGGATTCGTAATGCTGCTCCTGACCGTCGTGTTGGCGGGGCTATTGGTGTGGCGGGGGATCGAGCAGCAGGCGTTGGTGGTGCAAGAGTTCCGGCAATGGCTTTGGCGGTAGGCCCCGTCACCCAGGTGTCGCCCTTCGGTGAGCGACGAATTTTCGCGACGTTTTGTTGATCTCGCGGCTCCAGACGTGACGAAACCCTTGTTGACCGCCAACGGCGCTCTATCATGGGGTTGTGAGCTGGAAGATTGCTCACGTGGCTTTGACTGTTCTTTTCGGCAGAGGGATCATTTTTAGGGTTCGCCCAGATCACCCGAAGGCTTGTGCAGTAGCACGCTGAGATCTGCGCGTTTCTCCCAGCGGCTCCGATTTTGCCGCCGTCCAGTCAAAGCTTTCCATGAACCGGTGAGTTGACTGACCAGTCAGCTCTCCGGTTTTTCTTTTGGATTCGCGAGACGGACGGGAACCACGAGCGGGTCCGAGAACCGGATTCGGATCGCTTCCCCGTGCCAGGTCTTCGTGAAACTCGCCACGTCCTAGCGAAACCCGCCACGTCCTTCTGCAATCGGTGGACTCCGTTGAACCGCCCCGACGTTGAAGATGCCCACCGGCCCCCGAAGAGTCTTGCCCCGACGCCGCGGCTTTCGGGATGGGGGCTGACGCTGGGGTTACTCGCGACCTGTCTGATCCCGTTAACGGCGTTGAGCATTTACGCCGCGTATTTTGGGCGGGCCGCCGACAAACCGCTTCCGGTCCGCGTGACGCTTGACCGTCGACCGGTCGAAACGGTGGGGGGTGAGGGAGCGTTGGTCACCGACGTGGTCACGATCGAGAACGTCTCGGGGGTGCCGATCCCGAACGTGACGGCGGATTTGAACGGTCAGTATTTTCTGTACCGCGAATCGCCGTTGGAGGCGGGTGAGACGATCGTGATCCCGCAAAACGTGTTTGCGACCAAGAGCAACCAGCGGTTCGTTCCGGGGCGTTACCCGATCACCGAGGTGACCGTGACGGGGCGTCTCCCGAGTGGCGCCCGGGGCGTGGCGGAGGTCGTTTTCGGGGACGATTGACCGCAGCGGCGGGCTCGAGTCGGACGGCGAGACAGACCTCGCAGCGGTTCCGGGCGAGTTGTCGGACGTCGACTTCGGTGGCGCCCCACCGCTGAGTTTCGGCGACCCACCCTGGGATCCGGTCGGCGTGTGGGTAGTCACCGAGCTTCATCGTCATCAGCACCCCTTCGATGGTCGATTCGCGGTGGTTCACGACTTGGCCGACGGTGACCAACGTTTGGTCGGGGCGGACGTTGCTATCGACCAGCAGCCATTTCGCCCCGCGGAATTCGCGGCGGGGTAGATCTCCGGCGCGGGCGGCGATCTGTCGGAATTGGGGGTGCTCGGCGATTCGAGGATCCATTTCGGCGGGGTCGATCCCGATCACGTTCAGTCCGAGTTCGAGCAACCGGCCACAGGCGCCACCGGGCGCGCTTCCGATCTCGACGGCCGTGTCGCCAGGCTGGATCGGGAAACCGCTCCAAGCGATCGCCTCGGCCGCCTTGAAATAGGCCCGAGAGACCGGCTCGTCTCGGGGTTCGATCGGCTGGACGCCGCCGGGCCAACGGCTGGGCCACTGACGAGCGGCATGTGTCCCGATGAACCAGTGAGACGGATCGACGAGGACGACGTCGAGCACCGATTCGCCCGGCTGGGCGACGCGGTTTGGGGCGTCACAGCGGACCAGTTCCCCCGCGAGCGCTTGAAAGATCTCATCGGCGACCGCGCGGGCGACCTCGTCGACCCCTGGCTCGAACCCGAATCGGCCGATCGGAAGCCGATCTTTGGGCCACACGTGAAGCTGGTCGAACGGTGGCGACGCGAGGGAGGGCGCGAGGGGCGACGCGGAGATTTTTTGGCGTAGCGTGTCGATCAGCTCGGGCGAACGATCTCCGCGGACTTGTCCGAGCGACCGCGCGGCGGTGCGGATGAACGTCCCGGAGGGGAGATTCGATTCGGTTTCTTTCTTCGCCGTGACGAATCCGGGGCGGGAAAACGCGAGCCGCCAACCGTCGGCGGCGATCGTTTCCTTGACGAGTCCTTCGGCGCCGTGGGCACAGCATAACATCGCGAACGTCGGGTCACTCACGTGGGTCGCCTTGAAGACGTCGATAGGTTTCGAGCCGCTCGGCGACACCGGGGATCAGCGCGGCGGCGTTCTCGTGATACAGCTTGCGGAGCACCGGTTCGGGGAGGTCGATTCCGTAGATTCGCCAAAACCCTTGCGGCGGCGGTTCTTTCTCGCTGTAAGGGAAATATTCGTCGCGGGTTTCGAAGAATCGCCAATTCAGGTGCAGCCGTCGTTCGGGTTGCGGCCCGTCGGTGCCGAACATCAATCGGTCGGCGTGGCGGATCACGAAGTCGCGGGCGGTGTAGGGTTGGCGGCCCAGCTCGCCGATTCGCGACGCGGTTTCGATCCACAAGTTCGGGTAGCGGTCGAGCCATCGGGAGACCGTGGAGAGGTCTTCGGGGTTGTTGGCGACGTGGGCCCCGATGAACTGGGTTTTCGGGTGGCGTGCGATCACCCGGTTGCGGGCCGCGAGCAACTCGTTTCGGTTCGGGTACTCGTCCCCGTGGAAGCTCCAGTCCGGGTGTCGGCTGAGTTCTTCCCAGCGTTCGTTCGTCGCGTCGATCGGATCGAAGAACGCGGCCGGGTCGGCGGTGTGGATCAGCACCGGGATCCCGAGATCGCCACAGGCTTTCCAGATCGGATCCCACCGGGGGTCGTCGACGCGGACCAACGAACCGTCGGGGTTGCGGTACCCGAGCCCGAGTCGCTTAAAGACTTTCAGCCCTGAAACGCCGTTCTCGACGGCCCGTCGCAGTTCGTCCCCGGTCCGCTCGGCGAACCCGGGGCGGTGGCACGCCCAGGTTTCGGGTTTGCTCTCCTCGCCGTCCCCGCGCCAATCGACGTTGGCGAAGATCACGAAGCGGTCCTTGTGCTCTTTCCACAGGAAATCGCGGTGGGCGTCGAGTTGGGGTCCCAACATGCCGTCGAGCGAGATGCACACCGCGATCCGGTTTCGGTCCATCGTCGCGACGAAATCGTCCAACGCCGCACGGTTGTGTCGCTGGCGGTAGAAGAAGTGCGTGTGAACGTCAACGACCGGGAAGGCGGCCCGGTCGCGAGGGTGCGTTTCGACCCGCAACTGGCTTTCGGGGCGAAAGTTGCGGAGGGAGAGTTCGCGGCCTTGTTCGCCGTCGAGGGGGGCGTCCGAAGCGGCCCCTTCGGGTTCCCCCGTGGTTTGGGCCGGGAGGGAGGTCAGGTCGCCGCAGCTGATCGCGAGGGCGAACGCCACGACCAGTCGCGACGGGATCGACGATACACTAGGGGGGAGCTTCGACGGGACGGTCGGGGCGGGCCCGCCGCTGGGAATCGGGAGAGGCATCACAGGATCGGCATCATTGGAAAGCAAGTTCGTGACAGAGGACCGTACGCAGTATCAGACGGCGGGGGGGCGATCGACAAGCAAACAACTGTCGATGCAGTCGACGACGCCTCCGGCCGAGGTTCCTGGGTACCGGCTGCAGCGGTTCTTGGGGGCGGGGGCGTTCGGCCAAGTCTGGGTCGGCCAAGACTTGAATACGGGACGGGGCGTGGCGGTGAAGTTCTACCTTCATCGCGGCGGCGTCAACTGGTCGTTGCTAAGCCGCGAGGTGAAGAACCTGGTTCAGTTGTCGGCCGACCGGCATGTCGTCCAGGTGTTGGAGGTCGGATGGGATTCGGATCCGCCGTATTACGTGATGGAGCTGATTTCGGGGGGATCGCTGGAGGAGCTTTTACGGACGCGAGTTCGGTTTCCGGTCGGCGAGGCGGTCGAGATTTTTCGCAAGATTTGCGTCGGGCTCAACCACTGTCACGGCAAAGGGGTGCTGCACTGCGACGTGAAGCCGGCCAACGTGTTGATGGCGGAGGACAACGAGCCGCGGCTTGCGGACTTTGGTCAGAGCCGGATGTCGCAAGACCAAACGCCGGCGTTGGGGACGTTGTTCTACATGGCACCGGAGCAGGCCGATCTGAATTCGACGCCGGACGCGAGCTGGGATGTGTACGCCGCCGGTGCGATTTTGTACCGGATGTTGACCGGCAGCCCCCCGCATCGTGACGACGCGGTGGTGACCGAGATCGACACGGCGGGATCGCTCCCGAAACGGTTGCTGCGATACCGGGACGTGATCGAGCACAGCCCACCGCCGTCGGCCCACTTACGGCGGCGCGGGGTCGATCGTGATCTCGGCGAGATCGTCAACCGTTGTTTGGCGGCTGACCCGCATCATCGATACGCGAACATTCAGCAGATCCTCGACGACTTACACCGCCGCGAGCGGATCCGCGGGCGGCGTCCGTTGATGTTGTTGGGGATCGTCGGCCCGCTGTTACTATTGACGGCGACCTGCATCTACGGATGGCGGAGCATCCAACGTGCGACCCGGAGCACCACGGAGGCGGTGAAGACGGAGGCATCGAACACGAACCGGCTGGCCGCGAGATTCGCCGCGCGGACGCTTGAGACCGAGGTCGATCGCTATTTCGCGCTGACCCGTGACGAGGCGTCCCACCCCGAGGTTCACGAAGCGTTATCGGATTATTTCGGCGACGCCGAGAGTGCCGCGACGCTCCGTCCGATTAGCGGCGCCGCGACGTCGGCGGAGGCCCGTCGCGAGGTGGAAGCGAGGGAGAGGGTGCTCGACGATTCGCGGCGTCAGCGGATCGACGCGGTCCTCCGAGGCCGGCTGGCGAGGTACATCGGGCCGGACGCGAGTACGCGTCGCCCGCGGCTCTCGACGATGTTCGTCACCGACGCACGAGGCACGATTGTCGGGATCGCGTACGAAGAGCCGGTATCGCGGGCGTTCAACAGCGTCGGTCGCAACTACGCGTACCGAACTTATTTTCATGGGGAGAGCGAGGACCTGCCGCAGACGACGCCGATCGACTCGATCCGCCCGCTCCGAAGCAGCCACCTTTCGGCCGCGTTCAAGAGCACCGCGACCGGGCTTTGGAAGGTCGCCGTCAGCACCCCGATTTCACTCGACGACGACGGCGATCCCGACGCGTTCTTCGTGGTCACGATCAACCTGGGCGATTTCAAACTGCTGCAGAGCCAACAGGGTGCGAGCCAGATCGCCGTGCTCGTCGACGCCCGTGACGGGGACAGGCGTGGAACGATCCTGCAGCATCCCTTGATGGACCGTCGTCGCGAGGAGCGACGCGTCGTCGTGGAAGACGCCATGCAACTCCCGCCGGTCCTGATGCGGCGACTTCTCGACGGCGGCGTTGTCGACGACTACCGCGATCCGATGTCCGCCACCGAAGATGGGAAAGCGTACGAGGGAAACTGGATCGCCGCGATGCAACCGGTCGAGTTGCCGGGGCACGCGGACGACGAAGATCAGGCGGCGGGGCGTGCGACCGACCTGTTGGTGCTCGTCCAGTACCGGCTCGACACGGTCCTCGCGCCGGTGGGACAACTCAGTTCGTCGCTGCTGTGGGAGGGGGTCGCCGCGGTGTCGTTTATCTTGTTGGTCACCTTGAGTCTGTGGATGCTCGTGTGGCGTGCGAGCGAGGCACGCGACGACACCGATGACGTTTCGCTATCCGAATCGCCGAGTCCCGAGGCACTCGAGACGCTCGATGCCGGCTGATGCCGTCAGGGGTTACCCAGGTGGCGGAATCGCTACCGATCGTGGCTGCCGCCGCCGCTCGGCACGGGGTGCTCGTTGCGTGGTCCGACGACCAAAGTTAAGATCGCATGCTCTAGCGGTCGGGTGAATGTACCTGTCGCGTACCCATTTTCGACCATCTCGGAGAGTTCCCTTGAAACGGTCCCATTTCACCAATCTTTGTAGTCTGTTCGTTGCTTGCGCGCTCCTCGTCTTTCCGGTAACGCTCGGTTGCGGCGGTGGCGAATCCGAAAACGGCGGCGACGTCGCGACGGACGAGATGGGCGACGATTACGAGCCCGATGCGGACGAGGGAGTCGCCGAGCCCGGGGAAACCGAACCGGCCGACAGCGAGCCGGCTGACAGCGAACCGGCCGATGACGGATCCGAAGAGAACTGAACGTTCGATCCGACTCCGTCGTGGCGGATGACACGAACGCTTGCCGGAGCACGACTCCGGCAAGCGTTTTTTTTAGCCGCCAAGGTTTTAGGTGTGTCTTTTCAGGGGCTCCCGTCATGGGCAAAGACCGCCTCGTCACTCGGGGCGCCGCGGTGAAAGAAGACGGCTTGGTCGCTGTCTCGGGTAGGCGTGTGGCTACACAACCACGTGTTCCAACCGAGGTTGGGGGCGTCCCGGGCGGGGGCGAATCGACACGCGGGGACTTCTTCGGCCTTGAGGATCACCTGGAGGTCGAACGTCCATTCGCAGCCGACGAAGCTGCGGACGAGTTGGCACACGGGGACGAGATCGGGGCCGGTCGGCATCAACCGGCGAAAGTCGGACCAGCCGACCGGGCCGACGCGGACACGAAATTTTGAGATCGGATCCCAAGTCCGCTCACCGAGCACGGTATCGGTCCCGAGTCGGGCGTGGCCGTCGAGGGCCCCGATGCGAGTTTGTTCCGATTCGGGGAGTCGGAGCCATTGGCCCCAGAGTGAAAGGACCTCGACGGGGAGGCTGAGGTAGTCGGCGAGGATTTGTCGGAGCGACTCGGCGGAGGGACGGTTGACGAACGGCCCCCCATAGTAGAGGCAGGCATCGTCGGTGACATGCAGCCGGTCGCGGAGCCCGCCGGTGGCCCGTCCGACGATCGCCAGCAGCATTTCGCGGAGCGGGTCGTCGCCGCGGCGTCCGGTCCGCGCGGCGCGTTCGAAGCCGGCGGCGACATGGTGCTTCTCCCAAGCCCGGTAAAAGAACGACAGTTGGCGGTGGCCGAACAGGTCAAGGAAGTCGCGGAGTGACAAGTCGCGGTGGCGGGACCGATCGATGACGAGCTGGGTGTAGTGGGTCGGGAGCGCGCCGGCGGGACCGAACATGCCCCAGAACGCGACTTCGACCTCGAGCGGTCGCCCCGAGGTCGGCGTCTCTTCGCCTTCGTCGACCTCGTGATCCTGATCGGCGGACGGGTCTCGTTCGTCAGCCGTTTGGCGGTCAGCGGTGCGGGACGATTCGGAAATCGAAACGATCTCGGCGGGTGGAAATTCCAAACCGGCGAGCGAGCGGAAGCGGAGCGGTTCTTCGTGGATGTTGCTCATTCCCCCCAGTTCGCCGTCGGGGGCATGGAGCCGCTTTGCCGCACCACTCGCGACGAGTAGCCGGACGGCTTGAAAGAAGGAGAATCGGTGCGGCTGGCTGAGCAGCCGATCGATCACAGAAGCGTTTTTCTTCCCGAGCGGGCTGGCCATCGGATGATCGGTTGGTCGCGGAGGGTGCTGTGGAGGGTCGTTCGCGTGTAGGAATTGATCGTCGCGTAGAGCGCCATGAACTGTTCGAGGACGGCGCCGAACAGGAACGCCCCGCCGCTGCTAAGCCGTTCCTCGTCGATCAGCAGATCGATATCGAGCCCGCGACAGAACGTGGGCCCGCCGGGGCCGCTGGGGCACCGCGCGACTCCCGGTTCGTATCGGACCGAGCGGAGGGCGTCGATCCGTTGCCGCGAGTCGCCCGATTGGAGGAAGTCGTAGAGGCTCAAGATTTCGCGGAGCGCGACGGCCCCTTCGTCTCGGTCGAACAACGACAGGTGCCCGAGCGAAAGGTGGCTGATCAGCCGCCACTGGGTCCCCTTGCCCAGCGGCGGGCGGATCGTTGGTCGCGGCGGGGTGACGCATCGGGGCGGCCGGATCGGGCCGCCTTGGACGAGTTGTAACCGCGGGCGGCCGCTGCCGAATTCGAGCCGCGAGGGCAGATTGCGGCTGGTACATCGCGTCCGCACGTCGAGCACGGTCCCGGCGGGGGCCTCCGGGGTGAAGTCGAGATCGACGAGAGAGAGGAACACGTCGGTCGCGCGGTCCGAGGCGCCGCCGCTCAACTCGGCTTCGCGTCGATGCAGATGATAGAAACCGCGGCGTTGGCGTTGTTCGCCCGCGTGCCGCACCGAATAGAAGGGGTGGTAGACCGATTCGTTTCGTTCCGAGTCGATCGCGGTGACTTCGGTGATCGAGTGGACCTCGAACCCGCGGGGTTGACGGACGTCCGGGACGACACGGTACTCCGAGACGTCGTGCGTCACCCGGATCGGTTCGGCGCGGTGCTCGAACAGGTTGACCATCGGGGTGCACCCCAGACGGATCGTGTCGGCGGCGACGAACGGCTCGACGTCGCCGATGTGTCGATCGATCAGCAGGTACAGGTGCAGATCTTCGCCGAAGCCTTGGATCCGGGCCGGGTCGATCGGGGCGACGTCGAAGAACAAGAATTTTTCGGGGGCCGCGAAGTATTCCGTCAACAGACGGTATCCGGCGAAGGTTCTCGGTTCGGCTGGAAACAGGCTTTCCGATTCGGCGAACCCGACCGGACGGATCGCTTGCGGCGACAGCCGGATCGGTTGTGGGTCATCCGGGGAGCGGGCGAGCAAGACTTCCACGGTCCCCGAACGGACCAGTTCGTAGAGGTCCATCGCGGCGTGCGATAATCCGCGAATGAAGAACCGCAGTTCGGTGAGATCCATCGATTCGATCGGGACCGACCCGCGGAGACTTTTCAGATGGACATGGACCACCGATTCCGCCTTCGCGAGCGCCGGGGTGCTCGGGCATGCGAACGGTTGCCCTTTGTACTGGGCCGCGGCGACACGTAGCGGCAACAGTTTGACCGGATAGACGGTGCGGAATCGGCAAGTGCCGTCGTCGGTCGACTCGCTTTCGACCGTTTGGCCGGCGTTGATCCGGTAACCCCCGACCAGTTCCGCCTGGCGTTGGTCGAGGGCGAACTCGACGATCGCGGTCGAGGGGATCGGGGCGAGATAGTGCGGGTAAAGGACGCCGAGCAGCGCGTGAGTGATCTCGGGAAAGTCGTCGTCGATCTTTAGCCGCGTGCGGGCGGCGAGCAGCGCGAAGGCTTCGATGATCCGCGACACGTGGGGATCTTCGGAGAGGTCATCGCCGAGCCGCAATCGGCCCGCGATCTTCGGATGTTCGCGGGCGAACTCGGCCCCGAAACGCCGCAAGTATTCGAGTTCACGGTTGTAGTACGGCAGCAAGCGGTCAGTCACCGGCGGATCCCTTTGACGGAGAAGTCCCCGTTGGTCGCGTCGAGCCGGCTATCGTAAACGACCGGCTCCGGGGCGGGGTCGATCTTGAGCATCGCGTCGATGCGAAACCGGAGGGTACGGTCGGCCGGGTTGTCGGTATCCGCGACGGAGACCCGGACCTGCGTGAGCCGCGGCTCGAACGCTTCGACCGCGGCCCGAATCATCCGCCGCAGTTCCTCTTGCTGTTCCCGCGATCCGGTGTTGATCCCGACGCAATCGGGGATCCCATAGGCGACGAGCGAACGTGAAAGTTCCCCGAGCCCTTCGGGCCAACCGGTCGCGCGGCAGCGGGTATTGAGCAGGTTTTGCAGGTCGCGGCCGACGCTTTGTTTCATCTGCTGGAGGACTTGGGTCCGGTTCAGCGGCGATTCGCGCTGGCGGTCCGGTTCGAGGTCGATCAGCCGATCGAGGACGCTCGGGATCAACGGTCGGTCGTGGCGGGCGGACGACATCGGCGGGTGTCTACTCAGGTGTCGTGATCGACGCGAGTTCCATGAACGGAAGGTCTTGGTCGCCGACGAGCAGCATCTTTTGGCCGCGGCCGCGAACGAGTCCCTCCGCGAGTTCGAGCCAGTCGGTGCTCCGTCCCAAGCGGAGGCTCGCGTCGGGGACGCTGGCGGGGTCGGGTTCCGGGTAGATCGCCGGCAGGTAGACTTCGCCGTCGGGGCCGGACTCGATCGACAGCGTCGCCTGTCGCCACAGCAGGTCGAACGGCCGCTGCGGCGGGTGGACCTCCATCGCGACGATCTGGTCCCAATCGATCCAGAAATATTTGCCGGTCGAGGTGTGGACTTCGAGGACGGGGGCGAGCAGGTCGTCGAGGTCGCGGAGCTGGGTCACTTCGGCGCCGTTGACCGACAGTGACCGCGGACCGGCCGCCGCGTCCGCTTCGGCGATCACGTCGGCCGCCTCGGCGACGTCGCCGGCGCGGATCAGCGTCAGTGCCCGGAGGCGGGACTTGAGCGGCGGGGTCGGTTCCCCGATCAACTCCGGGACTCGGCCTTGTGTGATGCACTCGCGGCGGGCGAGCTCGGCCCGGACCAACTGCCTTAGCAGCGCCGCGCCGACCGACGCTTGCGGGTCCTGATTCGATACCGTCTCGAGTTGTCGATCCGCCCGCTCGAGGTCGCCGGCGACACACGCCAGCTCCGCCAGTTGGAACCGAAGCGACGAATCGGCCGGGTGCGACTTGACCAGTTCCAGGCATCGCGTCACGGCTTGGTCCAGTTCGCCGGCGCGGTACAGGTCCATCGGGGCGGTTGTCATCGTGGGTTCCGGTTGGCTGTTGGTTGTTGGTTGTTGGTTGTTGGTTGTTGGTTGGAACGTGATCTCGAATGTGTATCCGATATTCGGGTTGACCGATTCGCTTGTCATTTCGGACCAGCCGACCACTGTCCACGATCAAACAGCAACCATCAACTACCAACCACCAACGGTCACGCCCCGACGAGACGGGTTTGGAGGCGGACGCTGCCGACCATTTCGTCGAGTTCGTAGTGCGGGGCGAGCCGCATGATACAGTAGAAGGCTCCGGGCTTGGCCGGGTCGGGTTGGACTCGGATGTTCGCTTCGCGGAGCGGTTTGCGGCTTTTGACGTCGGTCGACGCTTCGCGGTCGGCGGTGACGTAGTCCATCACCCAATCGTGGAGGATTCGTTCGAGTTCTTCGGCGGTGGAGAACGAGCCGACTTTGCCGCGGGCGATGATTTTGACGTAGTGGGCGAACCGGGAGACGGTCAGGATGTATGGCAGCATGGCGCTGATTTTCGCGTTCGCGGTGACGTCTTCGCGGTCATATTTGCGTGGCCGTTGCAGCGACTGGCCGCTGGCGAAGACACCCATCGGCGTATCTTTGCAATCGCACAACGGGAGCAGCCCGAGTTCGCTGAGTTGTCGTTCGAGCGAGTCGCTGACGGCGACCTCGGTCACCGGGCGGGGGATCACGCCAGCGGAATCGGTGGGAAAGCTCAGCGCCGGAAGCTCGCTGACGAGTCCGCCGCCCGCCTCGTCTTGCCGCAGCCCGCGGATGTCGGCGAGCCAACCGCTGGTGGCGAACGACCGCATCAGCACCGACGCGTAGGCGTAGCCGGGGTTTCCCCACAGGTAACCGCTGCCGTCGGGGCGGGTGACGTCTTCGCGGAAGAGGAACCGGTCGACGCGGCTACCGTCGTCGTCGTAGGGCCCCCGCATCAAGATCCGGGGAAGCAGACAACCGACGAAGCGGGCGTCTTCGTCGTCCCGGAACGTGTTCCATTTCAGGTAATCGTTCTGTCGCATTCGCGCCGCGTGATCGCGGGTGACCTGCAAATCGGAAAACGAATCGAGGTCGAGCAATTCGGGGCTGGCGGCGCACAGGAACGGCGCGAAGGCGCTGGCGGCGACGCCGGCGATCGACCGCAACACGCCGATGTCGTCGTGGGGATGATCGCGGGAGACTCGGGCGTGAATGTCGTAGTCGCCGACGAGGACGCCGAACGGTTCGCCGCCGGGGGTCCCGAACTCGTCTTCGTAGACTTTTTTGAAGAGTTGGCTTTGGTCGAACTCGACCGCCCGATCAAAATCGGTCTCGAGTTCGGACCACTTTGCCGTCAGCACACGGATGCGAATCAGCGGGTCGGCTTCGGCGTCGGCGCGATCGACCAAGAACGCGAGGCCTCGCCAGGAGGCTTCGAGTCGTTGGAAACGGGGGTGATGCAGGATCGCGTTGACCTGCTCATTGAGCATCCCGTCGATCGCCGCGATATCGGCGTGGAGCCGCCGCGCGAGCGCGCCGGAGGGGGCGGCGTCGGCGCGGGAAGCGTCGGAGGGGGGCGCGTCGGAGGGGGAGTAACGGGGATCGTTTCGCCATCCCTCGCCGAGCCAACGGTCGAGCGAATCGCCGACGCGGGAGGCGTGGAGGAACTCCTCGAGCCGGGAGGGTCGACGGGCGGCATCGGGGGGATGTCCGGTGGCCGACCGCGATCCCGGATCGGGAGACGCGTCGAGGGCGAATTCGAGCAGCGAGTCGGCGACGGCACCGGCGGCACCGGCGGTCGTGCCGCCGCGTTCGACGGAGACTCGCGCCGCGTCGTGATCGGGGGACGTCACGTTCGGTTCACGCGACGCCGAGCCGGCGTCCGGGCGGGGCGACACGTCGATCAACCGCCCATCTTCGGAATCTTGGCGACCATCCGCATGCTGGTGGTCAACTCTTCCATCTGCAGCCACGGCCGCATCCACGCGATCGCGTTGTAGGAGCCGGGTTGGCCCGGGATCTCACGGACCTGCACCTTCGCCTCGGCGAGCGGGTAACGGGCGCGGACGTCGCCGGGCGGGTTCTTATCGCTGGTGACGTAATTATGGATCCAGCGGTCGAGCCACGCCTCGCAGTCGGTCGCTTCCATGAACGACCCGATCTTGTCGCGAGCGAGGACCTTCAAGTAGTGCGAGAACCGGCTGGTGGCCATGATGTAGGGAAGTCGCGCGCTGATCGCCGCGTTGGCGGTCGCCTCGGGGCGATCGTATTTCTTCGGCTTCTGACAGGTTTGTGCGCCGAAAAAGACCGAGTAGTCGGTGTTCTTGAAGTGGCATAACGGGAGGAACCCGAGATCGCTGAGTTCTTTCTCGCGGCGGTCGGTGATCGCGACTTCGGTCGGGCACTTGAGGTCCATGTCGCCGTCGTCGGCTTTGAAGATGTACGCCGGCAAGTCTTCGACTTTCCCGCCGTTCTCGACGCCGCGGATCGCGGTACAGAACCCGGTCTTTGCGAACGCGTCGGTGAGCTTGGTCCCGAGCACGTACGCGGTATTCATCCAGCAGAACTGGTCGTGATCGACATGGATCGACTCCCCTTTCGATCCGGTCGGGACTTCTTCGTAGGCGAACTCATCGATCGTCTTGGTGTTTTGGCCGTAGGGAAGGCGGGCGAGGGTACGGGGCATGGTGAGGACACAGAACCGGCTGTCGTCGCTTTCCCGGAAGCTTTTCCACTTGGTGTATTCGACGGCGTCGAAGATGCGGGCGAGGTCGCGTGGTTTGGAGAGTTCGGTCCAATCGTCGAAGCCGAACAACATCGGGTCGGCGGCGGAGACGAACGGGCAGAACGCCGAGGCGGCGACGCCGCTGACCTTGGTGAGCAGGTCGATGTCTTCGGGGTGATTGGTGAATTCGTAGTCGCCGATCAGGGCGCCGAAGGGGGCCCCGCCGGGGGTCCCGAATTCGTCCTCGTAGAGCTTTTTAAAGAGTTGGCTTTGGTCGAACTCGACCGCCCGGTCCATGTCCTTGAAGAGACTCTTCTTGTCGCAGTTGAGGACACGGATCTTGAGCTGTTCGCCGGTTTCGCTGTTCATCACCAGATGATGCAGCCCCCGCCAGCTCCCTTCGAGTTTTTGGAACTTCGGGTTGTGCATGATCGCCGCGAGCTGCTTGCTGAGCTTCGCGTCGAGCCCGGCGATGGCGGCGTTGAGGGACCGCATCACGTCCTTGTCGAACGTGACGGTCCCCTTGAGGGCTTCTTCGGTCAGGGTCTTGAGCAGATCCTGGGCACGGTCCCGCTCGGTTTGCTTGGTGGCGGCGATTGCCGTTTCGAGGAGGCTTTCGCCGGCCGCCGCGGTGGCCTGTTCGGCGGCTTCTTTTTGCGTTTCACCAGAACTCATCAGAGACGGACTCCAAGACGGATGGATCGATGCGGGTCAGGAATCGGGACTTGCGGACGACGCCCTGGCGGAGAGCGGTCGGGTCATTTGTCTTCGTTTTCGACGCCGAGTTCGCCGGAGAACTGCTTCAGCTGTTCGGTATTGCTGAGGACTTGTTCGAGGACGTTTTCGAGGTCATCGCTGCGGTCGATTTTCGTCGCCAAGTCGCGGAGCTTGTCGCGGGTTTCCATCAACTTCTTCAGCGGTTCGACTTGGGAGACGACGTTGGCCGGTTCGAAGTCTTCGATCTTGTTGAACTCCAGGTTCACCGACATCTCGCTGCCGTCGTCGGCAAGCGTGTTCTCGACCCGCATGTTCAACCCCGGAGCCATCCGCTTGAGCACGTCGTTGAAGTTATCGCGGTCGATCTGGATGAATTTGCGGTCTTTGAGCGGCTTGAGTTTTTCGGTCGGGTCTCCTGAGAAGTCGCCCATCACGCCGACGACGAAGGGGAGTTCCTTGACGACCTGGGCCCCTTCGGTTTCGACGTCGTAGGTGATGTGGACGCGGGGCTTCCGGACACGATTCAGTTTTTGTTGTTGGCTTTCGGCCATGGCGTGGACTCCCGAAGCGAAGTGAGACGGGGATGGACCCGCCGAGGAATAGGATCTCGATACTTAGGATAGCCGGGGCGAACCGGATGGTTCTACGGGGGCGTGCAGTTTTCCGCGGCGTCCGCGAATCAATCGTCGTCGTCGTCGACCGGGATCTCGACGCCGGTGCGTTCGGCGAACTGTTTGAGGACGTCTTCGTCGTGGATCAATTCCTTGAGCAGGTCGGGGAGATCCATCCTGCCGAACCGGACGGCTTGTTGGAGCATGTAGCTGACGGGCGAATGGGGTTCGGTCTTGCGGAAGAATTCGCTCGCCTTGAGCAGCATCCGGAAGGCGTCTTCGCGGTTATGAACTTGGGCTTGGGCGAGGTCGCCGGATTTGCCGGCGGCCGCGGCGATCGAGGTTCCGGCGTCGGGCGTCACGGCGTCGGCCGGCTCGTCGTCGCTGTCCCCGCCGCCGCCCGACAGGACGTCTCGGGTGATCAACCGGAAGGTGCGGCGGATCTCTTCGAGCGTGTTTCGGATTTGGGTGCTGGGGGGGGCGACCGGGAGCCCGTCGTAGGTGCCGCAGCGATCCTCGAGGGAGCGGCTCATCGTTTCGAACGCGTCGAGTGCCGCCGCGAGATCTTCTTCGGTGTCGCGGAGGGTCGCAGGGTCGACTTGTCGGGCGAGCGAGTAGAACTCCGCCTCGCTGAGGTCGCCCCCGGTGCCGTCGGTCGCTTGGCGAAACGCGGCGAAGGTGAACTCGGGGTGCCCCGGGATCAGCGGGATTTCTTGGATCGGGACGATCAGCGTCCCGGGCCCGTCATCGCCGTTGAGGCTGGCCAGTTGCGACACCGTATCGACGTAGCCCTCGTCTTCGTCGTGGGGCGGATACAAGGCGCCCCAGTAGCGTTCGACCAATTCGTGAGCGAGTCGGAATCCGTCGCGGAGACCGGCGAACCCGGCGACGCGGGTGTTGGCCTCGATCAGCCACGCGGCGATCCAAAGGTCTTTGGAACGTTCGCGGAGGATCGTTTGGCAGAGGTCTCGGACCGACCGCCAATCGGGCGTGGCGACTTGGCGATCCTCCTCGGGGATTTCCATCAGGTCGTCTTCGGTATACATCGCCAGCTCGCGGACCTTCCGTTCGGCGGCGACGGCCTCGGAGCGACGATCTTTGACCTGCTGGAAATCGGCGTAATCGGTTTCCTTGAGGTAACCTCCGGTCGGCGCGTCGTCGGAGATCGGCGACGCGAGCCGTTCCAAGTCGAAGGTCGGTTCAGATGCCATGGTCGGAGTTCTCGGACGTGAGGGCTTCAGTCGCTGCCGATGCGTCGCAACATGATCGCGAGCTCATCGAGGCTCTTGGCGTGCAACCGGCTGGCCCAGCTCTTGCTGATTCCCGACCGGTCGGCGGCCTCGGTGAGTGTGTATCCGTCGAAGTAGATCCCGGTGATCAACCGTTTCGCGTCGGGGGCCAGCCGGTCGACCAGTTGCCGAAGTGTTTCCTGCAGTTCACGGTTGGCGACGAGTTGGCTCGGGGGATCGTAGCGGTCGGGGGCTTCGGCGAGTGAGCGGTCGGCGGATTCGTCGTCACCGGTGGCCAGATAGACGATCGCGAGTTTTTCCGTCACCCGTCCGAGCCACGACGCGTCGTCGGCCGTCGTCGCGGTATTGGCGTCGGATCCCGGTTCGTTCTCTAGCACCTCATCGGCCATGCGGTGAAACCGCATCCTGCGAATTCGGGCCCGGCTGGTCCAGTTCATCTTCGACACGCCGTCATAAATGGCACCACGGATGCGATAGTACGCGAACGTGGTGAAGCGGGTGCCGCATTCAGGATCGAATTTCTGGGCCGCCTCGGTCAACCCGATCTGGCCGTAGGCGATTAAATCGTCGAGATCCATCCGGACCGGCAGCCCCCGGAAGACCTGCATCGCGATCGAGCGGACCAGCCCCTGGCCTTCGTCGACCAACGTGGTCACGTCGCCCGCGGGGTTGTCGGGAGCGGCGGGCGGGACGTCCGTGGTCCCGGGTTCAAGACTCGCGGGGTCGGCCCCCGCGAGCGTTGTCTGGGGCTCGGTCTCGGGAGCGTTGGCGTCGGAGTAATCGGGGGCGGGGGAATCGGGGGTGGCGTTCATGGCGTCGCGTCCACGGCGGCCCAAAGTCGTTCGATCCGGCCGCGGCTGATGGGGTCATTCCACAACACGTCGGCGACTTCGCGGCGGAGCGGTGCGGGAAGCTTCGCGGCTTTCTCCCCCAACCGTTGCCGTAGAACGACGGCGACCAGATCGGCGAACCGTTCGGCGTCGAGGTGGGGGCCGCGGTTGGCGAGCGTTTCGGCTTTCCAATCGCGAACCGCCCGCAGCAAGCTTTCGGGGTCTTGCCGTCCCCGGTGGATCGTTTCGCCGAGGACCTCGGCGAGCAATTCGTCTCGGGTCGGCGACGCCGGCTCCGGCGGCCCGCCGGGGTGGCTAGAGCGATCGGAACCGGATGACATGGCAAGACGGCTCGTGGGGAGTTTGGCGGGGCGGATCGCGATCCCGGCGTGGACGACGTATCCGCACTTCGCCGAACGTCAGGACTTGAACTGGAAATGATACAGCAGCAGCGCCACGACGGCCGCCACCAAAACGCCGTTGATGACCAACAACGCTTGCACCCCGGATTGCATCCGGCGTTCCTCGCCGAGCGCCTCGCTCCCCCACTCGAGCTCTTCTTCTTCGGCGCTCGACTTCTTGAAGACGCTGGCGAGAAAGGCTTGCCGGTCAGGGGTCGAGCCGGAGGCGACGAAGTAGCAGCCGCTGAACAGCATCGGTTCGCGTGCGGCCGAATCGGTTGCCCCGGGGTCGACCGCGTAGGCGGCGCGGAGCACGTTACCGAGCCGCGCCCGAAAGCTCGACCGGATCCGGCACAGCAGCGCGTAGAGGTGCCGGTTGCCCGGCTTGCTCAGTCCTTCCCCTTCGCGGAACAGCAGGTACGACCAATCCTCGAACGCCCCGCACGCGTGTTTGGCGAGGGCGTCGAGTTGATCCGCGGTGGGGAGGTTCCACAGCCCGAAACCTTTGCCGAAGCGTTGGGTGCTGGCCCGTTCGCCGCCGACGCGGCGGACGAGTTCCCGAAACCCGGCCTCCTTTTCCATCCCGTCGACGATGTGGTTCACGCCACAGCGGATCCGGAGGGTGGTGCGGAGCGTGGACAGGTCGCTCTTGAGCGACATCAGCAATTGATTGACGGCGTCTTGGGAACCGTCGGCGAGGACCGCGAAGGGGGTCGTGACGAGGACCCCGTTGACCGGGCAGAGCGGATCGCGGAGCCGGCGGAGGAGTCGGCAGAGATACGCGAGCCGGGCGGTCGACTCCGCCGACGTTTGCGGATCGAGCCGCGCCGGGGCGGCTGGCGGTGGCGTCGAGGGGGTCCCCGCCCCGACGTCGCCGACCATCATCGTCCCGCGGATGTCCATGCCGGGGTCGGACGCCGGAACCGGCACGCGGACGTCGGCGAGGCCGCTGGGGACGTCGGGCCGCGCGGTCCCCGGCTCCCCGCCCGCGGGGCCACCGCTGACGGGTCCCGGTCCGCCCGGCTCTCCTCCCTCCCCGAATTGCCCGGGTCCGCCGAATTGCCCGGGTCCGCCGAATTGCCCGGGCCCGCCGACCTGCATCGTTCGTGTCGGATCGAACGCCGCCGGTTGTGGCGGCGGCTGACCGGCGGGCGTGGCACCACCACCGCCACCGCCGGCGAGCAACCGGGCGAGTTGGCACGTTTCGGTACACACGATGTACACGCTTTGTTGGTTCGCGAACACATGCAGCGGCGCCGGTCCCGACGGGGCGCGGACCGAGAAGGTCACGTTCGAGGCGGCCATGAACGACCGAGCGGCATCGTCGGACCCGGGACCGAGCACCAGAAAAATCGGCGTTTCGGAGGGGTCGATCGATTGCTCCGCCATCGCCTCGACGGCGGCCTTCCACGCCCGGTCGATGTCGGGAAACGGCGACGCCTCCCCTTCGAGCCAAAGCTTGAGCGCGTACCAGACGACGAGCGGGATCGCGACGACCAAGATCGCGATCGTCGGAAGTTCGCGTCGGAAGAAGATCCGATACTGCTCGATGTCGAGCCGGAGCGAGTGAAAGATCCCCCACACGATCGCCGCGATCAGGAGCGAAAAGAACAACAGCAACGCGGCGCGGGCCGGGAGCGACAACCCCATCATCCGCCGCGGCGAGCTGATAATGTTGCTGGGGACCCGCGCCAGCATTCGGAACGGGGTCAGGATCGCGTCGGCGAGGCTTCGCATCATGGACTATTCCTCGGCCCGGGGCGGGCCGTCCGGATCAACGGTGTTCGCAGGAGGGATCGGTGTTCGCAGGGGGGATCGGTGTTTGCAGGGGGGATCGGTGTTCGCAGGGGGGATCGGTGTTCGCAGGGGGGATCGGTGTTCGCAGGGGGGATCGTTCGCGAATCGGTGGGTCAGTGGTGTCGGTCGTTGTCGGATCGAACGCGTTGGCGGTGCGAGTCGGGAGCGGGTCAGCCGCGGAGCGTGTACTGTGCGGTTGCGAGAGCGATCGCGAGCATCAGGACGCAGAACAGCGCGGACCCGATGAGCAGGTATTTTCCCTCCAGCGGCGGGGCCCCGGCACCGGGACGTCCTTGTTCGATCAGCGGCGGACGGCCTTGGCCGAGTTGGATCGACATCGACGTCCGGCGGGCCCACTCGTCGAGCGAGCGGGGCAAGCCGAAATCCTCGGCGTGGGCGGTCGCCTCGGGGTCGCCGTACAGGCCGCGAAAGCCGAGCACGACGCAAACGTAAAACACTTCCAGGGCGTCCTTTCGCGGCAGTTCGGTCGCCTTCTTCGACTGCAAATAGAAGTTCGTGAACGCCTCGGCGGTGCGAAACAGTTGGAACTCGAGCCGGTTCTGTTCCCACCACCGGCGTCCGTCCCAGGGTGCTTCGATGAGCACGTCGTCGACCCACGCGGCGAGCGCGTACTTGGCGAGTTCCCAGTCGGGTCGCTGTCCGAGTCGGTTCTCGGCTTGGTCGATCAGCCCGCGGACGCGGGTGTTGACGTCTTCCGGGCTCGGCGTCCGCCCCGCTTCGATTTCGTCGATGACGGCGAGCACTTCGGTGAAGATCGGGTCGACGGCGGCGGAGAACTCGGGTGACATAGATCGTCGGGGGTTCGGGCGTGGACGTGGCCACGGGCGTCGGGTCGCGCGGAGGTGGTCGGCTGGGTTGCTGGTCGGCTGGGTTGCTGGTCGGCTGGGTTGCTGGTCGGCTGGGTTGCTGGTCTCTCACTGGACCTTGGGTTCACGCTCACTGGGCCTTGGGGTCACGCTCACTGGGCCTTGGGGTCACGCTCACTGGACCTTGGGGTCACGTTCATTGGGCCTTGGGGTCACGTTCATTGGGCCTTGGGGTCACGGTCACTGGGCCTTGGGGTCACGGTCATTGGCCCTTGGGGATCGCGAACAGGCTTAGCCGGAGC
>JAWLFY010000059.1:0-26946 GCA_041685355.1 Pirellulaceae bacterium | reverse complement strand
TACGATAATCCTGATTATGAAGAACCTGATCCTGATGGCGGGGGCGAATAGTCCTCGCAGCGGCGACGGGCGGCGCGACAAGCGATCGACTGAGCCGTTAAACGAGTCGCCGTCGGAGACGGCTCCCCGGTCCGTCATCACGGCCCTCCCGAGACCCGTCCACGACCGACTGTTCGCTGAGCTCACGGACCGGCTCGAGGGACCGTCCGCCGCGAGCGAATCGGGGTGGGGATCGCGGGCTGACGGCCCCGGCGTCGTGCGGTCAGGTCCCGTGCGGCGACGGGAGACGGTCCTCCGTGAAGCGACGAGGCGTCTGCGAGTCGACACCTCCGATCTCCCCGCGCGGCTCGTGCTCGCCGCCCATGACCTCCGCTCCGACCGTCCCCAAGATTGTCTCCGACGGCTCGAGCAATGCCCGGCGGCACTCGAGTTCGATGCCGACGCCAACCGGCTCGCCGGCTACGCCGCGTTGGCGATTTCCCGACCGATGGCGGCGAATACCTTTTTCCAGAGGGCGATTCGGATCACGCCGCATCGGCCCGACGTTTGGCTCCGCCTCGGCGCCCTCCACGAATCGTGGGGCCAAGACGGCAACGCGCTCGCCTACTACCAACGGGGTCAGTTCTTCGAAAATCGATACCACGAGTCGACCCTGGCGTTGGTACGTCTGCTCCTGCGGCTCAAGAAACGGCACGCCGCGGCAACGGTGCTTCGCAACGCGATCCGTCACGACCGCCGTTCGCCGATCCTCAACGCCGAACTCGCACGGGTCTGCGTGCAACTCGCCAACCGTGCCCGGCGGCTGGGCAACAGCCGCCGGGCGCGGCGACTGCTGAACGAGGCGATCCGGCGGCAGGGGACGGCCGTCGCCGCCGACGGTTCGTCCAAGAATCACTCGCGGCTCGCCAAAATGGCCCACCGTGCCGGACGCTTCGACATCGCCCATCGCGCGCTCTCCAAGGCAACCGAATCGAACCCCGATGACCTTTCCGCGTTGACCAAACTCGCCTGCCTGAACGTCGACGAAGGGAACCTCGCGCTCGCCGAGCAACAGTTTCGCCAAGTGCTGGCGTGCGACCCCGATTCGCCGACCGCCCACTTTCGCTTCTCCCGGATTCGCAAAGCTCGCCCGTGCGACGAAGACCATGCGGTCATCGCCCGGCTCCGGCGGACGGTGGAAGACGCACGACGCCCCCGATCGCACCGCATCCGGCTGCGGTTCGCGCTGGCGAAAATGCTCGACGACCTCCGCGAATACGACGAAGCTTGGCACCACTACGACTTGGCGAACCGGTCGAAAACCGAACATCGCGGCGGTCACGACCGCGGCGGTCGCATCGCGGCGCTGCATCGATCGACCGAGGACCGGATGAGACAGTTCAACCCGGGATTCTTCGCCGAACGGAACGGGTGGGGGAGCGACAGCCGTACGCCCGTTTTCGTCGTCGGGATGCCCCGATCGGGAACCACGCTCGTCGAACAAATCCTGAGCAGCCACCCGGAAATCGTCGGCGCGGGCGAACTCCCCGACATCGAGCAACTCCGCCGCCAAGCCGGTTTTGACCATCGGTCGGCCGAGAGGAAACGGTATCACCGCGGCGACGTGTCGGTCGTCTCCGAGATCGGACCGGATCGGTTTCGGGAGGCAGCCCACGCCTACCTCGATCGCATCTCACGAGAAGCGAACGGCCAGACCAAACGGGTCGTCGACAAAATGCCCACAAACTTTTTGAACTTGGGTTGGATCGCGACGCTGTTCCCTGACGCGACCGTCATCCGCTGTCGCCGAAACCCGCTCGACGTGTTCGTCTCCTGCTATTGCCAAAACCTGAACCCCCCGTTCTGCGACCTGCAAATCTTGCCGGAATACGAGCACGCCTACCGCCAACTGATGGGGCACTGGGAATCGGTCCTGCCGATCCGGATTCATACCGTCGACTACGAATCGTTGGTGTCCGCCCCCGAACCGAGCATCCGATCACTGATCGACGCGTGCGGCGTCCCCTGGGATCCCCAATGCCTGGACTTTCAAAACAACCGACGCGCCGTACGAACCCCAAGCAAGTGGCAAGTCCGTCAACCGATGTATCGGTCGTCGATCAACGGATGGCGGCGATTCGAACGACACCTGACCGGGGTCATCCGCCATACCCAACGACTCGCTACCACTCCGGTTCCGGCTCACTGAGAAACAACTTCCACCCGACGACCGCGACGATCGACGCCGCGACCGCTCCGGCGACGATCACCCGCGCCCACCCCGGACGGCCGCGAACCGTTCGGTCAGCGGCGACGACGATCACGGGAAGAAACAGGATCAAACCGGTCAGCCATCGCGGATGCGCCTCGTAACTGTAGAAATGGCCCGACGCCGTCAAGGACGCGGAGACCGCCATCGCCGGGTACGCCGCGGTGGTCATCGCGGCGTGCGGTCGGATCGACTGCCAAACGGCCAACACCAACGTCGCGACAATCGCCGCGATCCCCATTTCGGCCAACGCCCCATAGGTGCCCGCCGCGAGAATCATCGGTGCTGCCAACCCCGCGACGACAACCCACAGCCCCCATCGCTCACCACCGGTCCGAGTCAACCGCTCGACCGCCCACGCGTTGGCAAGCGTCGCGGCAAGCACCGCCGGCATCCACACGCGATGAAGCGGAATCACGTCGCCCCAACCCTCGCCGCCCGGCATCGTGACCGCCGCGATGAGCGACGCCAGAACCGCGGCCCCGATCCAGCGGACGCCCCCGCTCGGAGCAACGTCACCGCTCGGAGCAACGTCACCGCTCGGAGCAACTTGACCGAGAGAAATCGCCCCGGTGTTGAGAGAATTCGGATCGCCGGCGCCCAAACGCGAGGCGGCCAGCCAGACCCCGAAGGCGAGGATCGGCCAAAGCGATTGCCGCCATGCGTCGTCCGGCCACCAATCGAAGCCCTGACGTCCGCCGACCGAGATCGCCAACGCCACCCACCAACCGGCGGCGATCAAGGTGCCAGCGGCCGCTTCGGACCATCGACCTGCGGGTCGAACCGAACCGTCGCGCGATGACTCTCCCTCGCGGCGACGAACGATTCGCAACGCGATCGTCGTCGCCACCAGCACGATCACGGCCGGCGTCATCACGCACCAAGCCGTCACGGTTGCATCGAATGACAAGCGAGCCTCCGCTCCGTGATCGTTCGGACACGAATGGTGCCTAACGCATGAAGACGAGGTGAGCCTTGATCTTCACCTCGTTGTCGATCTTCCCTTGGCCGTAATTCATCCCCCACTTCGTGCGGTCGATCGGGAAGTCCGCGTTCAACGTGAGTCGCCGCTCGGTCGCCTCGGCCGACACCGGGATCTCCACGACGACGGTCTTGTCGAGCATCTTCATTTTGCCGACGATCGTCGCCTTCCCCTCATCCCCGGGGATCACCTTGGTCGACTCGAACGTGATCGCCGGATACTTGCGGACGTCGAAAAAATCGGGGTTCTTGAGATGATTCGTGAGCTTCGCGTTGTCCGACCAGAGGCTGGCCGTGTCGATCGCGATCTTCAACGAACTGTTGGAAGCTTCTTCGAAATCGGCGACCGCTTCGGCTTCAAACTTACGGAATCCGCCTTCGTGCTTGCCGTCCGGTTTCGATCCGACGAACTCGATCTTCGACTCCTTCGGGTTGAGCTCGAGTGATTCCGCCGCGGGAAGCTGGACACCGAACAGGGCAACGAGACCGGCGAAGAGAACAGGTCGAATGGGCATGGCGAAAACCGCATAGTGAAAGGAAACGAGAGGTCGTGCTTTGCGGGCCGCGGAGGGAACGGCCAAGGAGCGGCAGACTTGGAATCGGGCACCTGAGGGAGAATCGGGCACCTGAGGGAGATGGCCGTTCACAGACCTCCCCCGCCAATTCCCGAACAGCCCCCCAGGATAACCGAAAGTGGCGGCCATCCGGTATTCGGTTTGCAGGCAATCTTCACTCGCCGAGGAAAGTGAAAACGATCCGATACGAATAACGATCCGATACGAATGACGGAGACCCGCCGTGGAACCTTTAAAGCAAAGCGTCGCCAAGACCACCGAAGACATTCGAAGGCTCTGCGAGCTGAGCCGACTCGTTCGATACTGGATCTTGACCAGCACGACCGAAGCCGAATCGGGACACCCGACTTCGTCTCTGTCCGCCGTCGAGTTGATGGTCGATTTGATGTTCGGCCGGGTTTTTCGTTACGACGTTGCCCGGCCTGATCATCCGAACAACGATCGTCTGATCTTCTCCAAGGGACATGCCGCGTCGCTCCTCTACTCGCTATGGGCCGCAGCCGATCAGGTGTCCGAGGACGAGCTGAGGAATTACCGCAAGTTTGGGAGCCCGTTGGAGGGGATTCCGACTTCTCGGTTTCGGTTTGCCGAGGCCGCGACCGGATCGCTCGGGCAGGGGTTGCCCGTGGGGGTCGGGATGGCACTCAACGCCAAGTATCTGCAACGGCTCCCCTACACGACGTATGTGCTGTTGGGCGATAGCGAAATGGCGGAGGGCGCGCAGTGGGAAGCGATCCAGATCGCGTCTCACTACCGACTCGGGAACCTCACGGCGGTGCTCGACGTGAACGGTTTGGGGCAGCGTGGCGAGACCATGGAAGGTGGCGACTTGAAGAGGTATCGGCAACGAGTCGAGGCGTTCGGTTGGAGCGCGATCGAGGTCGAAGACGGACACGATCATGAGCTGGTTTCCAGCGCTTTCCGAGCCGCCAAGGAGATCGATTCGCGACCAACCATGATCATCGCGGGTACGGTCAAGGGGCGCGGAATTGCCATGCTGGAAGGGAGGGCCGGTTGGCACGGAAGATCGCTTGGGCCGAACGAATTGGGCCGCGCCTTGGAAGAACTCGGAGAGGTCGACCGTTCGCTCCGCGGGCAGGTGAGCCGGCCCTCCGACGTTCGGCCTGAACCGATCCGGCCCGTCGAAGTCGAGGAGCCGACCTACGACGGAGAGAACGCCGTTGCTACGCGAGTCGCCTTCGGGAACGCGGTGTCCCGGATCGCTCCTCGTTACCCAGACATCGTTTGTCTCGATGGGGAGGTGTGCGACTCGACCAAGGCGGAGAAGTTTCGCGACGACTATCCGGGGCGGTTTTTCGAGATGTTCGTCGCCGAACAGAACATGGTCGGGGTCGCACTGGGACTCGCCCTCCGTAACAGGATCCCGTTCGTTTCGACATTCGCCGCGTTCCTAACGCGTGCCTTTGACCAGATCCGGATGAGCCCACACGCCGGCGCGAACATCAAATTCGTCGGTTCGCACGCGGGCGTCTCGGTCGGACCGGACGGCCCGGCGCAGATGGGACTCGAGGACATCGCCATGTTTCGGACGATTCCCGACAGTGTCGTTCTCTATCCCTGTGACGCGATGTCAACCGAACGGTTGGTCGAGGCAATGGCAGAGCACCGCGGGATCAGCTATCTGAGGACAACCCGCGACGCGACGCCCACGATCTATGACCGGCAGACGCACTTTGAAATTGGCGGGAGCCACGTACTGCATCAACATCAAGACGATCGGGCAACGGTCATCGCGGCGGGGATCACCGTTCACGAAGCGATCCAGGCGTACGAGCAATTGCGTCGAGACGGAGTGCGGATTCGGGTGATCGACATGTACTCGATCAAGCCGCTGGACCTGCGAACGGTCATGCAGGCTGCCGCGGAGACCGATCTGATCCTGACGGTGGAGGATCACTACGCCGCGGGGGGGGTCGGCGAGGCCGTGTGTCACGCTTTGGCGACCGCCAACACCGAAACGGAGGGAAGACCTCCGGTTCCGGTCCGCTGCTTGGCGGTCCGCAAGCGACCTCGCAGCGGCGCTCCCGCGGAACTGCTCAACGATCACGGAATCGGGGCAACGGCGATCGTTCGAGCGGTCGAGGATGGGCTCGGGGGCTTGTCCCGAAGCGGACGGGACGGGCGACAGGTGGACGAACAAAGTCCCGTCCGCTCTCGCCGCGAGAAAACGGTGGACGAGGCCTCGAGGGATTCGTTTCCCGCAAGCGACCCGCCGGGGTGGATCCCGATCAATTAGCGGCGGTGGCCAAGAACAAGGAACGTCGGGTTCATCGCCTCGAATCGCACTCGGTCGAGTTGATGCTGGCTGCGGGCGATGTTGACCATCCTCACCTCGCTCCGCAGTCCCGCCGCGTCGACATTCGCTTGGACCGCCACCAGGCTGTCGGGACTCGAGACGTTCACCACGATCCGGCCACGCGAACGAAGACGGCCGGCGGCGGCGGCGACCAAGTCGGCTACCATGCGTCCGGTCCCGCCCACGAAGATCGCGTCGGGGTCCGGGAGCGACTCCCACGCCTCGGGCGCTTGGCCATGAACCGGGACGAGCGAGGGGACGTTGAATAACTTCGCGTTCTCCAACATCAAACCGTAGTCCTCGGCGTCCATCTCGATCGCAAAAACCTTTCCCCGGTTGGCGATCGCCGCCGCCTCGATCGCCAGCGAACCGCTCCCGGCGCCGACGTCCCAAACGACGCTCTCGGGGACCAGGTCGAGTTCCCCGAGCGCGATGCAACGGACCTCCTGGGGCGTTAACAACCCTCGCTTCGGCCGCGACTGCAAAAACAAGTCATCCGGGTTCCCGAACAACCGACGCCGATCGCTCCCGCTCGGACGATCCGCCGCCCCCTGGTGACGGATCAACACCATCACGTTCAACGAAGAAAATGATTGCTTCCGGATCGATTCCAGATCCCCCTGCGTGACGGTCTCGTCAGGCGTCCCCAAGTTCTCGCACACGTACACCGTGAAGTAATCGATCCTCCGGTCGAGGAGCGCCTCCGCCACCACCGAAGGCGGAATCGTCTCGGTCGTAAACAGCCCCACCCGCTCGGCGGTGCGGACGTTGTCGACGACCCGATCGAGCGGCTGCGTCGCCAAGTTCGACAAATAGGCGTCGTCCCAACTCTCTTTCACCCGGGCGAACGCCAGTTGCATGCTGCTGACGTGCGGGACGACCTCAAACCGATCCTTGCCGAGCTCGTCGGTCAGGAACCGTGCGATCCCGTAAAAAAGGGGGTCCCCGCCGGTTAATAACACGGTCTTCTCGTCGCCGATCCCGCGGACGGTTTCGCACAACGTCCCCAAATCGCCGTCGGCCAAGATCCTGCGGACACCGGCGGGCCCGGGAACCCGTTCAAAAACCGACGCGTTGCCGATCAGCACCTCCGCCGACTCGACCAACTGACGGGCCTGGGTGGTCAAGCCGTCAAGGCCGTCGTCGCCGATGCCGACGATCCGAATTCGAGAAGACAACAAGCGATTCCTGTACGAGTGGCGAATGGGGCGGATCGGGGGAGGGGAAACCGAGCCCGGACGGCCCCAAGCCTAACCGGCCCGGATCGCCTTGAGAATCTCCTCGACCCGGCTCCGGCCGGCGTGCGACTGACTCACCTTCGTCCACCGCACCCGGCCGTTGCGGTCGATCACGAAGGTGGCCGGGTAGGCCGTCTCGTTCGGCCGGTTCCAACGCAACCCCCACTCGGTCACCATCGCCATCCCCTCGTCACGAACCATCACCAACGGCTCGGGGATCCGCCGCGATCCGAGGAACTCATCGGCACGGCGATCCAAGCGATCGACGTCGCCGGGATAAACCAAGATCACCCGCTCCGCCGCGTCGCCGAGCGCCCGAGCCCGGCTGACCATCGCGCTGACTTGGCGGTTACAGATCCCGCACTGGTATCCGGGGTAACCCCGCAGCACGACGACCACCACCGGCCCCTTCCGAATCTCGTCGCTGAGCCGGAGGAAACCGTCACCGCCAACCACCGGCAACTCGAAATCGGGTGCCTTTTCTCCCACGGCGATCCCCGGCGGGTCCGCCGAGACGACCCGCCGCGTGTCGATCGCCAAACAAAAGGTCGTTCCCAACAACGCGGTCAGGATGAAGCGTGGTACAGGACGCATCGGCTGAAACCTCAGGTTGGCAGGTCTGAATGGAGGGTCGATCCCGGTCGCGAGATCGATCGCGGCGAGCTTCTCTGGGCCCGGCCAGAACGTCGCGTGACCCGGCGGAGCGTATCGTGACCCGACCGACCACCGCCACGCAAGGGAGATGTCCAACCCCGATTTCGAACCGTCACCCGGGACGATCGTCGGCCTCGATCAGCAAGTAAGCCGCCATCCGCGTCCCCGATAAAGACTGATCGGCCGAGGTCGCCGCCATCTCCCTGGCGACGCCTCGCGCCGCCAGACGAGGTGTCCGGGCGGCCGCGAAAAGTCTACGAGATCGTTCCGGCGATCGCTATCACGCCCCGGCCGGCTTCACCGAAAGGATGTCGGTGAACTTGCCGCTCCGCATGTTCGCCCCACCCACGATCAACAGCTCGCCGTCGCTGACCGGGAGCATGCGGTGAAAGAACCGCCCCGGATCGAGTTGGCCGACCGATTCCCATCCGTTCCCGTCGGCGGCGAGCCGGTACACGTGACCGTCGTACACGCTGACGTACAGCGCGGCCCCAGCCGCGAACGCGGAATTCCCGAACCCGGCCATCCCCTCGCCCGGAAGCGACGGCCCCGATGCCCATGAGTCGTCCGCCGGGTCGTACACCATGACGTCGGTCGTCGGCCCGTCGTCGGCGCTCATCCCGCCGATCAGGTACAGCTTCCCGTCGTACGCCGCGACCGCCAGCGCCCGGCGTCGGGCAGGCATCTCCGCGAGCGATTCCCAACTCGCGTCCGCGTCATTCAGGTCAAGCGACCACGCCGTCTGGTGCCACCGCGAATCGTCAGACTCTCCGGCCAGTTTCCAACCGCCGAAGACGTAAACCCGATCGCCGAGCACCGCCGCATCGAACGACGACCGCGGTTCGGGCAGCGGCTTCAGCTCGCTCCATTGCCCCGTCGCCGGGTCGAACGCGGCGACCGAATCTTGGGATCGCAAGTCGTGATCCTCGCCCGGCCCGTTCACGGCGGTGAACCCGCCGATCCGGATCAGCCGATCGCCGTGGGCGACCAAAGCCAAGCCCTGCAGCTTCGTCCCCTCGGTCAGCTTTTCCCAGCCGCCCGACTCGCCGGCGGTCAGGTCGAGACACCAAAGCCGCCCCGATTGTTCTTCGGTCGAGTAGGAGTGGGCGTCCCCGGTATGACCCCCGTACGCATACAGCTTGCCGTCGAGAACCGCGGCACCGAAGCTGGTCAACTCTTCCGGCAACGCCGGCAACGCCGCTTTCCCGATCTCCGCCGCCGGCCCATCGGCTGCCGTCGTCCCGTTCGGCGACGGGGCTTCCGGAACGATGAACGTCGCGGTCAAGTAGTTGGAGGTGCTGGTGTATGGCTCGCCGTCGTACTCGCCCGCAGATTCTCGGGTCAGCCCGGTGGTGACGGCGTGAAGTCCGGTGCCCAGTTCCTTGGCGGCGAACGAAGCGACGCCTTGATCGTCGGTCGTCGCTTCCCCGCGAGACTCCCCGTCGGCGGCGTACAGCTTCACGACGGCGTCCGCGAGCGGCTCCTTGCCGTGGAGGGCCCGCACCGAAATGCCGCCCCCGTCCGCCTGCGTGATCACGGTCTGCATCGCCGCGTCGTTCCGGGGCTCCGCCGGCCAACCCGACGGGTCTCGCCCCGCAAGGTGCTCGACGTGGTAGGTCAGCTTCGTGCCGTGGTACAGCCCGTAAGTGACCTCGGCCGACAATTCCCCCGACGGCTCGACCGGCGTCACGCTGCGGCGACCGACCAACGAATCGGACTCGACCGGTTTCGTCGCGATCGGCTTCTCCGCGGCGGTGTGCGCGATCTCCGCCGACGCCACCGCGTCCGGCATGTGGTAGGTCCGGTCGGCGAGGCTTTCCCCGAACCACAGGATCGCGTGCCCCTCGTCGTCGGTCGCCAACCAAGGGAAGTGGGCCGAAGCGGTGATCGGCGCGGCGATTAGCGCCGCGAAGACAAGCAAACCGCCAAAGCGGGTCATCGGAATCGTCATGACTGTCCGTTCTTCAATCAAGGAAAGGAAAGGAAAGGAAAGGAAAGGAAAGGAAAGGTTCGTTGGTCGTTTCACGTCATCGGCGTGGGCGTCCACCTCGAAATTCGATCTCGAAATCGAGTCCGTTCGGACGATCGGTGTGCAAGTCGCGGCGGAGATCACTCGAGGTGTCAAACGACGGGTCGATGACCGAACCGCGGGGCGGAAACGCGTCAGGCTGCTCCGCGTGAAGCTTCGACACGAACTCGTCCGGCATCATCGAGATCCGGATCCGGTACTCGCCCCCTTCGAGCCGCCCGTCGGCCGCGACGACGTTGCCGCGGTCGGTGGGTCCCATGCGTGGTGACCCGCTTCGGCTTGCTGGGTTCGACGCCGGGGCGTCGTTCCTGGCTGGCGATCGGCCCCTTCGGGCCGGTGATTCATTTGTTGAGCACCAGCTTTCCCGTTTTGGTCGCGGTCAAACGATACTCCTGGCCGTGGTGCCGGATCAGCACGATCCTCTGACCACTTGCCAACTTCTCGAAGTGGTAGATCAACGGCCGCGGAGGCTCGGCGGGCCCGAGTGCCGGGAGCGATTCGGGTGCCGGGAGCGATTCGGGTGCCGGGAGCGATTCGGGTGCCGGGAGCGATTCGGATCGCTCCCGCCGCGAAACCGAATAGGTCTCATCCGACGGCCGCCGGTGCTCGGGCTGTGATCCGCTCTCGGGTCTCGATCCGGTCACCGCCGTGGCTCCAAGCTGCGGGTGACCGCTCGACCGGCGGTCCCCAGGTCGTGACTCCCGACGGCCGACTTGGCGAGCGATTCACACTTCTGAGCCCGGTCACGGACCCCGAAGTCCCGGAACAGCCCGGCGAGACGCTCCAAGCAGCAACGACACGTCAGCCCGTCGAGCTCCCGGTCCGTCAGCCGGCTGGCGATCGCCACCGCCTCGTCCGCCCGATCCCACCGGATCAACAGCGTGATCCGACCGATCCGGAACGTGACGTTCTCCGGGTCGAGATCGATCGCCCGGCAAATCAACGCGTCGGTCGTGTGACGCGGATATCCGGCCCGGGCGGCATAGTACCCCATGTCGTAGTGGACCTGGCCGTGGTCCGGATCGGACTCGGCGATCCGGCGACACGTCTCGATCGCCAACCGGGGTTCGTCCAATCGGTCGAAGCCGGCGGCGACCCGCAACATCAGCGTCGAATCGAGCCCGCCCCGGAGCATCAGCTCGAGGAACAGCTCGGTCGCCAACCGGCGCCGCCGCAGCTCGCCGTAGCTGGCGGCCAACGCGATCCGCGCCTCGTCCGCCAAGGGCACGATCAATCCTGCCCGCTCCAACGCGTCGGCCGCCTCAAGGTGTTGGCCCGAGGCGTGGAACACCAAGCCGAGCAGCTCCCAAGCCCGCCCGTCGTCGGCGTCCTCCCCGATCCGCTCCTCGCACACCGCGTGGACCGAAGCGAGCCGCCCCGCCCGATAATCGGCCCACGCCGCCGAAAGCCCCCCCCGTTCGCCACACATCCCGACCACTCCGAAACGAGCCAGCTGTTGAGAATCGTTATCAAGATGTTATCGATTTAACGGATTGAGGCAAGACGTGATGTGAAAAAAATCGGCTGAAAGCGAAGCGGCGAAGCTCCCCGTCGCCGGACTCGTGAAGAGTTCGGAGGGTCGCCCTCGCATGCGGCGCCGTCGGAAGTCTGCACGACTTCCGCTACGGGTCGAGCTTTTTGCGGAGGGTCGCGCGATGTAGGCCGAGTCGCCGCGCGGCGGCGGCGTAGCGTCCGTCGCCTGCACGAAGGGCGGCTCGAAACAGCGGGGGTTCCACGATCGCGAGCAGCCGTTCGTGGAGATCGATCGCGTCGGGCTCCCGTTCCAGCGTCGTTTCGGCCCATCGCTCGGCCGCGTCGGAGAGTCGTCGCTGGACGTGACCGTCGGGGGCGTCCGCCTCGTCGGCGACCGCCGTCGCCGGGGGCGGCAGGTGCTCCGGTTCGATCGTCCCACTTCGGGTGACGATCGTCGCGTGTTCGATGACGTTTCGCAATTCGCGGACGTTACCGAGCCAGGGGCGGCGGCGGAGTTCCGCGAGCGTCGCCGGGGAGAGCCCGCGTGGCGGTTCGCCGGGGCCGCGAAGCAGACTCAAAAAGTACTCGGCGAGTTCGGCGATGTCGTCGATCCGCTCACGCAGCGGCGGGATCTTGATCCGGAACGCGGCGAGGCGGAAGTAAAGGTCTTGTCGAAACGTGCCCGCCTCGACCTCGCGGGCCAGATCGCGATGGCTGGCCGAGATCATCCGGAAGTCGGTGCGGACTGGGGTGTCCGAGCCGACCGGCCAAACCTCGTGCTGTTCGAGCGCCCGCAACAATTTGGCCTGGGTCGGCATCGGGATCTCGGCGACCTCGTCGAGGAACAGCGTCCCCCCGGTCGCTCGGACGAGCAGCCCGGGGCGGGTCGACTCGGCGCCGGTGAAGGCGCCGCGGACGTGGCCGAACAGTTCGCTTTCGGCGAGGGTCTCGCTAAGCGATGCGATGTTGACCGGGACGAACGGTCCCGTCCCGCGGCCGCCATGTTCGTGGATCGCGCGGGCGACCAGCTCTTTCCCGGTGCCGCTCTCCCCGGTCAACATGACGCTGGCGTCCGTCCCTGCGACCAACGCGATCTGCTTGAAGACCGATTGCAGTTGCGGGGATCGCCCGATGATCCCGCCGACGTGGGAGATCCCGCCTCCGTCATCAGGCCGGTCGGCGTCGGGCGTCGGATCGGCTTCGGAATCGATCGCCCGTCGCATCGCCCGTTCGGCGGTCTCCAGGTCGAACGGTTTGACGAGGTATTCGAACGCGCCGCTACGGACCGCGCTGACCGCCGTTTGCAGATCCCCATAGGCGGTCATCACGATAATCGGAACCGAACCGATCCGTTTTCGGAACTCGTCGATCGCTGACAACCCGTCGATCCCGGGAAGCCGAACGTCGAGCATCACGACGTCGGGGCGTTGCCGGTCGGCGAGATCGAGCCCACGTTCGGCGGACGAGGCGACCGCGACGGCGTGCCCGTTCGACTCGCCGAGCCGCCGCAGCCCCCAGCAGATGCTCTCTTCGTCGTCAACGATCAACAGACTGGCCAAGCGTCGCTCTCGTGGCTGCGGGTTGGTCGGGCGAGGATTCTGTCCGGGAAGGATCCTCGGGGCGTGGGAACGCAACGGTGAATCGTGTGGTGTCGCCTTCGCGGCGCCAAGTCACCTCGCCGCCATGGGCGCGGGCGGTTTCGCGGGCGATGGCCAACCCCAACCCGGTTCCGTCCGGCTTCCCGGTCACGAACGGCTCGAACAATTGATCGGCGATTTTCGCGTCCGGGCCAGGCCCGCTGTCGACGATCTCGACGGCGAGCTCGCATGCGGCGAACTCGATCGAGACGGTCGGTGCCTTCTTCCCGCCGGGTGGTGCCGCGTGCGAGTCGGCGACCGCGGCCGCTGGGGAGGCGGCTTCGACACCGTTGAGCAGTAGGCTGACGAACATCGCCTCGAGTGAACCCGCGTTGCCCATCATCGTTTGCGGGTGGTCGGGGGGCTGATGACCGAGCCGAACGCCGACGTGTTCGGCCGTCGGTCGCACCAGTTCGGCGGCACGCGCGACGACGTGGCGGAGGTCGATCGGTTGCCGCGGCGTGGCGGGGGTATGGCCGAGCGCGAGAAAACGGCGGAGCGTCTGTTCCATCCGCTCGAGTTCCCGCCCGGCGACTTGGAGGCTGTCGTCTGACTCGGGACAGACCCGGGCGTGGAGCCCGACCGCCATCCGGCAACCGGTGACCGCGTTCCGCAACTGGTGGGCGAGCCCGCTGCCGAGTTGATCGAGCGTCCGACGCCGTTCCCCGCGACGCACCTCCCGCTCGTACGACGCGAGCATCTCGGACATCTGGTTGACCGACCGCGCGAGATCCGCCAATTCGTCCTCGCGGTGCGGGACGGAAATCGGAGTGAAGTCTCCCCGCGCGATCTGTTCGGTTTGCGATCGCAACTTTCCGACCGGCCGGGTCACCCGCGAGGCGATCGCCAGGCCGATCCCGACGAGCGGCACCATCGCGACCGCGCCGACGATCAAGGGAGGGTAAACGACATCCCGCCACGCCTCGTGATAACTCGCTTCGGGGTACAACACGTGCAGCACCATCCCTGGCTCCCGCCCGCCTCGACGGTCGAGCCGGGCGGCGACGTGAAAATGATTCCTCCCGCGATACGTGAGACTCCGGGTCCGTCCCGGGAAATCGGACGCGATCGGCCCCGGCAACCCGAACGCGGTCGGCCCCGGCAACCCGAACGCGGTCGGTTCGCGGCGCTCGGGCGAAAGCAGCGGGTCGGTTCCGGTTGGGGGGCTCGCCGCGGGGAGCGTCGCCGCGATCTCCGCCGCGAGTTCGGCGGGGATCGTCGCCGCGGTGACACGTCCCGATCGCTCGGTGACCGCGAACTCGGCACCCGCCAAACCGCTCATTTGCCGAAGCACGGCGTCGGTGAGCGGAAAGTTCGTCGCGGAAAGCGTGTCCCGGATCTGGACCAACTGGTCAGCGATCCGCCGACGGGTTTGGCGGAGCGACCAGTAGGCGTTAAGCAGGCTCACCCCGAGCATCGTGATCAGCATCAGTCCGACCAGGGGGAGCAAAATCTGGTATCGCAGTGGCCAACGCAATCGACTTCTCCGGGGCGGACGGTTCAAACGGCATCGGCGATTCTGCGTCGACGCGGTCGGGCGGGGCGGGTCCGTTGCCCTGGTTCTGACGTCGAATTGGTCCGCCCGTGCCGAGGGTATCATGAGAGCGAACAGGTGTTGCGAGACGGGCTTGATGCAAGGACAATTCCACCTTGGGAGAGCATGTGATGAAGTGGCAAGAACGAGTCACCGTTGATCCGCTCGTGTGTCACGGTCGCGCCTGTGTAGGTGGTACCCGCGTGATGGCCTCGGTTGTCCTGGACAACCTCGCCGAGGGTGTCTCGCGGGCGGAGATCTTGGCTAGTTATCCGGCTCTGACCAACGAAGATATCGACGCCTGTATCGCGTATGCAGCGGAGTTAACTCGTGAGCGTGTCGTCCCGGTGACGCCCGGAGCGGCGTGAAGGTAGCGGTTAATCAGGACGCGAGAGACGGGAGCCGTCCGCGGGACTGGTCTTCCCGTCGCCGGACTCGTGCAGAGTTCGGAGCGTCACCCTTGCACGTGGCGGCGTCGGAAGTCTTGACGACATCCGCTACGGATCGGGGTTCGCAATGAGTTGCAAGTGGCGTGGTCGGCTGCGGGGCCGATCGGTCATACTGAGAACCATGAACAAACACACGACGGCCGGTTCGATTTCCCGTCCTGAGCTTCTCGCCCCTGCGGGTGACTGGGATGCGGCGCGGGCGGCCGTTGAGAATGGCGCCGACGCGATCTATTTCGGGCTCGATTGTGGCTTCAACGCCCGCTACCGCGCCAAGAATTTCACGCTCGACGAACTCCCCGAGTTGACGTCGATGCTGCGAGTCCGCGGGGTGCGGGGCTACGCGACGATGAACACGCTGGCGTTCCCCGAGGAGCTGCCGCGTCTCGCCGAGATCATCGCGTCGATCGCCGAGGCGGGGGTCGACGCGATCTTGGTCCAGGATTTCGGCGTCGCCCGCTTGGCCCGGGCGATCTGTCCGGAGCTGGAACTGCACGCTTCGACGCAGATGAGTCTGACCAGCGGCGAGACGATCGAGGTCGCTCGCGAGTTGGGGATCGCCCGCGCCGTGGTCGCCCGCGAGTTGTCGGTGCCCGAAATCGAGAAGGTGGCGGGCGTCACCCCGCTGCCGCTGGAGGTGTTCATCCACGGGGCGCTATGCGTCGCTTACTCGGGCCAGTGCTTGACGAGTGAATCGCTCGGCGGGCGGAGCGCCAACCGCGGCCAATGTGCCCAGGCTTGCCGGTTGCCGTACGAATTAGTGTGCGACGGCGAAGATCGCGAACTCGGCGACGTGCGGTATTTGCTCAGCCCGCAAGACTTGGCGGGGTACGGGGTGATCCCCGAACTGATGCGGATCGGCGTTTCGTCGCTGAAGATCGAAGGGCGGCTAAAAACCGCCGAGTACGTCGCCAACATCACCGCCCACTACCGCCGCGCGATCGACCGGGTCGCGGCGGGGGATTCGCCCGGGATCGGCGACGACGACGTCCGCGAGATGGAGCTGTCGTTCTCGCGTGGGTTCTCCCCAGGTTGGCTCGCCGGGAACGATCACAAACGGCTCGTCCCCGGGATCAGCTCGGCGAAGCGGGGGATCCGGCTCGGCGATGTCGTGTCGGTCGGTCATGGGGAGATCGAGATCGAGCTCGCCGCCCCGCTCGCGCTCGGTGACGGCGTCGCGATCGTGGCGGGGGAAGGGGAACCGGACCAGGGTGGCCGCGTCTATTCGATCCGGGTCCCGGGGGGCGGTTCGGTGAAACGGGCCGCAGCGGGCGAGCGTTGCCGGTTGGGTTTCGGTCGCGGCGAGATCGATTGGGAACGGGTTTCGGAAACGACGACGCTGTATAAGAACGACGACCCGGCGCTGAACCGTCGGCTGCGGCAATCTTTCGCCGGCGAGCGGCCCCGGCGTCCCCGACCGCTCGATTTGCAAGTGATCGCCCGCGCCGGCGAGACGTTGGTTCTCCGCGGCCGAGACGGATCGGGCACAACCGACGAGGTCCGCGGTGAAGTCCCGCTGGCGGTCGCCCGGCAACACCCCGCCCGCGAGCCGATGCTGCGGGAAAAACTCGCGCGGCTTGGCGGCTCGCCGTTCACGCTCGGCGAATTCGAAGCCGTGATCGAAGGGGAGCCGATGGTCCCGGTCGGAATGCTGAATCAACTCCGCCGCGACCTCGTCGCCCGAATCGAAGCCCGGCTTCACGCGCCGCCGGCGCGGACGATCGATCGGGACGCGGGGCGACGCATGCTCGTCTCTGAAACCTCGCACCGACTCGAAGCGGAAGCCCCCATCCGATCGGATGGGGCGAACGGGCCGTCCCGGCTTGTCGTTCTGTGTCGCACGCCCGAGCAACTTCACGAAGCGTTGGGGGGAGGCGTCGACGAGGTGGTCGCCGACTTCCACGACATCCGCGAGCATCGCCAAGCGGTGACCGCGGCGCGGGACGCCGGCGTGCCGATCACGTTGGCGTCCATCCGGATCCACAAACCGGGCGAGAACGGGTTGCTCAACGCCGTGCTCAAGCACGAGCCCGATCGGGTCCTCGCACGCAACTTGGCAGCGATCCGCGCCGCCGTGACGGCTGGCGTGCCGGTGGTGGCCGACTTCTCGCTCAACGTCGCCAACCACCTTTCCGCGGATTGGCTCGCGGAGGCCGGGGCGCAGTACGTCACGCCGTCGTATGACCTGAATCGCGACCAATTGCTCGCCGTCGTCGATTCGGTCGCGGCGGACCGCTTGGAACTCGTCGTGCATCAGCGGATGCCGATGTTCCACATGGAGCACTGCGTGTTTTGCGCCGTGCTGTCGCCGGGGACCGACAAGACGAATTGTGGCCGCCCTTGTGACCGGCACCGGGTCCAGTTGCGTGACCGGGTCGGCGCCGAGCATGTGCTCGAAGCGGACGTCGCGTGCCGGAACACGTTGTTCAACGCGACGCCCCAGTCGGGTGCCGAGATCGTCGCGCCGCTGAGGGAAAAGGGGGTGACCCGGTTCCGCGTCGAGCTGCTCGACGAGGACGCGGGGCAGACGCGGCGGACGATCGATCTGTACCGTGACCTGCTCGACGGGGCGCGCAGCGGGACCGAGGTGTGGCAGACGCTCCGCGCGGATAACCGGGTCGGCGTCACCCGGGGAACGCTCGAACCGCAGCGGAACCCGCTCGCGATTCTTTGACGCGTCGGTCTTCCGTCGCGGAAGTCGTGCAGACTTCCGACGCCGCCGCGTGCAAAGGCGGCGCCCCGAACTCTTCACGAGTCCGGCGACGGGGTGGCGATTCCTTCGACACGTCGGGCGAAACTTTCGCCACCGCCCAACGCGTCTCCGTTCGATTGGTGGCGGCACGCCAGACCTCTCAGGGATTTTCGTCGTCCTTGTCGTGACCCTCTCGACGCCGAGATCACGAGGAATCTTGTGGAATCGGACCGGATGATCTCACCGGCCGAACGCGCCGGCCGTCAGATTGGCATTCGAGTTGCCAACCGATCTGACGCCGTCTCGGTGGCGCCACGTCGACGCCACCGATCAACTCACGCCGGGACACCCGATGCGACCATTCGTTTTCTCCCGCGGCTTCACGTCGGTGACGCTCATGGCCCTGCTCGCCGGGTGCGGCGAGCGGCCCCCCTACCCGACCCCTCAGGTCACCACCGCGGTCGGCCGGCCGGCGGTCTGCGAAGCGTGCGGCGAAAGGATCGCCGAAGTCTCGGAAGAGAACCTGACGACGATCGACGGCGCCCGGTTCGTCATCTGTGATGACACATGCCGTGAGAAGCAGCGTCACTGGATGCGGAACCACTGAATGCCTATCCGAAAAGGGGTCCGACCCTTTGTCGATTGCCAGCTAACACCGCGCTCAACGGCTTTTCAACGTCCTTTGTTGACCACCGGCTCGCTCCAAGAGAGGGCCGGACCCCTTTTCGGATAGGCACTGAGAAGCGCTGAGCCGGAAATCGTCCGCGACCACTTCCCCCCACTGCCGGTCACTCACCCAAAAAACGGAACACGGATGCGTTACCAACCAGGATCACCCCTTCGCTTCTTTCGTCGACGCCTCGGCTTTACCCTCGTCGAACTGCTGGTGGTGATCGCGATCATCGGGATCCTCGTCTCGTTGCTCCTTCCGGCGGTGCAACAGGCCCGCGCGGCGGCGCGACGGATGAGCTGCGCCAACAACGTCAAACAACTCGGGTTGGCGCTACACAACTACGAGTCGGCTCACGGGACGCTCCCCGCCGGCCACATGGAATCGGGCAACGACGGGCCGTCCTACCGGCACCAGTTCGGCTGGATCACTTACATTCTGCCGTTCATCGAAGAGGCGAACGTTTACGAGTTGGTCGACTTTACCGCGATCGACATGGGCCGCTCGGTGCACCAAAACCCGGTTTACGCCGAAGCCGGAAACACGGTGTTGTCGACGGTTCTCTGTCCGAGCGACCCGGTGCACAAGCCCGATCCCGATTGGGGGCCCACGAACTACTTGGGGAATCAAGGCACCTCGTGCGTTTGCCGATTCGACGACTGCAGCGGTCTGTTCGGGCATCACACTTGGACCCGTTTCGCGGACATCACGGACGGGCTGTCGCAAACGATCGCGGTCGGCGAGACGCTCAAGGGAGACATGAACGCCGACACCCTCGGCGACAACTACATCTTCACCCGTGACCGGAGCGTCTCCGCGGACGACATCGACGGCTGCCAAGGCTTCCCGCCGAACACGTCCGATCGTGGCGCGGTTTGGTTGGGTGGGCCGCCGCAACACAACATGTTCAGCACCGCGCGGGCCCCGAACGATCGACGCTTCGATTGCATGGCGCCGAACTTCGGGTGCAGCAATTTCGCGGCCCGAAGCGTTCACGCCGGGGGTGTCAACACGGGGATGGCTGACGGGTCGGCGCGGTTCCTCACCGACTCGATCGACGTCACGCTGTATCGTCGCCTCGGGACCCGCAACGGCGGCGAGGTGATCGGTGCGTTCTGATCGCCGACCGTCACATCACCCCCGGCGTCAACCGTCCCCGTTCGCGCAGGCACGGTTCGCGCAGGCACGGTTCGCGCAGGCACGGTTCGCTCAGGGACGGTTCGCTCCGGTACAGTTCGCTCGGGCGCTGTTCGCTTGGGGCCTACGCGTTTGCGTCCTCTCCGCCGCCGCGATCGCCCTGGCCGGATCGGCATCGGCCCAGCCTTCGGTCGACGATGGCGACGCCGCGACGAGTCCGGATCCGTCGCGAGAAATCGGATTCTTGGGAGTTTGGGATCGGGCCTTGCCGTTGTTGGAGCGGGCGGCCCGCGAAACGGGGATTCGGATTCGCTTGATGCAACCGGGCGACCCGCCCGACGGGGTCGCGGTGTTGTTCGTGCTCAACCTCGATTCGGCCGGTGTCTCCGAGTTGATCGAGTCGATCGGTGAAAGCGACCCGAAACCGGTTGTGGTATCGCTCGACCGACGCGACAGCCAAACCCCGCTCCGGCAACGTGACCTGCTGGTCGAAGACGACCGGATCCGCGGGTACTGGCGGGCCAACGGGCTGGTGAACTTGAGGCGACTCCTTGAGTACACCCGGGCCGTATTTCTCGGGGACGGCGGCGAAGTCGAACCGCCGGTCGCGATCCCCGAACACGGGTTCTATCACCCGGACATGGAGGAGATCGCCGAGACCTTTGACGAGTACCGTCGGCTTCGTCCGGCGGCGGACGACGGGCGGCCGGTCGCGGCCTTGCTGATCCATCAAGGCTTTTGGATCACCGAGGACATGAAGGTCATCGATGCCGAGATTCGGGCGCTCGAGGAGGTCGGGTTTGACGTCGTGACCTGTTTCGCGGAATCGACCGCCCGCTGGGACCGGATGCTCCGCGCGATCGCGCCGACGGTGATCGTCGAGGACCGTCACGGGGGGACGTGGGAGGGCACCGACGGCGGCGACCTGTTGGCATCGTTCGGCGTCCCCTATCTCCGTCCGATCTCGATGCTCGCTTCGACCGTCGAGCAGTGGACCGACGACCCGCTCGGGCTCAGGCCGCGAGACCGTTCGCTGTTCCTGACGTTGCAAGAATCGAAAGGGACGATCGAACCGATCGTGGTCGGCGGGATGAAGACAAACGTCCAAGGGTTCCGCCTGCACGAGCCGATCCCCGATCGCGTCGAGCGGTTCGCCCGCCGCGCCCGCCGGTGGGCGACGCTGGCTTCAAAGCCGAATGCCAGCAAGCGAATCGCGATCGTCTACTACAACAAATATCTCGGCCGAAGCGACCTGATGCGTGGCAGCCCCACCGGGGCGTTCCTCGACGGGCCGCGTAGCCTGATGCGGTTCCTGCCACGGCTTCAAGACGCCGGGTTCCACGTCGACGCGATGCCCACCGAAGCGGAAGAACTGCTCGACCGGATGCGGGAGCGGGGACGCAACGTGGGTCCATGGGCGCGAGGCGACCTGGAGGCGATCGCCGACCGACGCGATGTCGTGTTGATCCCCGAAGACCGTTACCGCCGGTGGTTCGAAGAACGCCTATCCGCCGGCAACCGCGATGCCGTCGTCGAACACTTCGGGCCGCCGCCGGGACGGCTGATGGTCGTCCAACGCGAGGGGCAGCGGCACATCGTGTTGCCCGGCCTGCGATGCGGCAACGTCTGGATCGGGCCCCAACCGCCGCGGGGCGCCAAGCAGGACGAGCGACTGCTCCACTCCCGCGACGTCCCCCCGCCTCACAACTACCTCGCGTTCTACTGGTGGCTCCAAGATTCGTTCGCCGCAGACGCGGTGATCCACTGGGGCACCCATGGATCGCTCGAACTGTTGCCCGGCAAAGACGCGGGGCTGAGCCGAAACGACTGGAGTGACCTGTGCGCCGGGGAGATGCCGATCATCAACCCTTGGATCATGGACAACATCGGCGAGTCGACCCTTTCCCGGCGACGCGGGTACGCCGTGCTGGTCGACCATCTGCCACCTCCCGCCGAGTCGTCGCGGCTCGATCCGGACCTGCAGGCCTTGCACGACCAGATCCACAAGTTCGAAGGGCTCGAACCGGGGACGTTGCGTGAGGAGTTTCGCCGTTCGATCACGCGGTCAACCGTGGCGGCGTCGATCGACCAGACGCTCGGGTTCGACTCGCGTGATCGCCCCTTGAACGACGAAGAGATCGAACGGGTCGCGGTCCACCTTCACGAGATCGAATCGGCCGCCACGCCAAAGTCGCTGCATGTGCTCGGCCAACCCCCCGCCGACGAACGGCTCCCCTCGTACCTCGTGTCGATCTTGCGAAAGGCATTCTTGGAACGCGTCGCGACGATCCCGGAGGCGTCGGAAGGATCGCCCCACGACGCGGTCGCGGGGTCGGAGCACTCGGGAGGCGGTACCACCGAGGATGCCGACGGCGGGGCCGGTGAGCCAAGGGGGGGCGACCACGATGCGGAGGAACGCGTGCGGGCGTTGCGGGCCCGCGCGGAGTCGTGGGTGCGACGCTGTGTGCTCGGCGACGAGACGCCTCCGCCGGCGATCGCCGACGACGTCGCGATCGGCCGCGAAGTCGTCGGTCGGCTTCGACAAACCGACGCCGAGATCACCGCCGTCATCGACGCCCTCGAGGGAAAGTTCGTATCACCGGGGCCGGGTCCCGACCCGATCCGGAATCGCGCGAGCGTGCCATCGGGACGAAACCTCTACGCGCTCAACCCGGAAGAGATCCCGACCGAAGCGAGTTGGCGGGTCGCGGTGCGGTTGGTCGACGAGATGCTCGCCGACCGCAGCCCGGAAAAAGTCGGCTTCGACCTCAACGGCATGAACACGATGCGGGACTACGGCGTCGTCGAGGGCCAAATCCTGTATCTGCTGGGGATGCGACCGGTATGGGATCACAACCGACTCGCGATCGATGTCGAACCGATCCCCCGCGACGAACTGGGACGCCCGCGGGTCGACGTGTTCGTCGCGATGGGCGGCCAGTACAAGGAAAACTTTCCGAGCCGCGTCAAGCTGATCGACAAAGCCGTCCGGCTCGCGGCCAAACAACCGGGCGAAGACAACGGCGTCCGCCGTGGCGTCGAGCGGCTCCGTGACGCGCTGCTCCGAAAAGGCTTCTCGGAAGGGCACGCGGAAAGGTTCGCGTTCGCCCGAGTGTTCGGAACCAAACCGGGCAACCTCAGCGGAACGCATATTTTGCATCTGATCCCGCGGAGCGGCGTGTGGGAGTCGGACGACGAGGTGAGCGACGTCTATGTCGACAACATGAGTTATGTCTATACCGGCGAGGTCTGGGGCGAGCAGGTCGACGGGCTCTACGACGAAGCGATCCAGGAGACCGACACGATCGTTCGCGTTTGGGCGTCGAACATGACGAGCCAGCTTTCGAACCATCACGCCTACGAGTACCTCGGGGGGCTAAGCCAGGCCGTCCGCAAGCTGACCGGACGGGAGCCGGACGCGGTGATCGCCGACGTCCGTGACCCCGACGGGGGACGGATCCGCGAGTTCCGTGAAGTGTTGACGGTCAACCTGCAAAGCGAGCTGCTGAACCGCGAATGGATCGAGTCGATGATGGGGCATGACTACGCGGGGGCCGGGCACATGGCGGAGCTCGTGAAAAACACCTTCGGATGGGACGTCACCCGCCCCAAAGACGTCGACCCGCGCGTCTGGGACCAGATCCACAACACTTACGTCCGCGACCGCTTCGATCTCGGGCTCGACGAATGGTTCGAAGCGAACAACCCGCATGCGTCGCAGGAGATCCTCGCGACGATGCTCGAGGCAGCCCGCAAAGGGTACTGGGATCCGACTTCTCAGCGTCTCGCCGAGTTGGCCGGTCGGTATATGGGGTCAGTCGCCGAGCACGGTATCTCGGGAGGACTCGTGACCGGGGGAAACGCCGCGCTCGACCGGTTCGTCCGTGAACGGGTCGGCGAGCCGCCAAGCGAACGGCTCCTCGCCAGGTACGCCGAGGCGGTCACGTCGTCGCAATCCGGTTCCGAGAAACGGGCCGACGATCGGAACGAACGGGCCGCCGCGTCGGAAAGCCGGGCCGCCGCGTCGGAAAGCCGGGCCGCCGCGTCGGAAAGCCAGGCCGCCGCGTCGGAAAGCCAGGCCGCCGCGGAGAACGAAATCGCCGCCGAGACGAATCGCGAGCAGGTCCGGGGGCGGCGGCTCCGCGCGACCGCCGAGGGAGACCACGCCGAAACAAAAGATTCGAGTTCCGAAACCGGCGAGCAGCCGGTCGCTCGGCTCAACGATCTTCGCCGTCTCGGATGGATCGTCGCGGCCGCGACGGTGCTGCTCGCGACCGGGTTGTGGCGACGTTGGGGGAACCCCAGTGTCTGACTCGCTTGCTCGATGGTTGCTTGAGATCACCGATGCGTTGTTCCTGCCCTGCGTCGGGGCGCTGATCGGGTTCTGTCTGCTCAGCGTCCTTCAAGTCGGCGGCGTCCTCGTCGAGGCGACCGACCGGTGGCGGTTCGGCGGCCCCTGGCGAGCCCTGATCGATCGGCTCAAGCGATACCCGGGGGAACGGGCCGTTGTGGAATCGTTGCCGGCCGCTTTCGGCTTTCCCGAATTGGCGCGACGCGAACTGCAACGGACGCCCGACGCCCGCGAGAAGGTGTTGGACGATTTGCAGCTGCGGGCCGAGCGGTTGCTGGGCCGGTTGTCCCTCGGGATCCGGCTCGGTCCGATGCTCGGGCTGGCGGGGACACTGATTCCGCTCGGGCCCGCCCTGATGTCGCTCTCCGGGGGCGAAATCGATCGGCTCGCCACGCAGCTCGTCGTCGCCTTCGCGACGACCGTGATCGGGTTGCAAGTCGGGGCGACGAGCTACTTGCTGCACGCCGTCAAACGTCACTGGTACACCCAAGACCTCAACGACATCGAGTACGTCGCGGGACGATCGGGAGACCCCGATGCGTAAGTTGCGTCGGCTCGGCGGCGGCGACGACGACCCGCTCGACGGGGTCGCCAACCTGTTCGACCTGGGGATCGTCTTCGCCCTCGGGTTCATGCTCGCCCTGCTCACCTACCTCGGCCTGCCGCGACTCAGCCGGGCTGCGCCCAGCGAGTCCGCTGCGCCAAGCGGGTCCCCCGAAGACGCCCGGAGCCGGTCGGGAGAGACGATCCGCGACGACGCCCAAACGCTCCCCCGATATCGAGTCAGTCGCGAAACGTCCGAGGGGGAAGGGGTGCGTCTGGGGACCGCGTATCGGCTCCCCGGCGGCGAGGTGATCTATGTCCCGGACCGCCCGGACTCCCCGCCAATCCAACCACGCCTCGACCCGCCATCCGACGGCTCATGAATCGCCGGACGGGCCGAATGAAGTGAATCCGGACCGAGACATCAGGAAAAATTTGGTGCCACCCACCGATGAACGGATGGTGGGCGGCACCAGTTGCCCGTAGCGGAAGTCGTGCAGACTTCCGACGGGGCGACGTACAAGGGGGACGCCCCGAACTCTTCACGAGTCCGGCTACCAGTTTCGGGGCTGGCGCTGCGGTTTCCCCCGGCTACCGTCATTGATCCCCGTGGGATCGTGCCGCTTCGTATTCCTTGAGCCGCTGCCGGGCCGCCTCGACGGCTCGCTCATAGCGCTCCTCGCCACCCCGGAACGACGCTTCGGGGTCCTTGTCCGGGACCTCCAATTCTTGGCGTAGCCGTTCGAGTTCCCGTTCGAGTTCCGCCCGTTTCTCCGCGTACTTCGGATGGTCCGCGACGCTCGTCAGTTCGTACGGGTCACGCTTCAGGTCATACAGTTCCCACTCGTCGAGGTCATCCTCGTAGAAATGAATTAATTTGTATCGCCCGTCGACCACCGCGTAGTGTCGACGTACGGCGTGGGCCCCGGGGAATTCGTAGTAGTGGTAGTACAGCGATTCCCGCCAATCGTCCGGCCGTTCGCCCTGGAGCAGCGGGGCCAGACTGCGGCCTTGCATGTCGGCCGGGATCTCCACTCCCGCGACGTCGAGAAATGTTTCGGCAAAGTCGAGCGGCGAAACCAAATCCCGATTCTCCGTGCCGGGCTCGACCGTCCCCGGCCACCGCACGATCAGCGGCGTCCGTAGCGATTCCTCATACACCCATCGCTTGTCGAACCAGCCGTGCTCGCCAAGATAGAACCCTTGGTCCGACGAGTAGACGACGATCGTGTTCTCGGCGAGCCCCGACTCGTCGAGGTAGTCGAGGACGCGTCCGACGTTCTCGTCGACGGAATCGATGCAGCGAAGGTAATCCTTGATGTAGCGTTGGTACTTCCATCGGACCAGGTCGCGACCGGTGAGTCGCATCTTTTCGAACGCTTCGTTTTTCGGGCCGTACGCCGCGTTCCACTTTTCGAGCTGTTGGTCGGTGAGGTTCCCCGGCGGCTCGAGTTTCAAGTCACGCCGGGTCATCGTCTTCTCGATCGACATATCTTGCGTCTTGGCGGGGCTGCCACGACCGACGTAGTCGTCGAACAGGGTCGGCGGCTCGGGAATGTCGACGTCGTCGTACTTGGTCAGGTGGTCCGGTCCGGGTTGCCAATTGCGATGGGGTGCCTTGTGCTGGTACATCAGCATGAACGGCCGCTCGCCGTCCCGTTTCTCCTTCAACCAGTGCAGCGTGCGGTCGGTGATGATGTCCGTCGTGTACCCGACGTGGTCGATCTGCTCCCGATCGCCGTCGCCGTTCTCGTCCCGGAGCATCGGCGGGTTGTAATACGGCCCCTGTCCCTTCAGCACCTCCGAATAGTCATAGCCTTGCGGGGCCATGTGCGTGCCGAGGTGCCACTTGCCGATCACCGCGGTTTGGTAGCCGGCCTGCTGCAGCAATTTGGGGAACGTCTGTTGCGTGCCGTCGAAGCGATTGCCGTTGACGAGAAACCCGTTGAGGTGGCTGTACTTGCCGGTTTGGATCACGGCCCGCATCGGGCCACAAATCGAGTTCGTCACGTAGCACTCGCGGAACAGCATCCCCTCGCGGGCGAGCCGATCCAGGTTGGGCGTCTGGTTGATCTTCGAACCGTAGGCGCCGATCGCCTGGTAGGCATGGTCGTCGGTGAAGACGAACAAGATGTTCGGCCGACGGTCCGCCGCGGACGCCGCTGCGGTGGCAAAGAAGAATGCCAAGCAGGTGACGACGTGACGGTGAAGCGGGTGAAACATTGGGGAGGTTCTCTCGCGTCGGATGGTCGGGGATGGGGGCCATTGCGACCCGGATTCTCGCACGCCACCCGCGCGGTCTCAAGCGAACGGCGTGACCGGAGGCCGAGACGTCGGGAATGTCGCTGGGTCGACTCGAAATCGGGGTCGACTCGAAATCGGGGTCGACTCGAAATCGGGGTCGACTCGAAATCGGGGTCG
>JAWLFY010000216.1:0-6765 GCA_041685355.1 Pirellulaceae bacterium | reverse complement strand
GGTTCGGGAACCGTGCATCGCGTCGGGTTGGTTGACCCAGGTACGAGAGCGTTCGGGGCCGGGGATACCGCCGTTGTCGTCGTTTCGGCCCCAGAACACGAACGTGTTGCCGTCGTTCAAGCCGGGGGCGAAAAAGCGTCGCATCCGTTCGCCGCGTCGGAGCCGGGTGATCGGGGGCGGGCCGGCGTATCCCGGCAAGTATTCGGCGACGTTGTAGTTTTGGTAGGCGACGCCGTCGCCGGGATAGAGGCCGCACACGAGCCACCCCCGCTGTCGATTCGGGAGGAAGGTTCGGTCGGTGAGGCGGTCGACGTCGGGACGGATTTCGGCGAGCCCGAGGAGCCGCTGGCCGTCGTGGTCGAAGATCACCGTCGAGAGGTCGTGGTCGAGCAGCGCCCAGCGGCCGGCGTCGCCGTAGGGGCCGCCGGTGAGTAGGACTTCGAACGCGTTGTGTCCGGCGACGCCGACGCCTCGTCCGCGTCCGTGTCCTAGTAGCGGGGCGAATTCGGCGGACCACTGCGAGTGCGTCGTGCCGCAGAGTCCGAAGCCGTAGGCGAACAGTCCGGACCAGTATTCACGGAGTCGACGGTCGGGGCCGCGTGCAGGGCCTTCGCCCCACAGGTCACGGCCACCGGCTTCGGCGTGCCAGTAGTGGGTGTTTCGCCACAGCCAGGAGGCGAGCGCCTTGTCCTCGTCCGACTCGGCGTCGCGGCCGGTGACACGGCGGTAGAGTTTTGCCTGGGTGGCGAAGAGTCGATCAAAGTTTGAGATCGCCAGTTCGCCTGGGTACCACGGGTGATCGGAACGGATTTGGGGATCCCCGACTTCGGCGTGGGTGGGGGGCACCAGCGTGGAAGTCAGCAGCGCTGTGATCGCGAGTCGGGTGGTCAGCTTGATCCGGGCGACCGTCGTGCGTCGTGGGCCGGAGGAGGTGGGGCTGTCCATGGTTCGGTTTCGCTCGGGCGGGTAGAAGCGGGGGGGGTGAACTGCCGCGATTCGGTCAGATGCCTTGGAGGGGCAAGATGAAGCATTCGGTACCCGGTTCGGCGCCGAGGATTTCGGCGTCTTGGCGGGCGATCGCGACGCCGCCGTCGGCATCGGTTCCCGATTCGATTTGGCGGATGTTGGTCAGCAGGCTCGTGAAGCCGTCTTTTTGGGTGGCGACGATCAGCGGTGGGTCGGACATGGGGGGACGGTCGAGGAGGGTGTGGACGGTGGCGCGGCGGGTTCGCCGGACGGCGTGGATGTTGGCGGTTTCGCAGCTGACGACCGGCCCGCCGTCGAAGATGTCGACTTGGTCGGTTTTTTGAAACCCTTCGGATTCCAGCATCCGCAGGGCGGGGACGGTTTCGGCGTGGACGTTGCCGAGCCGATCGCGGACTTCTTTGGGGAGCAGGTTCAGGTAGATCGGTTCGTGCGGCATCATCTCTTCGATGAACTGTTTGTTGACGGTCGAGAGGGTATCGGCGATGGCGAAGTCGACGGGGATGAAGCGGGCGGGGACCGATTCCCAGAACGGGACGGTCCCGTCGTCTTCGGCGTAGCCTCGCATTTCGGCGATCACCCGATCGGCGAAGCGAGCGGGTCGCATCGCGATCAGGGCGAAGCGTGCGAGCGAGAGCCAGCGTCCGCGTCCTTGACCGCGGTGGGCGCGACGTAGGAACAGGCTTCCGATTTCGGTCGGGCCGTCGTGGATCCGTTGCAGTTCGAGACGGGTCCGCCGCTGTGACACCCCGAGTTGATCGCTGCGGTGCTCGGTGGTCACCATTTGGTAGGTGTAGAACGGCTGATAGCCGCCCGTTTTGGCGAACACGGTCGAGGTCCCGACGACCTCGCCGCTTCGCGAGTCCGCCATCACCAGCACGTACGGTTCGCCGGACGGGGTGGGGTTCCGGCGGGAGAACGCGAACACCGATTCTTCGACGCGGTCGAGCAACCGTGTGCGGTCGAGTTGGAGCGACGTCAGCCCTTGGGTCGCGGTACGGACGAGGGCGAGGAGCGATTCGAAGTCTTCGAGCGCGACGGCGCGGACGACCCACATGGCGGCGTTCCCGAACGTTTCAACCGGCGGGGGATGAAGGTGTCGAGCGGGCGAACTCGGCGATCGACTCGTCGAGTCGCTGGAGCGCCGCGTCGACATGTTCGGCGGTGGTGACGGCGGGTGGCGGCAGGAACCGGACGCGGGTCGGGTTGCCGCCACAGATGAACCCGAGGAGCCCGCGGCGGTACATGATTTCCGTTAGCCGTTTCGCCTGGGCCGGTGAGCCGTCCGAGGGGGTGAAGGCGATCATCATCCCTTCGCCGTACGGCCCGTGGATCATGCCGGGGTACTTGTCGGCGAGCCGGGAAAGTCCGGCGGAGAAGGTCGCGTGGAGCCGGGCGTTTTTGCCATCGGGTCCGAAGCAACCCGCGGACTCGAGGGCGTCGAGCATCGCCAGTCCGGTGGCGATCGACGAGGACGACCCGGTGAAGGTTTGGCTCAGGATCGGCGCCGTGGGACGCATCGAATCGCGATACAACGTCGCACAGACTTGGGTGATCTTGCCGACGGTGACGATGTCCGCGAACTCGTCGAGGCCGTAGTGCTGGAACGCGAACGGGCAGGTGGTCCGCGAGAACGATTGGACTTCGTCGAAGATGATCGGGATCCCCGCGTCTCGGAGCGGACGGGCGAGGGCGGTGAAGAATTCGTGGCTTCCGGGATAGTATCCCCCTTCGCCCGCGATCGGTTCGGCCCAGAACGCCGCGTACCGATCGGGGTGTCGGCGGAGCAACCGGTGGAGTTCGTCGACGGCCCAGCGTTGGCTGCGGGCGGGTTCGGCGGGGTCACGGAACGGCAGGTAGTCGACGGCCAGGGTGAGCGGCAACCCGCTGCGATAGGCGGCGCGGTCGGTCAACGAGGCGAGGGCGAGGCTTCGTCCGGCGAAGGCGTTGTCGAAGGCGAGGATTCGGGTGGCCGGTGCGCGATGATGGAAGGCGATTTTGAGCGCGTTCTCGTTCGCCATCGCGCCGCTGGTGGAGAGCAGGCAGGTCGACAGCGGCGCGCCGCCGGCGGAGGCGAGTTCGATCAGGCGTTCGCTCATCCGGATGCTGGGCGGGTGTTGCTGCAAGTTGCCCTGCATCACCGTGTCCTCGAGCGCGGCATCGATCGCCGCCTCAACCATCCGATCGTCGCTGTGTCCGCATCCGTGGACGCCGATCCCGCCGATGAAGTCGAGCTTGACGCTGCCGTCGGCGAGTTCGACGTAGGGTCCGTTCCCGATCCCGGCCGACAGGTAGGGCCACAGCGGTGCCGCCCCGCGGGTCGACGTCAACCGTTGGAGCAGCGTCTCGTAGGCCGAGGCGAGTTCGGGTCGGGGATCCCGCGTTCCGTGGAGGGTCGCGCGATGTTCCCGGACTGCCTCGCCGATCAGCCGTCGCGCTTCGGCGATCCGCGGGTCGTTGCGAAGGGCGTCCCCGTGCAGGCTTTCTCCGCCGGTTTCGGTTTCGGTCGGGTTCGGTTCGGTCGGGTTCGGTTCGGACGGGGCCAACGTGTGGGCTCCTGGGACGGGGAGTGGGTGGATGGGGGGGACGGCCGACGGTTCCGTCCAGCGACGTCGTGGCGGTCGGTCACCTTTACGGAGGCGAAGGGTGCCATCCGAGTTCGGGCGGAGTCCGCATTCGGTGAGCCGGGTTCGCTTAGGATAAACGGTGATCGGGTCGGCCGTCAGCGACACCCGCGGTTTTGGATTGCCGGGAATCCGTGGCACTTGCTGTCAGCGCTTGGGGAGCTTGCGAGATGCGGTCGAGTTTGCGGGAGGCGGTCGAGCACGGGGTCGAGCACGGGGACGGGTGTGAAACTCAATCTCGACACCGGTAGGTTTCTCGCGATTTCACCGCAAGGTGACACCGACTGGGGCTATCCAGCTAGGATCGGTGTCTCGAACCGGTTTCTGGTCGACCCAGTATTTCGAAGTCCAGTCTTTCGAAGGACAGCCGTTCCCCGATGGATGCACGCCGATTGTTTGATGACCTTCGCGGCCGGCGTGAAGCGATGGCTGATTGTCTGGAAACGCTGGTGCGGATCGAGTCTCCCTCACACGATCCCGCGTCGGTCGGCCCGGTGTTAGCGTTCTTTCAGCGGCGATTGGGCGGGCTGGGGTTTCGTTGTCGACGTGGCAAGGGAACGTCGAGCGGCGGTACCTTGATGGCTGTCGGGGAGGGTCAGCGTGGGGGCCCGAATCAGTTGGTGCTTGGGCACGCGGACACGGTTTGGCCGGTCGGGACGCTCGACCGGATGCCGGTCCGTCGCCAGCGGGGGCGGCTGTACGGGCCAGGGGCTTACGACATGAAGGGGGGGCTCGTCCAAGCGTTGTTCGCGTTGGAGGCGATCCGGTTGGCCGGCTTGAGGCCGTCGGTCCGTCCGATCGTGTTCATCAACAGCGATGAAGAGATCGGCAGTCCCGATTCGGCGGCGCGAATCAATCGGCTTGCGAGGGTCGTCGAGCGGACGTTCGTCGTCGAACCGTCGCTGGGTCCTGAGGGTCGGTTGAAAACGACCCGCAAGGGGGTCGGCCGATTTCGCATCGAGGTCGAGGGTCGGGCCGCCCATGCGGGGCTCGATCCGGAACAGGGGGTGAGCGCGATCGTCGAGCTTTCGCATGTGGTGCAGTCGTTGTTCGCGATGAACGATTCGGGGCGGGGGACCAACGTGAACGTCGGGACGGTCGCGGGGGGGACGCGTCCCAACGTGATCGCCGAACGGGCGGTCGCGGAGGTCGACGTGCGGGTGCGGACGGGGGAGGAGGGGGACCGTGTTGAGCGGGCGATCCGTGGGCTGCGGCCGGTGTTGAAGGGGACCCGGTTGGCCGTCGGGGGCGGGTTCAACCGGCCGCCGTTGGAGGCCACTCCGGGCAACCGGCGGTTGTGGCACCGGGCGACCGTGGCGGCCGAGCGGCTTGGGATCGAGATCGACGAGGGGGCGGCCGGGGGCGGTTCGGACGGGAACTGGGCGAGCCGGCACACGGCGACGCTTGACGGGTTGGGGGCGGTTGGGGACGGGGCGCACGCGACGCACGAGCATGTCGTGATCGAGAGGATGCCCGAGCGGGCGGCGTTGCTCGCGTGTCTGTTGCTCGACCCGCCGGGTGAATCTCAGGGAGCAAATCGCGGCGGGTGAATCTCGCTTGACCGGGGGCGGGCGGCGTTCGTAAGGTTCCGGCGGTCCTCCCCCGTCCGGCGATCTCTCCCACCTCGCGTCGCGGACCCGACGTTTCGGATCGGCCCTGGTGAACTTTCCCGTCGCTCTCCCGTTTTGCCGTTTGTCGCTGACCGCCGCGGTCGCGATCGCGGTCGCCGGCTGCGCGACGTGGAGCGACCGCGGGGAGAAGAACGCCCCACAGGTTGACGTTTTGACCGGCGCGGCCGCGAAAGGCGGCGGCAAGAGTTTGCTGTCGCGTCCCGATTCGTCATCGGCGGTATCGATCGAGGCGGAGTTTTTTGCGGCGCCGATCGCGGTCAGTGGCGGCGGTGATTCTGGGGTGAGCGTCGAAGAGCTGGAGGCGTCGGTTTGGCAATGGGTTGACGAGACGGCGATCGGGCTCGCGACCCGCCGGCGTTACCAGTCGAACGGGCTGCGGGTCGGCCGTGTCGTTCAGGTCGATCGGTTTCGCAAGGCGATCGGGCGTCGCGCCGGGGAAGGGGTCAATGTGGTCGGCGAGTTTCTTCGGGAGGCCGCGATCGCCAGCCCGTTGTCCCAGGGGAACCGCACGCTGCCGATGCGGTACGGGCGTCGTTATGAGATCCCGCTGCACCAACCGCGGCCGGGCGAGCAGGTTTGCATGATTCGCGAGGATCGGGATTTGGTCGGACGGACGTTGTCGAACGCCCAGTTGTTCCTCGGGCTGATGGTCGGCCAGGGTGCGGAGGCGGGGGAGGTTGAGTTGTCGGTGCGTCCGGAGATCCGGTACGGCGACGCGCGGCAATCGTTCGTCAGCAGCGACTCGGCGATTCGGATCGACACCCGCCGTGAGGTGTGGCGGTTGGAGACGCTCGACGTGACGGCACGGCTCGCCGCCGGGGACGCGATCGTGATCTCGACGACCTCACCGCCGGTGGGGTTAGGGCGCCAGATGCTGACCGACGATTCGCCGGGGCGAGGTCGAGAGCAGCTGTTCGTTTTGTTGCGGGTCAAGAATGTCCCCGGCCCGTCGGATCGACTCTGAGCGGGGACGCTTGGCGGATTCCGCTGCCTTTAGAAGCTTTTCGACCAGCTTGCGACGAGCGACCAATCGGTTTCGAGCTGGATCCCGTTGAGGTCTTGATGCAGCATCGGGACGAACTCGACGTTCAACAGGTGCCCGTTGAGCAACGCGGCCGTCCCGAGTCCGAGGTTCAGCGTATAGCCACCACGAAAGCTTTCGACGTTCGTACTGATGAGCGCGTTGGTCGCCAACGGGTCCGCCCCGTCATAGTCCGTTCGCCAGAGATTTTCGATCCGGACGCTCGTCGAGAGATTCCGCGAGATCAGGTGGCTGTACCAAGAATTCAGCTGAAACTCGTCTCCCACGGAATAGCCACGGTAGTTACGTCCGATCGGCAGGTCAGTCTGGAACTGAGTGTCGTGCCGGCCCGATTGCCGTCCATGTACATGTTCATGTACCGGTACTCGACCATCCACTCACCAGGAGGTTGTTCCGCGATTTTAGTGGCAACTTCCCAGAACGTAGGTTTTGGAGGCATTGCTGCGATGTCCGAAGTGAGGATGCGAGCGAACGCGGACAAGCT
>JAWLFY010000215.1:0-6785 GCA_041685355.1 Pirellulaceae bacterium | reverse complement strand
GCTTCCGCAGGCGATGGCGGTTGCCGATCGGCCGACGCCCGAGATCGGCGATTCGCCGGTTCACATCCGCGGGGAGATCCGCAACTTGGGCGACAACGTGCCGCGTGGGTTCTTGCGGGTGTGTGGCGAGGGGGACGCGACGATCGGGGATTCCGAGGGGAGCGGCCGAATCGAATTGGCCGAGTGGTTGACCGATCCGGATCATCCGCTGGTCGCGCGGGTGTTGGTCAACCGGGTTTGGATGCATTTGCTGGGTGAGGGGATCGTGCGGACGGTCGACAACTTTGGATATCAGGGCGAGCGTCCGAGCCATCCGGAATTGCTGGACGCGATGGCGATCCGGTTCGTGCGGGGCGGGTGGCGTTTGAAGCCGTTGGTGCGCGAGATCGTATTGAGCGAAGCGTACCAGCTGTCGTCGCGGTTCGATCCGGCGGCGGCGGAGGCGGACCCGGAAAACCGGTCGTTTTGGCGGATGAACCGCAAACGGTTGCCGGCCGAGTCGATCCGGGACGCGATGGTATCGGCCGCGGGCGGACTCGACCGGCGTCCCCAGTTCGACCGGATGCGGGGATTCGGGACGCTGGTTTCGGGGAACAGTGGCGGGGACCGGGCGGACGTGAACGACGTCGGCGCGCCGTGCCGATCGGTCTACTTGCCGGTGGTCCGCGGGTATCTGCCGCCGATGATGGTGGCGCTCGATATGGCCGATCCCGATTTGTTGGTGGGGCGGCGTCCGACGACGAACGTCCCGGGCCAGGCGTTGGTGTTGGTGAACAGTCCGGATATCAACCGGTGGGCGGAGGCGGCGGGATCGCGTGTGTTCGATGCGTCCGATTCGTTCGAGGGGCGGTTGCGGAAGGCGTACCGGTTGGTGTTGCAACGGTCGCCGGACGCGATGGACCGCCGGATCGCGAAGGGGTTCTTGGGCGATCGGGTTGATTCGCCAGACGCGTGGCGGGAGTTCGTGGCGGCGATGTTTGCGGGGACCGAGTTCCGCTGGTTGGACTAGCGGCGTTGGACTAGCGGCGGAGGCGTCACGGGCAGGACGCGGGCGTTCATAAAATTGATCTTTTTCGAAAGGACCCGGAACGATGCAGATTTCACGACGAGAGTTCGCCGCGGCGGGCGGGATGACGCTGGGGTCGCTTTCGGTGACCGGGTTCGCGTCGCCGTCGGGCGGGACGTCGGGGTCATCGCCGGCGGTGACCGAGCCGCACGTGGTTCCGCGGGCGAAGCGGGTGATCTTTTTGTTCATGCATGGCGGGCCGAGCCAGGTCGATACGTTCGACCCGAAGCCGGAACTCGACCGCCGTGACGGGGAGCCGTTGCCGTTCGACTTGCCGCCGAACATCGACGCGAAGCCGACGTTGATGAAGTCGCCGTGGCGATTCGAGCGGCGTGGCGATTCGGGGTTATGGGTGAGTGACCTGCTTCCGGAGATGGCGGGTGAAGCGGATTCGTTGTGCGTGATCCGGTCGATGCACACTCGCGGCCAATCGCACGGGCAAGCGGTCGGGATGGTGAACACCGGCAGCGACAACCTGGTCCGTCCGAGCATCGGGGCGTGGATCAGTTACGCGCTCGGCAGCGGGCACCCGGACTTGCCGGCGCACGTCGCGATTTCGCCGGCGACGGCGCATGGGGGGCCGCGGAATTATGGTGCGGCGTTCTTGCCGGCGATGCATCAGGCGACCGTGATCGGCCGCAACGGCAAGTTCGGTGACGGCAAGATTCCATACCTGGACGGACCCCACGAACCGACCGACGCGGACCGCCGGTTCGAGTTGGTGCGACAACTGAATCGCCGACATTTGGAACGGTCGGGCGGCGATCGGGGGATCGAGGGGGCGATTCAAGCGGTCGACTTGGCGGCCCGGATGCGGCACGCCGCGCCGGAGGTGTTCGACTTGGGGCGCGAATCGGAGGCGACACGGCGGGACTACGGGATCGGCGAAAAGCGAACCGATTCTTACGGGCGTGGGTGCTTGCTGGCGCGACGGTTGGCGGAAGCCGGCGTGCGGTTCATCAGCGTCAGTAGTGGCCAGGTGTGGGACCAGCACGGGAACTTGCGATCGGGTCACCAGAAGAACGCGGACGCGACGGACCGGCCGATCGCGGCGTTGATCCGCGATTTGAAGCGGCGTGGTTTGTGGGACGATACGTTGCTGGTGTGGGGGGGCGAGTTCGGTCGGACGCCGGTCGTGCAGGGGAGCAACGGGCGGGACCACAACCCACAAGGCTTCACGATGGTGTTGTCCGGGGGCGGGGTGAAGGCGGGTTTCGCGTACGGCGAGACCGACGAGTTCGGCTATCATGCCCGCGTCGACCGGGTGCACATGCACGACCTGCACGCGACGATGTTGCACCTGTTGGGCGTCGATCACAAACGGCTGACGTATCGGTACGCCGGCCGCGATTTCCGGTTGACCGATGTCTACGGGCGGGTGGTCGACGAGGTGATCGCTTGAAGCCCCAAATCGGGTGAATCCCGGGACCGCGTGACGACGGAGATTTCGCGCCTTCGAGAATCTCGTCGAGTCGGCGTTTTCGCGGCGTCGGAACCGTGCCGGGAATGGGTTAGCGGGAGGGGCGTCGAAGTTTCTGGGGAACCGACTATGTTGGGTGGCAACCATGAAACGTCGCCCCCTCCCATCGAAACGCTCGGGTGATTCCAAACGCTCGGGCGAGCTGAAGAGTCCGCGGGACGCCGAGCATCCGGCGGGAACGTTCGCCGCGGGTGATCCGACCGCGACGACGGGCTCCCCCGCCGTGACACCGCGGGTCGATGCGGCACCGCGCGTCTATTCGGCTCCACCGATGAAATGGAAGCGGTTGCTGTCGGTGTTGGTGATCCTCCATGTGGTGGCGGTCACGTTGTCGCTGTTTGCGGTGGTCGAGCCTTCGCAGACGCACGCCGAGCTGCTGTCGCTGGTCCAGCCGTATTTGCGGGCGACCCGGTTCGACATCGATGACCGGCCGATTTACCTGACCCACGACGATCGCTCCGACCAGCCGATGCGGATCCAGGTTTCCGATTCGGTATCGCCGGGCGAGGATTCGTGGCGGACGATCGAGCCGCCGGGGACCGCGGGGCTCGCCGGTTCGGACCGCTATCATCGTTGGCTGGCGACCGCGGTGTTGCTTCAAGATTCCGAACAGCCGGGGTTGGTGGCCGAGTTGTTGCTGGGGTTCGTACGGTCGCATCCCGAAGCGCGATCGGTCCGCATCGTGTTGCTGCCGACCGATTTGACGTCAATCGCGGACGAAACGGCCGAGTCGGTTTACGTCGCGCGGATCGCCCGCGGCGGGGACCGCGTGTCGTTGGTGCACGTCCCGCCGGCGGCGCAGAGTGCGGTGGCCGTTCCGGGGTCGGGGGCGGTTCCGGATTCGGGGGAAGAACGATGATCGAGTCATGGTTCGTCCCCGAGCCGGTCGAGCGGATGGCGCGGGTCCGCGGCGGGCTGTGCGTGTTGGCCGCCGCGTACTTGCTGTCGTGTTGGGGGGACCTCGACGTTTGGTATGGGGAAGCGGGGATCCAGTCCACATCGCGGGTCGCTTCGTTTCTGGCGGCGGCGGGTTTGCAGTCGGACGCCCGGTGGTATCTTTCGCCGCTCTTCTTGACCGATTCGATCGCGGCGTACCGGGCGGTTTTGGCGGCCGGTGTGTTGTTGGCGGGACTGGTTTTGGCGGGGCGAGGCGGTCGGGTCGGGTGTTTGGTGTTGTGGGGGATCGTGGTGTCGATGACGAACCGATCGCTGTTTTTGGCGGGGTTGGCGGAGACGCTTTTGAGTTGGGGGTTGTTCGCGGCGGCGCTCGCGCCGCCGGCGGCGTGTTGGTATCGAAGTTCGGGCGATGTCGTGAGATGCTGGACGGCCGGGTTGTCGCGGAGGCTGATCGCGGTGCAGGTAAGCCTGTTGGCGGTGGCGACGACGGCGACGATGTTGGCCGGGTCGGTGTGGTGGAACGGGCTCGGCTCGTTCGCGCTCGCGGCGCCGGTGGAGGACCGAACGATCGACTGGACGACGGGAAATTTGGCGGAAGCGTGGTGCCACGATTTGCTGACGCACGCGATCGTGTTGTCGTTACCGATCGGGGTCGTGTTGGCGTGGCGTCGTCCGACGGCGACGGCGGGGGTGGCGATCGTTTCGGCGTGGTGTCTGGTCATCGCGTTGTTGGGATCACATTGGTTGTATGCCGCGACGTTCGCGGTGCTCGCGGCGGCAATCCCGCCATGCCGGGCGTTGTCGTCGAGTGATTCGGGTTCCTCGGGTCGGTCCGGCGACGGGTCGTCGGGATGACACGGGGTTCGCTTGCACCGATTCACCGGTTCGCAGACAGTCGGCCGCCGGCGAAGTTGAACCTGTTCCTGGAACTCCGCGGGAAGCGAGACGACGGGTTCCACGAGATCGAGACCGTGATGGTCGCGATCGACTTGTGCGACGAGTTGACCGTCCGGGTAACGGACGAGCCGGGGATCCGGATGCGGACCGATTGGCTGCCGTCGGAATCGGTGATCGCGGCGCGGTTGGGGGTGGCGGGGGATGAGGCGCGACGCGAGGCGCTGTTGCGGATTCCCGACGACGAATCGAATTTGGTGCACCGCGCGTTGCATCGGTTTCGGGCCCGGTTCGGGATCAGCGGCGGGTTCGCCGTTGAGTTGTTGAAACGGATTCCGGCGGCGGCGGGATTGGGGGGCGCCAGCAGCGACGCGGCGGCCGCGATCCTTTCGGCGGCGAAGCTGTACGGGATCCCGTCCGAGGCCCCCGAGTTATCAGAGATCGCGTCGGAGATCGGCAGCGACGTCCCGTTTTTTTTAGGGAGCGCGGGGGAACCGATCGGGGCGGCGGTCGCGTCAGGCCGAGGGGAGCAGATCGAGGCGGTACCGATGTCGACCTGTTTGCACGGCGTGGTGGTGTATCCGAACGTTGGCCTTTCGACGGCGGCGGTTTACCGCGAGTCGAGCGTCCCGGCGCGTCCGTTGCGGGCCGGCGGGCTGGTCGACGCACTCGGCGGGGGCTCCGTGTCGGCAGTCGCCGCAAGGGTTCACAATCGGCTTTCGGGTCCGGCGCAGAAAATCGAGTCGCGTGTCGGCGAGATCCTCACGGAACTGTCACAATCCGGTCTAATGGGAGGGCTGGTGACGGGGAGCGGTTCGGCCTGTTTCGCGCTGGCGGATTCGGACGACCGGGCCCGAGAAGTGGGGGCGGAGCTCCGGCGACGGCTCGAACCGGGGGCCCTTGTCATCGCCACCCGATCGACGACCGTGCCGCCAGCCGTCGAAATCGGTTAGAACGGTATGCTCGTCATCCCTGTCGCGCTCGCCGGTTAAGGAGGGTCGGACTTTGCAGATCACAGAGATTCGCATCAAGTTGATGGAAGGATCCGAAGACCGTCTCCGCGCGTTCTGTTCGATCACGATCGATGACTGTTTCGTCATCCGGGATTTGAAGATCATCGACGGGACGAGCGGTCCGTTCGTCGCCATGCCGAGCCGCAAGCTCGCGGCGCACTGTCACCGTTGCGGTCACAAGAACCACTTGCGGGCGAGCTACTGCAACCACTGCGGGATCAAGTTGTCGGCCGATTCGGGTGGGAACATCGATTCGCCGCAGAAGTTGTACGCCGACGTCGCCCATCCGATTAACAGCGAGTGCCGGGAGATGATCCAGCGGGCGGTGATTTCGGAATTCGAGGCAGAGCTCTCGCTTTCGCATCAGCCCGGGTACCGGTCGCGTTACGACGACGAGTTCGACGAGGCCAACCGGGCGGCGGCGGAACGGGCGGCGGCGGGTTGGGCGGAGGCGGGTCCGGTCGAGGCAACGGCGGGCGACGACGCCGCGTCGGGTGACTCGTCCGCCGGGGGGGAGAAGGCGTTGGGGGAGGAGCCGATTCGCGAAGGTTCGCCGGAAGCGTCAAGTTCGGATGCCGGCGATTCGCGGCCGAGCGAGGAGGGATCGCGGCCGAGCGAAGGTTCGCACGCGATCCCGAAGGCGGCGCCACCTCGGCCTCACTTCATCGACGGGCCGGCGGGGCGACGGGAGCGGCAAGCCCAAGGTGAGCGTCCTCGTGAGCGGCAAACCGAAGATCGCCCGGGGCACGCCGGTTCGGAGGACCGAGACGACGATTTCGGGGCGGGGATTTTTTGAGCGCCCCCCCGAACCCGGCTGCTGAGTCTCTTTCGCCGACGGGGCAACCGTCGACGGCGCGGGTTCCGCGCGACTCCCTTCGGGCTTCGCGGGCGAGTCGCGGTCGAACGCGTCCGCCCCAGATCAGCCTGTCGTTCATGCTGCTGATGATGGTGATCTTCGCGGTGCTGTCGGCGGGGCTCTTTTATGCGGCCCGTGTGCCGGCGGTGCAGGAGGAGCTGAGCATCTTGCTAGGGACGGAGGTACCCGCCGGGGACGAGCGTGTGGGGCGGTTGGCGCAGATCGGGTTCATCCTGTTTACGTTCACCTCGCCGTTGTTGTTGGCCGGATTTTTGGCGACATGCGTCGGCGTCATGCGGCGGATCGAACGTCGGCGATGACGGCGACGAGGCTGAGTTCGATTCGCGACACGATCGGCGAGGTCGGGCTCGACGAGGGGGAACTGCGGGCGTTGGTCGACGCATTGGGGGTGCGGCATCCTGCCGTGCTCCGAGTTCGCCGCGGCGTCACGGCGGGTGAGCTCCCGTTCGATCTGGCGGCGGTCCCCTGGTACGGGCTCGCGTCTCGGCCGCTCGCCGGCGGAGAGTCCGACGGGGTTCCGGGGAGCCAGCAAGCGGGCGGAGAGGAGACGGGCGACGG
>JAWLFY010000058.1:0-27533 GCA_041685355.1 Pirellulaceae bacterium | reverse complement strand
GGCTGGAGTTCCGCGGGGAGACTCGCGGGTTACCCGACGCCGAAACCGTCCCCGCCGGAGCCGGCGAATCGGATTCGGACGCCGCTTCGAAGCCCGACACGAAGTCGTAAGCGTTTCGGATCACGGTGGTGGTTCCAGAGAAAGCCCCGTCTCGGACGGGGCTTTTTTCGGTTGTCGTGAAAGCGTCAAACGGCTTGCATGGTATCGATCTCGCGGGCGAGCCGTTTTCGGGCGACATGCAGCCGACGCTTGATGGTCCCGACCGGGGCATCGAACTCGTCGCTCATCTCGAGCAGCGATTGGCCCCGGAGGTAGAACGCCATGAGGGTTTGACGGTCGAGCGTCCCGAGGCGGTCGATCCCGGCGCGGACCGCGTCGGCCTGTTCGCGGACCTCGGCGTCGCCATCTGGGGAGCCGCTGGCAAGACAGGTCGCTTCGAGCGTTTCCGGGTCGCACGCCATCGCGACTCGCTGACGCATCATGCGGTTGATCGCCATTCGGTGGACGATTTGGCGGAGCCAGCCCCCGAAGGCTTGGGGGACGCGAAGTTGGTCGAGCTTCCCCATCGCCTGGATGAAAACGTCTTGGGCGAGCTCTTCCGCTTCGTCGGCGTTACGGACCCGTCGTAGCGCGAGGCCGACGATCGTCGGACGATATCGCCGGAACAGCTCGCCGAACGCGTCGCGATCGCCGGTCTGGGCGGCGCGGACGAGGTCGGCGACGGTCACGCTTTCGAGCGGTTGGGACGGGGGTGGGTCAAGCAGGGCTGTCGACATGAGATCGGGTTCCTCGTGATCCGTTCGCCTGTACAAGTCGCCGGCCGCGCGTCGGGGTCCGTCGCACGGTCCGGACGACGCCACGGGAGGCGAGTCGGGGCCGGTAGAGATGTGTCGGAAAATCCCAGCAAGACGGCAGGTCAACGCGAAACCGCGATCGGGCCTTGGACGTCTCGGATGGGATCGACGGGAAGTCCCCGCGGAGGGAGGCCGCGAAACGTGTCGTTTCGGGCGTCCGATTTCGGGGGCAATTCCGCAACGTGAGGCTTGGCGTTACGCCGAAGCCGACCGTCGGGTGACGCCTGACGTGACGGGCACGAGTCGAGGCGGCGTCGGCATCCACGTCGGATGCCAATGGCGTTTCGCCATCGCCGCATTCGCGAGCCACGCCTCTGCGTCACCGGCCGCTAGCCGACAACACCGACCGAACATCCCCGCCTGGAACCGAAGGCTCATGACGTTCGCAAACGACGCGACAACTTCAATCGTGCGTACCCGGACATTGACGACGGGACGAGCGACGGTTGCGATCATTTGGACGAAACGCATAACAACCTCCCGGCACCGAGCAAAGCGGTGCGGCGGCGGGGTGAATGAAGAAGAACAGTGACACTGCTTCAGGGTATCCCGGAACGGGTCAACCGACCAGTTCTGCGGTGCGGAAACCCGAAGCTTCCGCTCGATGGGACAGCCTCGGGATCGCTCGGTTCGCGGTAAAATCTGCAACAGGAGAAAATTTTTTTGCCCACGGGGACGCTTCCTATGTCCGGACCGGTACGGAAACCCGCCCTCGCGAGCCCTGATCGGCACCGCGCCGCGGGCCGGAACTCCTCGGTCGAATCGGGTTGGCTGTCCGGCGGCGGGAGAACGGTACGAGTCGGGCTGGAATCGTTGGCGGGGCTGTTGTGGCCGCCGGTTTGCCGCTGGTGCGGGGCGTCGGTCGCGGACGGCACCGATTTTTGCCACGCCTGTTTGACGTCTTTAACGGCCAGCGAATCGGCGATGCGAAACGCCTGCCTCCGTTGCGGCTACCCGTTACCGACGCTCGCGAACCGGACAACCGCTCCGGGCACAGAGCCAACCGCTCCGGGGACAGAGCCGACAACCGCTCCGGGCACAGAGCCAACCGCTCCGGGGACAGAGCCGACCGCTCCGGGGCCAGAGCCCGGAATCCAGACAGAGCCCGGAATCCAGACAGAGCCCGGGACAGGGACAGGGCCTGCCGCTGGGAGGGTCCCTTGTGCGGTGTGTCGTCGGGTACGTTTCGAATTTGACGGCGTGGTCCCGATGTGGGCGTATCAGGACGCGGTGTGTGGGGTGCTCGTCGCGGCGAAGTACACCTCACACGCCCCGCTGGCCCGGGCTCTCGGTCGCCGGCTTGCGGTCCGTGTCGATCGGCTGGCATCGGTCACGCCCCCGTCGGCGTGGCCGCCCGACGTCGTCGCCTTCGTACCGTCTCACGTTTCCCGTCAGCTCACCCGCGGGGGGGTGGGAATCGAGCCGGTGGCGGAATCGGTCGCTGCTCGGCTGGGGGTCCCCTGCCGAAGATTGCTTCGGATGACGCGGCGGATCGCCAAACAGGCGTGGCTCGACGACCGGGGACGCGTCGAGAACGTACGGGGCGCGTTCGCCTTGAAAAGGGGCTATGCTTCCGGCGGCCCTCATGGAATAAAAGGGCGGCACGTGGTGCTGGTGGACGACGTCCTGACCACCGGCGCGACGACCAACGAGGTCACTCGCGTACTTCGAAATGCAGGGGTCGGTCACGTGAGTCTCGCGGTGCTCGCTCGCGCGATCCGAGTGGATGCCCGCCCGTGACCTCGACATCGGAATCATCAGCCGCGCTGGACCCATGGCACCGACCGACGACAAGCCGAACCCGGACGAATCGCCCGATCACTCGCCGGCTCCGAGCGAAAGCGAGGAGTTCGCCGAGGCGGTCACGGCGGTCCGCCGGAGCGGTGCCCGACGTGCCGTGTTGCGGGGCCTCGGCGTCGTCCTTCCCCCGCTTTTAACGATCGTCGTCCTGATTTGGGCGTGGAACGCGATCGAGAGCTACGTGTTGCGGCCGGTCGAAACCGGGATCCGACACACGATCGTGTGGTCGATCGGCAAGACCTATTCGAAGGTTCCCGACGGGGCGACCGCGAGCTCGGTGGGCGGCCGCGTGATGGACGGGTTCCTCTACAACGGCGTCGAGTATGTCCCGGACCCGACCGGCCGGCGTTTCTTGCCGGCGACGGTGGTACGGATGGTCGACGAGAACGCGACCTACTTCGGGATGTCGGCAACCCAGCCGGCGACGGCGTCGGCGTATTGGCACCGGTACGTCGAGTTGGAGTACATGCCGCGGTACCTGGTCGTCCCGGTCTTCCTGATCCTTTTCCTGACGGCGCTCTACTTCCTGGGGAGGCTGTTCACCAACGGGATCGGCCGCTGGTTCGTGATGACGTTCGACGCCGCGATCCTGTCGATCCCGATCGTCAACAAAGTCTACGGGTCGGTGAAGCAAATCACCGACTTCGCGTTCGAAGACCGCGAGATCGAGTTCAACCGAGTCGTCGCGATTCAGTACCCGCGTGAAGGGATTTGGTCGGTCGGATTCGTCACCGGCAGCAGCATGCGGGAAATCTCCGAGGCGGCCGGCGAGCCGATGCTGAGCGTGCTGATGCCGACGAGTCCGATGCCGATGACGGGGTTCACGGTCACGATCCGACGGAGCGAGGCGATCGACTTGGATTTGACCGTCGACGAGGCGATCCAGTTCGTCGTCAGTTGTGGCGTCGTCGTCCCGCCACAACAGCGGCCCGACGTCCTGCCGCAAAGCAACCGGGCGACTCCCGCGGCGATGACGGACCGGCGCTAAACTTTCGCGACCCGCGACCCGCGACCCGCGACCCGCGACCGGCAACCCGCGACCGGCGACCCGGTGCCGGCCGCTAGTGCAAAGGCCGTTCGAACCGAAACCGGAGACTGATGGCGGCGGTCGCGACGAGGGTGGCCGAGGCGATCGACAGCGCGATCGGCAGGCTGGCGAGCCCGGCGACACGTCCCCACACGAGTGATCCGGTGGCCATTGAAAGCGCCATCGCGGTCAGATAGCACCCCATCCCCCGGGCGCGGAGCTGCCGCGGAAGGGTGACTTGAGCGGTCGCGTTCAGCGTCGTCAGCGTCATCATCCAACCCGCGCCCATCAGCAACGTCGCGGCGATGACGGGGAAGGGATGCGTCATCCACGCGAGCGACGCGAGCCCGACAGCGAAGGTGAGCATCGCGGCGGCCACCGCGGCGTCGGTGCCGAGCCGTCGTTGGACGCGGGGCAGGTTCCACGCCGCCAACACGGCGCCGGTCCCGATCGTCCCGACGAGGATCCCGAAACCGTCCGGTCCCCAGCCGAGCCGTTCGCGGGTGACGAGCGGGACGAGGGCCCACAGGGCGCTTCCCGGGACGACGAACAGCCCGACACCGATCAGCACATGACGCATCGTCCGTTTCTGAATCACGTACCAGATTCCTTGCGTCAACGAGCGGCCAAACGTTTGCCCCCGCGACGATTCGCTGGCGTCCCGTTGCCATCGCGACAGGACCAGGACGACGCCGAAGAACGAAGCCGCGTTGGCGGCGAAGGCGCTCCATACGCCGAACGTCGCGATCAACACGCCGCCGGCGGCGGGCCCCAGGGCGCGGGCCAAGTTGAAACTGATGCTGCCGAGCGCCACCGCCCGCGGAAGCTGGGGGCGGGGGACAAGCTCGGGCATCGAGGCTTGCCAAGTCGGGACGTGAAGCACCATCCCCAAACCGACGATGAACGTCAGCCCCAGCAACGACCACGGCGTGATCCGCTCGGCAAATGTCAACGCGGCCAGCGTGGCGGTGGTCGCGAACAGGACCAATTGGGTGGCGAGTAACAGTCGCCGCCGGTCGACGCGATCGGCGAGCACCCCCGCCGGAATCGCCAAGCAGACGATCGGCAAGGCCATCGACGTTCGCACCAACGAGACCATCTCGGGGGACGAGTCGAGGCTGGTCATCAACCACCCCGCCCCGACCTCGTGAATCCAAGTCCCGAAGTTGGATGCCAGCGAGGCGATCCAGAACGCGCGGAAAATCGGGATCCCGAGCGGTGCCCAGGGGGAGGCGCTGTCACGCAGGGTCGCGGCGGTGGCCAAAGAAATCGATCACTCCGTGGAATGCTGGTCGTCGGATCAGCCGTCGCGACGCACCATACCGTATCTCCCCGGAAACCACATCATCGCCCCGGAAACCACATCATCGCCCCGGAAACCACATCATCGCCCCGGAAACCACATCATCGCCCCGGAAACCACATCGCCCGAGGCACGACACGGGACCGCCCCAGCGGATGATGCCAGCATGCCGTCGAGCCCCCCGGCGAAATCTCACGGTGAAGTTCGGTTCGGAAGCGTGAGCTAGGGTCATGGTGGAACCGTTCCCGCCTTCCCCACCCGACGCCCGGATCGAGCTGCAATGATCGACGTCCGCGGACTCCGAAAGCTTTATGAAGACCATCTTGCGGTCAACGACGTCTCGTTTCGGTTGCAACCAGGACAGATTTGCGGGTTGGTCGGTCCCAACGGCGCGGGGAAGACGACGACGATGCGTTGTTTAGCAGGACTCATCCCGGCCACCGAGGGGACGCTTCGGGTGGCGGGGTACTCGATCCCCCACGATCTGATCGAGGTCAAGCGGCGGTTGGCTTACGTTCCCGACGACCCGCCACTGTTCGACGATTTGACCGTCGGGGAGCACCTCGATTTCATCGGCCGGCTATACGGTGTTTCGGACCATCGCACGAAGGGAGCGGAGTTGCTTCGGCGGTTCGCGTTGGCCGACAAGTTCGACGCGGGGGCAACCATACTTTCCCGCGGCATGCGGCAGAAGCTGGCGATCGCGTGTGCCTACCTCTTCGACCCGGTGGTGCTGCTGCTCGATGAGCCGATGACGGGGCTCGATCCGCCCGGGATCCGCCAGCTCCTCGCGTCGATCCGCGAACGCGCGGCGGCCGGAACGACGGTGATCATCAGCAGCCACTTGCTGGCGATGATCGAGGACGTTTGCACGCATTTGCTGGTGATGCACCAGGGGCGTAATCGGTACTTTGGCCGAGCCGAGCACTTATGCGAGCAGTTTCCGGAAGCGAAATCGCTGGAGGAAGCGTTCTTCGCGGCGACCGATCCGGGGCGGAACCAGGAGCCGAAACTCACGGGGACAGTCTCCGCCAGCGGGGGCGTTGCGTCCCCGACCGTTGCGTCCCCGACCGTTGCGTCCCCGACCGTTGCGTCGACCCGCGCCCCGATCGATGCGGCCCCGATCGATGCGAACGAGACGCCTGCGGGAGTCGGGGAGGCGGTTTCGTGAACCGGGTCGCCTGGGATCGCCCCGAGACACACCGGATGTTGGTCGGATTGACGCTTTGCCGGGCCCGGTTCCGGGTGTCGCGTGTCGTCCGCCGACTACGATCGCCACGGCGGTTGGTGGCGACGAGTCTGGCGATCCTTTGTTTTCTGTTCTATCTGGTCAACGGCGTGTTCGTCTTTTCCAACCGCGCACCGGCGGATCCCGATCGCCTCCGCCTGTGGCTTTCGGGCGGGATGGTCCTGTACGCGCTTTACCACGCGGTGCGATGTGCTTGGTCGCGAAAGATCGTCGATTTGGAGATGAGCGGGGCGGAACGGTTGTGGCTCGGGGGCGGCCCGATCCACCGATCGACGCTGGCGGTGTACCACTTGAACAACGTCGTCGTCGCCGCGTTGCTCAAGACGTTTTTGCTGGTGGTGCTGCTCGCCCGAGACGCGGAGTATCCGTCGCTGCTGTTCGTCGGCGTTCTCGTTTCGTTGCTGTTGTTGGAAACCGTTCGGTTGATCATCGAGCGCGGGGTCGCAGGGATGGAGGGACGGGGCAAGCGGTTTGCCAGGGGGGCGACCGCCACCGTTGCCGGTGCGGTCGTGACTTGGATCCTGATCCGGGTCGCATCGGAGACCCCCTCGGGGGCGCCCGGATGGGCTTACCTCATCAACGGGTTTCATGCGGTAGGGACGTTGGCCGCCACCGACTCGGTTCAATTCTTCGCGTTGCCCTGGTTGCCGGCCGCGACGTTGGCGGTATCGGAATCGATCACCGCGATGACCGCCGCGTCGCTGGGCGTCTCGGTCGCGTTGGTGCCGCTGAGCGTGATCGCGTTGGTCCACGTCGACCGCTGGAGCGGGCGGGCACGGGAGCGGTGGGAACGGGATCGGCTCAGGACCCGCGTCGATGACCGTCCGTCAAACGCCCCGCGGCGGGCGAACGCTAGCGTCGTCGATCGGGTCGTCGCGTCGGCGCTCGACCGGTTGCCATCACGATGGTCAGGCGCGGGGGCGTTGTTCGCGCGTCAAGTGGCGAACGTCCGCCGATATGCCGGGACGGTTCTGTTTAGCTTCGCCGTCCCGATGGCGCTTTCCCTTTCCCCGTTGGCCACGGGACAAATCAGCCAGAGGTGGTTCTTTGTCGTCGGCGGGATCGCGATGTGCACGATGCTGCTCGCCCCACCGGCGTTGCGGATCGACTTCCGCCGCGACTTGAAGCGGATGTTGCTGTTGCGGTCGCTGCCGATCCGACCGCTGCCAATGGCGGCCGGCCAGCTCACACTTCCGATCCTGATCACGATCGCGTTCCAAGTGGCCACGATCTCGATCGCGTGGTGGGTGGTTCGCCCCGCGACGAGTCAAGTCGTGTTGTGGTCGGGGATGCTCGCGGCGCTCGCCGTGTTCACGTTCGCCTTGGAAAACGCCTTGTTTCTCGCCTACCCGCACCACGAGCGGACCGAGGGGGTCGCGATGATGGTGCGGGCGAAGTTGACGTTTTTGGGAAAGGTCGTATTGATCGCGTTCTCCGTGGCGATGCTGCTCAGCTGGGCGACGATTTGCGGCCGATATCTTTCCGACCGCTGGGCGACGGGCGCGTTCGTCGCCGGGTCGCTCGCGGGAACCTGGGCGATGGCGATCGCCGGGGTCGCGGCGGTGGCTTGGTGCTGGTCACGATTCGACGTGGCTCACGACATCCCGCCAGAATGACCGTCGCTCATCCCTGCGGTCGTCGAGGCCAGCGGTCGTCCAAGCCGGCGGTCCTCAAGAATCGGACGGCTCCGCGGACGCCTCGCCCTGCAACTCGTCCAACATCTGTTGCAGCCGTTCTTTCTGACGACCTTCTGAGGCTTCGACACCGCCCCGCATCGCTTCGATCGCGGCTTCGCGATTCCCCGATTCCGCGTTGAGCTGCGCGAGCACGACGTACAGCGTCGGTTTGAGCTGGTCCTCGGCTTCGCCGACGACCGCCGACAAGGCTTTGATCGAATCGTCGACCAGCGGGCCCGGATCGACCCCTTGCCGCATCGCCCCGTACACCGTGAACGCGAACTGGGCGACCGCGACCGGGTTGTCGGCCGCATCGGAGAGCCGCTTGCGATAAAACGCGACCGCTTCGTCATCGAGGCGGCCGGTGCTCAGCTTGACCTGATTCAACAGGTCTCGGAACGTCGCCTCGATCTCTTCGTTCGGCGCCGAATCGAGCCGTGATTGGATCAACGTGATCGCCTCGTCCACCTTCTCTTGGTTCACCAGTTCGGAAACCTCACGCATCGTTTCCTCACGCAGTCGCTCCATCTCTTCGCGGAGTTTCAATTCCCGTTTGTACGCTTCGCGGTCCCACGTGTCATGGATGACGGCATCGAGCGGTTCGTCGAGTTCCATCGGGTGTCCGATCCACTCGATCTTGCCCGACTTCCCGACGATGAAAGCGGCCGGGATCCCGTTCTGGCCCGAGGCGGCCATGAAGTCGGCGTGCGACGACCGATCCGGGTCGGTCGTCAAACAGTAGGCGGACGTGAGCTCGTTAAACGTCTTCTGCGACTCGGGATGTTTCCGTTCGAGAAACGCCTCGACCTCCTCGAGCGGTTCGTCACTGATGCTGATGATCTGCAACCCCTCGCCCCGATACTTCGTTTGGAGTTCGGCGAGGTGAGGGATGCTGGCGATGCACGGCGGACACCAAGTCGCCCAGAATTCGACGACGTAAACCCGTCCCGATTCGAATTCGGTCACCGGCTGGAAAAACCCCTTGCCGTCGTGGACCCAGTGCTCGATATCGAGCGCGGGGGCCTTCGAACCGATTTCGAGTTCCGACTCGAGCGCTTCCGCGGGCCGCCAGGTGGCCGCGAGGACGCCGACACAACAGACGAGGGTTAACAACAAACGCTTCATGGGAATCGCCACGATCCGGCTAGAGATTGATGAATGTTTCGAGCAGCTTGGCTTGATCGAAAGCACGCTGTCCGAAATGGTCCAGTTTACAACTTGAGAGATGGTCAACGCCGCGGAAGACCCGCCGAGGTCGCTGCGCCCGGCGGGAGGTGTCTAGTTCGAGTCTTCGACACGCCCCAGGATGGCGTCGACGCGATCCGAAGCGACTTGTCGGGGATGTGGGTCCACCGCTCGGCCCGGAAGGGTGGTGAGGATGACGAAAGTCGTGTCGGACCGGGGATCGGTCCAGGCGAGGGTGCCGGTCGCGCCGCCGTGGCCGAAGGTCTGGTCCGAGCAGCCGCGGCTCGCGACGGCGGGCCCGAGTCCGAACCCGAGCCCCCTTGGCGTTACGCCGCGGGGGTTTCGGTTGGAGGTCATGAGACGAACCGTCTCGGGCCGAAGCCAACCTTCGGGGGGGCGGAGACAGGCGTCGAGGAATCGTCCGATGTCGGCTGCCGAGGCGTGTCCACCGCCCCAAGGCGCCGCCAGTTCACGCCAGTACCGGCTGTTCCAGTCCCAACCCTCCGACGCGTCCGAGCCGGCGCCCGATTCCGGTGCCGCGTTCTCGACCTGACACCGAACCACCTGATCGAGCCTGAACGGCGCGAGTCCGAGCGTCGACCGGGTCATCTCGAGCGGTCGAAAGACCGTTTCGTCGACGAGTTCGACGAACGGTTTCCCCGCGATCCGCCGGGCGACTTCGGAAGCCAACAAGATCCCCATGCTCGAGTAGCCGTAGCGGGTTCCCGGGTCGAAACGAAGCGGGGTCCGGATGGCACCCTGAATGAACTCGTCGAGGGACGCATGTCGTTGTCGCAGCGACGCGTTGTCTGGAAGCTGGTCGGGGAGCCCGGAGGTGTGCGTCAAAAGATGCCCGACCGTGACCTCGTCCCGACGGTCGCCTTTGAATTCCGGAATGAACTTTCGCAGCGGGTCGTCGAGACGAACGCGTTCCCGTTCGACGAGGTGGAGCACGGCCGCGACGGAGATCGGCTTGGTGATCGACGCGATCAGAAAAATGGCGTCGGCCGAGGGGGCGGCGCCGAAGCCCCGTCCGTTCGCCTGGTCGCCATGTCGCAGCCAGATCGAGGCGGCCTCGACGTCGCCGCGGCGGACCGAGGCTTGGAGCACATCCGACGCCGCGTCGAAGGCGGTGGCGAATTTGCCGGACGCAGGGCCGTTTCCGGATTCGTCACCTGCCGCGGCCCCTGACAACGTCATCGCAAGGCTCCCGGCGATCCAAGTTCGGCGTTTCATTGATTCCCTCTCGACGGTCGCGATTGCCCCGGCGATCACTTGTGGCCGAACGCTTGACGGAACAGTCGGTCGTCGAACTGTTGGGGGACGGTCCCGTCGGCGGCGTACAGGTACAGCGCGGCGACGATGATCGCGTTCATCGCCGACGAGATCAGCGACACCAGCAGGATCGCCACGACGCCGATCGCGATCGCGATTCCTCCCAGGACCGCTTGTCCCGAAGCGATCGCGAATGCCCCGAGAAAGATCGGGACCGCGGCGAGAAACGACGCGATGAACACGATGATCCCGATACCAAAGTTTGCCGTGAGCGATTCCCCCCAAGTCCGCTTGAGGACTTCGGTGGAACGTTTCATCGCACGCAGCGGGTTGGCCTGTTCGACCACGATGACGGGGACGACGAAGTAGGTCACGATCGACCACGCCAACCCGAGCAGCGACGTGACGACCTGGCCGACCCGTTCGGACCGCGACTCGATCGCCTTCAGGATCACCCCGACGGTCGCCGCGACGGCGGCCCAGCCCGCGATTTGGGGGAGCCGCGCCATGGCGGCCGAGAGCCCATCGGAGAGCGTCGGGTCGCCCCCCTTGAACCGGATCACCGCACAAGAAACGAGCGCGGCGTTGAAGAACACGATCACGAAATAGTTCACGAAATAAAACGCGAACAGGATCAAGTAACCGAGCACCTCGGCGAGCGTTCCGCCCGCCTGCTCTCGGTTCTCTTCGGTGATCAGCGACTCGGCGAATCCCGACGCCCACAGCGGCACGGCGAAGGTTGCCATCACGAGCACGCAAGCGATCCCGCTCATCAGCGGGAACAGGAGCAGTTCCTTGTCGCATCGAAGGACATGCCAGCTCTCCTTTGCCAGTTCCCATCCGTTGGACATTCGCTCGAACATATTCGCCTTTCGCGTCGAGTTGAAGTGACCGATTCGCGAGCCGACCGATTCGTGAGTCGACGCGGAGTCAACGAAACGGCGGGCCCACGAGACGGCGGGGCTAGACGCGATCCGCGTCGGGGACTTCGAAGCCGCGGCGGTTGGGATCTTTCAGGAGTGCGTTGGCGGCCTCCTGCTCGTTGCCGACGTGCCGTTCGGTTTGCGGGTCGAACTCGAGCATCGGCCCGAGGACGTAGTGGTTCCCGTCTTCGGGGATACCGACGCCGTCGCTCATGATCGAGTGGAGTTTCATGAAGTGCTCATGCGCGTCGGCGTTATCGCCGAAGCGTCCCGCCTTTTCGTTGAACGGCACTTCTTCGCCGAGCCGGTACGAATTATTCATCAGGTGGCCCATCACGCACGCGTAGTGGGCGTCGAGGGCGTTGCCGTTGACCATCGACGGGTCGCCCGCGCGGATCGCGGAGATGAACGCGCCCCAGTTCCCGCCGGGGGTGACGTTCCCCGGTTCAACGTCGACCGTTTCCCCTTCGCTGCTTCCGGGGGCGTAATACTTGCCGCGGATGATCTTGCCGCCGTCCTCGAAGTAGTACTCGTTTTCGACTTGCCGCTCGTAACCCTCGTAGTTGACGTTGCGGACGTTAAAGAAGACAGACTGGCCGTTGGGGTATTCGGCCATCGCGAACATCGTGTTCGGCGTTTCACCTTGGTCGTCCCACTGGAACCGGCCGCCGATCGCCATCGCGCGGACCGGGTGGGTTTGGTCCACATCGAGCGCCCAGCGGGCGACGTCGAGTTGGTGCGTGCCTTGGTTGTTCAGGTCGCCGTTGCCCGATTCCCAGAACCAATGCCAGTTGTAGTGAACGTAATTGTCGTGGTAGTCGTCGATCACGGCGGGGCCGCGCCACAGGTCCCAATCGAGATGGGCGGGCGGGTTCGTGATCGGTTTGAACCCGATCCCGCCTCTCGGCTTGCAGGCGTAACCGTAGGAGATCTTCAGGCGGCCGAACTTGCCCGCCTGGATCGCTTCGTGGAGACCGGCGATCTTCGCGTCGCTACGTCGCTGGGTGCCGTGTTGGATGACGACACCGTATTTCTTTTGTGCCTCGACGGCCACGCGTCCCTCGACAACGTCGTGGCTCATCGGCTTTTCGACGTACACGTGCTTGCCCGCTTGGGCAGCCCAGATCGTCATCAGCGAGTGCCAATGGTTGGGCGTCGCGATCGAGATCGCGTCGATCGAGTTGTCCTCGAGGACCTCGCGAATGTCGGCGACACCTTTCGGCGTGTATTTGCCGTCGACCCGCTTGCTGACGCCGTCGACCGCCCGCCGCAGCACGTTCTCGTCGGGATCGACGAGGCAAGCGACCTCGACGTTGTCTTGGCCGAGCCAGCCTTGGATGTGACTGTTGCCCCGCCCGTTGACGCCGGCGACCGCGATTCGGACGCGGTCGTTCGCCCCGAGCACGTTGCCGCGTGCCGAACGGGGGGCGAGGAGGGCGGCGCCTCCGAGGGCGGATGTGGTTTGAACGAAACGACGTCGGTTGATTCGTGACATCAGGGGCTCCATGGGACGGAGGGCAAAGGAAGCGTCCGATTGTAACTGACCAATCGGGTGGGTGTTGTGGGACGACGACGCGAAAGGGCGGGGGACCGCAACCCGTTTGGGGAAGGTCCCCGGTATTGGTAGACTTCGGGGGTGTTGTCCGCGAACTGCAAGAACGAACCCGCGGATTCCGGTCGAACGCGGATTCCGGTCGAACGCGAATTCCGGTCGAACGCGAAGCGGTGTCACGCGGCGTCATCCCATCCGAGCCGCGACCGATCCGAGTCACGACCCATCCGAGCCGCGGCGTCACCGACGTTGCAGTCCCGCCCCAGTCCCCCGAGGTTTTTCATTGATGTCTATTCGAGCCAGCCGCTTGAGTTCCGTCCTGACGCGTCGTCGCCGCCACGTCTCCTTCTCCTTCTGTTTGCGATCCGCGGACAGCAACGGGCGTCGCTCGGGGTTCGGACCGTTGGCGGTGTCCCTCGGGATGGCCGCGCTGTTGGTCGTTGTCGGTTGCGGTGGCGGTTCTGACGAGCCCGCGCCCGAGACCGATTCGGCGGCGACTCCGGGGGCTGACGCGCCGGCGGGGTCAGGTTCCACTTCGGGGTCGGGTTCGACTTCCGAGCCCGCTCCGTCGACGCCGTCGTCGGACGCCGGTGGTTCGGGCGAAGGCGCGATGCCGAAAGGGTCGGCCACCGGGGAGCCGCCCGCGGAAAGCCCGGGGGGGGCGGTCGGAGAGAATCCGGAAGGGGCGAACGATGACGAAGCGGCGGCCGACGAGGCCGCGCGGTTCGTGGTCCCGGAGGACGCGGACGTCGAAGAGTTGCTGGCGTTCATCGATCGGGTGAAGGAAGAGCGGGGGGACACGCTGCGATCGGTCCAAGCGGCTGCCGAAGCGGTCGAGGCGGCAACAGCGGAGCTCGCCTCGCGGGACGACGTGCCGGAAGAGATCGAGTTGCAGGCGGTCCGTGAGCGGCTGGTCGCGTTGGAGTTTTTGGGTCGGTTCGAGCCGGAACAGGGGGATCAACGAGACGAGATCATCGCGGATTTGGCGGAAGACGACCGCGAGCCGTTCCGCAAACTGGGCCGGACGCTGCAGATGGAAGCGAAGCTCCGCGGGGTCGGGGAGATGTCGTCGGACGAGCGACGCGATTTGGTCGAGGAGTTGGTCGAGTTGGTGGACGGGAGCGACGGCACCGACCAGTTGGCGATCGCCATCACCCTGGCTCAGCAGTTGGAGCAACTCGGCGACGACGAGTTGGCGGCGGACCTGTATGAGCGGGCCCACGGATGGCTCGAAGATTCGGAAGACGCTCGGTACCGCGAGGTCGCCGACAAGATGGCCGGATCGGCCCGCAGGCTTCGGTTGCCGGGCAATTTCATCGACGTTTTCGGGACGACCGCCGAAGGGGAGTCGTTCGATTGGGAATCGTACCGGGGCAAGGTGGTTCTGATCGATTTCTGGGCGAGTTGGTGCGGACCGTGTCGCGCCGAGATCCCGAACATGAAGGCGAGCTTGGAGCAATATGGCGACCAAGGGTTCGAGATCGTCGGCGTCAATCTGGACAATTCGATGGAAGATTACCGTCAATACGTCGAGCAGGAGGAGATCGGTTGGGTCAACCTGATTAGCGACGAGGAGGGACGTCAGGGATGGGATCACCCGCTGGCGACCCACTACGGCGTAATGAGTATCCCGACCGCGATCCTCGTCGACAAAGAGGGGAAGGTGGTATCGATGTCCGCCCGCGGCCAGGAACTCGATCGGAAGTTGGAAGAATTGCTGGGGGAAGCCGACGAAGCCGAAAGCAAGCCGAACGACAAAGCGGAGGACCCATCCGACGGGGATTCCGACAGCAAGTCTGACAGCGACTCCCACCGCGCGCCCGACCGCGAGCCCGACAGCGACTCTGACAGCGAGCCCGACAGCGACTCTGACAGCGAGTCGCGGGCGGACGGGAATCCGGAGGCGGATGCGGAGGACGCGGATGCCGAGGCGGAGGATCAGCAGGGGGCGGCGGACGGCGGTCGATAAGCGGAGGACGGTTCCCTTGTGGTCGCCCGTTCGAGGGGCTAGGCTTGCCCGTCGCGTCGATCGGCAGTCCACTTTTCGGAAATTTGCCCGCCTTGCCCGTTCGCATCCCGTTCGCACCGCGACCGGAGGGTCGTTGAGCCTTCCCGAATCACGCCCCATCATGCCGCAGCCTTGTCGCGTACTTTTGGTCGACGACAGCCCAACCCAGCTCGCTCAGATGCAGGCGTTGCTGGAGTCGAGCGGGTATGAGGTGGTGACGGCGGCGGACGGCGAGGCGGCGATCGTGGCGTTCGAGGCGTCTCGCCCGCGGGTCGTGGTCACCGACCTCGATATGCCGAAGCTGAACGGGTTGGAACTGGTCGCGGCGATCAAGCGGTTGGCACCTGGTGTCCCGGTCATTTTGACGACCGGGACCGGGCCCGACGAGATCGCCGCCGAAGCGCTTCTCAAGGGGGCGATCAGCTACGTCCCGAAATCCGAGATGCGGACCGGGCTGAGCGCGACGGTCGCCCAGGTGCTCGCGATCACCGACGAGGCGGCGGTCGCCGAGGAAGCGACGGTCTGTCTGACCCAGGGCCAACTCGAGTTTCGGCTGCCGAACAACGAGAGCCTGGTCCCCGGGGTGATCGCCCGTTTGGAGGCTGCGATTCGGGAATTGCAGCTGTTCGACGAGATGGAGTGGACGCAGATCGCGATGGCGCTCGACGAAGCGATCTTGAACGGGATGATTCACGGCAACCTCGAGGTTTCTTCGGCGCTCCGAGAGATCGACGACGGGGCGGCTTACACGGAAAAGATTCAAGCCCGCCAACACGAGTCGCCGTATCGCGACCGCCGCGTGCTCGTTGCACTCACCGCGACGCGGACGCAAGCGGTGTTCGTGGTCCGCGACGAGGGCAACGGGTTCGATCTTGGCAAAGTCCCTGACCCGACGGACCCGTCCAACTTGGAAAATATCAGCGGACGAGGGCTGTTGTTGATCAACGCGTTCATGGACGAGGTCCACCACAACGAGCGGGGAAACGAGATCACGATGCACAAGCGGAAGCCGACGTCGCGCGAGCCCAACCAGGCGGATGACTCCGGCGGGACGGATGACTCGGGCGAACTGGCGACGTAGGCCGCGAAAAGGTCACCGAAATTCTCATGAAAGCGACTTCGCCTGATCGGCCGCTTTCACTCAAACGGCCAAGCCAATCCTCCCCTCAGGTGACCGCCGCCACGGCATCGGACAGTCACCGAAGGTTGCGTCCCCAACCGTCCCCGCCTATCGACCCGCTTTCCGGACGCCGCCACTGAGTCGCCGTGGCTCCTTGTAGCGGCCTACGAGAACGAAAGGGCGAAAGCAGTGGGACCGGACGGCTTGCGCCGTTCCGCGAAAGGGTGTTAATTATTCCCCGACCGTTGCTTCTCGCCGCCAGTTTCCCTGTCCTCCCAGGCGCCCGACTTGACGTCAGCTGCTATGGTGGAGTGGGGTGAACGGGTGGTGTTTACCGCGACGATCGGCGTCGGATCGACGCCTTGGTTCCAACCGAAGGATGATGCATGTCCGCCGATGCTGAGACCGGCCACGAGACGCCGACGGGCGAGGCTCGCGATGTGGCCGGCCGTGGGGCGCAAGGGGAGGCCGGCCGTGGGCCACAAGGGGCCTTCGAGGGGACGACCGACGGTTCGGTGTCCGAGCCTTTGAACGAGGCCGACGCGGGGAAGCTGCACGAGGCCCGCAACCGGATCGTGGAGCAGCTCGGGAAGATCATCGTCGGGCAGGAATCGGTGATCGACGAGTTGATGATCTGTCTATTCAGCCGCGGCCACTGCATGCTCGAGGGGGTGCCGGGGCTGGCGAAAACGCTGATGATCAGCACGCTCGCCAAGGCGCTTGACCTATCGTTCAGCCGGATCCAGTTCACCCCCGACTTGATGCCGGCGGACGTCACCGGGACCGAGATCATCGAGGAGGACCGGGCGACGGGGCATCGCGAGATGCGGTTCATGCAAGGCCCGTTGTTTGCCAACGTGGTGCTCGCCGACGAGATCAACCGCACGCCGCCGAAGACCCAGGCGGCTTTGCTGGAAGCGATGCAAGAGCGGCAGGTGACCGTCGGCCGCATCCGCCACCCGCTCGACGACCCGTTCTTCGTGCTGGCGACCCAGAACCCGATCGAACAGGAAGGGACGTATCCGTTGCCAGAAGCGCAGCAAGACCGTTTCATGTTCAAGGTGTTCGTCCGTTATCCGAGTTTTGACGAGGAGTTCGAGGTGGCGCGTCGGACGACCGGGTCGGCGACCGCCGACGTCGAACCGGTGCTCGCCGGGGAGGAGATTTTGCGGTTGCAGCAGCTCGTCCGGCGGGTCCCGGTGAGCGACCACGTCGTCCGCTACACGTTGTCTTTGGTCCGACAGACGCGTGTCGGGTCGGAGGGCGTCCCCGAGTTCGTCAACGATCTGATCGGTTGGGGGGCCGGCCCTCGCGCGGTCCAGTTTTTGATTTTGGGCGGCAAGGCGCGGGCGTTGTTGCAAGGACGGTTTCATGTCCAGATCGAGGACATCCAGGCGCTCGCCGCGCCGGTGCTCCGTCACCGGGTGGTGGTCAACTTCGCCGCCGAGAGCGACGGGGTTTCGAGCGACGACGTGATCGCCCGGATCATCGAGGCGACCCCCACCACCGAGGACGAGCTTTCCCGCGATGCCCGCTTCCAAACGATATTTGCGTCCTGAGGTCACCGATCGGATCCGACGGATGGAGCTCACGGCGCGACGCGTCGTCGAAGGGTTCCTGTCGGGGATGCACCGCAGTCCCTACTTCGGGCAGTCGATCGAGTTCTTGCAGCACCGCCAATACGCTCGGGGTGACGAGATCCGTCACATCGATTGGAAGGTGTACGCGCGGCAAGACCGGCTTCACATCAAGCAGTACGAAGAAGAGACGAATCTCCGGCTGCATCTGTTGGTCGACCGTTCGGCGAGCATGTCTTACGGGGACGGCGAGACGAACAAGTTCGATTACTCGGCATCGATCGCGGCGTCGATGGCCTATTTGGCGCTCCGGCAAAAGGACGCGGCGGGGCTGTTCACGTTCGACACACGGGTTCGCGAGAGCTTGCCCGCGCGGAGCAACCAGCAGCAACTCACCCGGATCGTGTCGCTACTCGATTCGGTCGGCGCCGACGGCCGGACCGACTTGGCCAGGGTCGCCCGCGAGGTCACCCAGAAGATCCCGCGTCGGGGGCTGGTGTTGATCGTCTCGGACCTGCTCGGCGTCGATTCGCTGCTCGAAGGGTTGCGGGTGCTCCGCTCCCGCGGCCACGACGTCGCGTTGTTCCACGTGCTGCACGATCACGAGCTCGACTTCGAATTCGACGGGGCGACGCGGTTCGAGGGGCTCGAGACCGAAGCGCATTTGAATTGCAACCCTCGGGCGCTCCGCGAGGGGTACTTGGAGGCGTTGAACGAGTTCCTCGAGCACACGCGGCGGGCTTGTGGTCGGTTGCAGATCGAATACATGCTCGCCCGCACGAGTGACCCCCTCGACGCGCTCCTCGCGAAGTTCCTGGCGACCCGCCAATCGCTCCCCAAGCTCCGTCACGGATGACCGCCGTGTTCACGTTTCCCGCGATGACGATCGGATTCCTGTTCGTCGGGGTCCCGCTCCTCGTCCACCTGATCAACATGCTGCGGCATCGTCGCCAGCGATGGGCGGCGATGGATTTTTTGCTCGCGAGTTACCGCAAGCAGAAGAAGTGGATCATCCTGCGGCAGTTGTTGTTGTTGCTGGCGCGGGTCGCGGTGGCGGCGCTGTTGATCGCGTTGCTCGCGGGTTGGACCGGGGGCCGGCAGCTGCTGGGGGCGCTGGGTGGCGAGACGACGCATCACGTGATTGTGCTCGACGACAGCTATTCGATGGGGGACCGCAGCGGCGGCGAGACGTCGTACCGGCGGGCGCTGCGTGCGGTCCAGGAACTGACGCAGCGGTTGGCTGCCGAGGACGGCAACCATCAGCTCACCGTGTTGCGGGCGAGTCGCGCGGCGCTCGCGGTCCGCGGCGGATCGGAATCGGGGGACGCCGTCGCCGACTTGGCGGCGCAGACGATCCTCGCGGACGCCAGCCTGATCGGTCGGGTGATGGCGACCGAAGCGTCACCGCTGCGGACCGATCTGATCCCCGCGATCGACATGGCGTCGGGGCTGATCGAATCGAGTCCCGCCGATCGTACGACGTTGTATCTGATCAGCGATTTCCGCCGAGGCGACTGGGACTCGCCCGATCGGGTCGGGGAATCGCTCCGCTCGGCCGATGCCGCCGGTGCGTCGGTGCGGATGATCGATTGTGCGTCCGACCCCGGGGTGAACCTGGCGGTCACCGAAGTCTCCCCGAATCCCGACGTGTGGGTCGCCGGCGTCCCGGTCGTGCTCCGGGTGACCGTCACCAACCACGGGCCGGCACCGGTCAACAACGTGCCGGTCAACGTCCGCGTGATCCGTTACGGCGAAGAGGTGCGATCGGCCGACCCGACCCGTTCGGTCAGCGGCGAAGTCGAATCGCAACCGGCGGTGCTGATCGAATCGCTCGCCTCGGGCGAAGAGGTCACGAAGACGTTTCAGGTCTTCATCGCCGAACCGGGGACACACGCGGTCGAGGTGAGTTTGCCCGAAGACGTGTTGCCGATCGACAACCGGCGGAGTTGCGTCTTGCCGTTGACCGAAAGCGAGCGGGTGCTGGTGATCGACGAAGATCCCGAAGGGGTGGGGGCATACCATATCACCTCGGTGCTCGACCCCGGCAGCCAAGTCCGGGTCGGCGCGATCCCGGAAACCCAGCCCCCGTCGTTCCTCCGTTCGATCACCCCGGAGCAGCTCGCGAAGTACCGCGCGGTCTACCTGGTCGATTTGGAAACGATCGGTGAAGGGGCCGCGGAGTCGCTTTCGGAGTACGTCCGCGACGGGGGTGGGCTGTGTTGGTTCCTCGGATCACGGGTGAACCGCCAGGCGTACAACTCGACCCTGCGACGGGGCACGCGGCGATTGTTGCCGGCGGAATTGGCGGCACCGAGCGACCAGAGTCGGAGCGACGAATCGGGGCCGGGGGACGTTCGTCTCGGGGAAAAGAGCCCGTTGCTCGCACCGATCCGTGAGATGGGGGACGCCGTGTTCGGGCTCGTCCGCGTCTCCCGTTCGTGGACGTTGTCGTCAAACGAAGAAGGAGAAGAAGTAGACGTAGACGTAGACATAGAAGGGGACGGGGCGGATGGGGATGCGGATACGGATGGGGGCGAAGAGCCGAGGGTCGTCGAAACGCTGCGGCGGCGGGACGGGGTTCCGCTGGTCACCGAGCACGACGTTGGCCGCGGGCGGGTGGTGACGGTGTTGACCGGGCTCGACGGCGAATGGACGAATTGGGCCGGTGACCCGAGTTTCGTCGTGTTCTTGCTGCAAACCAACGCGACGTTGTGGAGTGCCGCGGCGCCTTCGACCCGTCGTTACGTCGACGAGCCGCTGGAACGAAATCTGCCGATCCGGCGGTACGCCGGCACCGGATCGTGGCTGCCGCCGGCGGACGACCCGCCACGAATCCCACTCGACTTCACCGCCGGCGACGGGATCGCCGTGCCGAACGCCGGTGCCGCATCCGGTGCCGCATCCGGTGACGACGCGGCCGCCGAAGGCGGATCGGACTCGCCAGGGAATGACGCGACGCGGGCCGCCCCGGCGGGGTCGGGCTCGGAGGGATCGGACTCCGAGGGGGCTGACTCGGGGACCGGATCGGCGGCCGGGCAGGTGAGTCTGAGCCCGATCGAGCAGTTGTTGGCCGGAGGAGAAATTGCGGATCTGCTTCGTCCCGGCATCTCGGAGTGGTCGTTGACCCGCGACGACGGGTCGGTCGAGATCGTTCCGGAGGCGACCGTGATTCGGCCGGGCGAGGGCGACCTGCGACGGGCGGACCCGGCGGAGATCCGGCGGGGGCTGGAGCCGATCGAGGTTCGGTTTGTCAGTAGCGCCGCGTGGAGCGAGGAGAATCGTGGGGCGGGCGGGTCGACGCTCGCGTTGGTGATGCTCGGGCTGCTCGCCGGACTGCTCGGGGCCGAGCAATGGCTCGCCCACTGGGCCAGCTACCACACGGCGGGTTCGAAAGCGGGAGGCGGCCGATGAACGACAACGAGGTGACATCGAATCAGATCGTCTACGAGTTCACGCGGGCGGCGACGTTGCAAGGATGGTGGTCGTGGGCGCTGTTGGTCGCCGCGATCGGGTTGATCGTTCAGCTTTGCGTCTGGCTTTATCGCCGAGACGTCGACGAGTTGCCCCAAGGGGTCCGTTGGACGCTGATCGCGATGAGGTTGACGACGATCGCGGCATTAATCTTTTTCTTCTTCGACCTGCAGCGGCGGACCGAACGGTTGGTCACGCGACCGAGCGAAGTCGTGATTTTGGTCGACACGAGCCAAAGCATGTCGTTGCCCGCCGGTTCTGCGGCCGATTCGGCGAGCCGGGTCGAGCGGGCGACCGAGCTGATCGACGCGAGCGGTTTGTTGCGACGATTGGCGGATGAGCATCGGACGAGCGTGTACGCGTTCGATTCCGCCCCGGAACCGCGGCTGTTGGAGACGCGATCGTCGGGGAAGGAATCGGGGGACGCGAGCTCGGGGGACGGTGATCCGCCCGGCGACGACGGGGACGACGGAAACGATCGCGACAGAAACGATCGCGACGGGGAGGGCCCCGAGTCGGCGGCGTCGGTCCCCGGGCCGAGCGACCCGTTGGCGATGTTCGGCTTGGTGTGTGTCGGCGCCGCGGTGTTGCTCAGCGCCGGGACGTTGGTGATCGGGGCGGCCGGTCGTGGTGCGAGTATCGGTTGGTTGCTGTTCGCTTGCGCGATCTGCTTAACGCTCGGCGTCGTGTCGCTCGGAGGCGTTTATGCCGTCGATACCGGGCGAAGCTTTGCCGAGATCGTCGGTGCCGACGCGTGGGTCGGCGGTGACACCGATGGCGGCTCGGGGTCCGCTCCGCAAGGCGATGGCGACGCCGGATCGGCGGGCGAAGAGGCGGCGGACGGCGAGGGACAAAATGGGGAAGTGCCGGACGGGCCGCGAGTGACCGATTGGTCCGAACGGCTTGCCGCGGCCGGGACCGAAAGCCGGATCGGTGACGCGATCCGCGGCGTGTTGGTCGATCACGACCCGTCGACGTTGGCCGGGGTGTTGGTCGTCTCCGACGGTCAAAGCAACGGCGGCGCGGATGTCACGCTCGCGGCTTCTGCGGCCCGCCAAAACGGCGTCGCGCTGTATCCGGTCGGTCTCGGCAGCAGCGACGCACCGGTGAACGTCCGCGTGGTCGACCTGGAGGCCCCGAGGCGGGTTTATCCGGGAGACCGGTTCGCGGTTTCCGCGGTGCTCCAGGCCAGCGGCCCGGAGCCGGTGACGGTCGAAGTCCAATTGCTGGACCGGCTGGACAATGAAGATTCAGGCGAAGAGGACGCCGAGGAGGATGACGCCGGGGATGGGACGAATGACGTGTCGTCTGGGACGGAGGGCTCGGGTTCGGGTGAGGGTGAGTTCGGTGGCGAGGTCGTCGACAGCCAACGGGTGAGGCTCGATACCGACGGGACGTTGTCCGGGATTCGATTCGAGTTGGAACCGGAATCGGTGGGCCGACGCCGTTTGGCGGTCCGCGTGGTGGCACCGGCCGAAGACCAGAACCGTCGCGACGACATTCGCGACGCGCGGTACGAGGTCGTCGCGCGAAAGCTGCGGGTGCTGGCCGTTGCCGGGGGACCGACGCGTGAGTACCGGTTCGTTCGGAACCTGCTTTTTCGCGACAGCTCGGTCGAGCTCGACGTGTGGCTGCAAACGGGGCAACCGGGGATGAGCCAGGACGCCGACGGGGTGCTCCGGGGGTTCCCGTCGACCCCGGAGGAGTTATTCGAGTACGACGTCGTGATGTTCTTCGACCCGGACTGGATGGCGCTCGACGCCGAGCAGCTCGACCTGATCGACCGCTGGCTCACGCGTCAGGCGGGCGGGATGGTGTTGGTCGCCGGACCGGTTTATCACCCTCGCTGGACGCGGGTGCGGACCGACCCTCGGGTGAACCGAATCTCGGGGTTCTTTCCGGTGAACCTGGCGACTCGCGGGCCGTTGTTGGGCGGCGGCCGACAAGGGGGCGAGAACGCGTGGCCGCTGGAATTCACCGACGAGGCCCGGCGGGCGGAATTCCTTCGGATCACCGACGACCCGCAGACGAGCTTCGAACGTTGGGACGAGTTCGACGGGGTTTATGACTACGTCGGGGTCCAAGACGCGAAGCCAGGGGCGAAGGTGTACGCGCGGTTTTCCGACCCGACGGCGGAGGTCGGCGGGGAGTTGCCGATCTATTTGGCGTCGCAATTCTATGGGGCGGGACGCGTGTTTTTTCAGGGAAGCGGCGAGATGTGGCGGCTCCGCGGCGAAGGGGACGCGTTGTTCGACAGCTACTACACAAAGCTCGTCCGCTGGGTCAGCGAGGGGCGGCTGCTCCGCGACAGCAACCGAGGCGTGTTGTTGGTCGACAACCAACGGGCGATGGTGGGGGACACGATCTCGGTGCGGGCGGTCTTGAGCGACGACCAGTTCGAACCGCTGGAGCTTCCCGAGGTGACCGCGAAGGTGTTGTTGCCGGGGGGACGGATCGACGATTTGCGGTTGCGTCCGTTGCCGGGGGAACCGCGTCCGGGAACCTACGGCGGTCGGATGACGGTCCGCGAATCGGGGAGCTACGAGATTCGGCTGACGCTCGGCGACGCGCTGAGCGAGCAGGTATTGCGGCAAGCGATCCAGGTCCGCTTGCCCGCGATCGAATTGGAACGGCCGCGACGAAACGATGACGAACTCGATCAGCTCGCGTCGGTCACCGGGGGCCGCTATTACCCGATCGACCGAGGGGTCGACGTCCCCATGTTGGCGACCGAACTGGCGTCGACGATCCGGCCGCAACCGCAGACGATGGTGTTGCCGGGAACGCCCGACCGAGATTTCCACGAGCGGCGGAACGCGGTGTTGATCTGGTTGATCGCCTCCGCGTTGACGCTCGAATGGGTCACGCGACGCCTGCACCGGTTGGCCTAAATTGACGAGCGATATGCCCCGCGAAACCCGACTCGACCCGAAACTCGTCAGCCTCCTCCGTTCGTTGCGGGGCCGGGTGCGACGGTACATCGTGTGGGACTCGCTGCTCGCGATCGCGGCGGTCGTCCTGCTCGGTTTTTGGATCGGGCTCGCGCTCGATTTTCTTCCCGTCCAGATCGGCGGGACCGAGATGCCGCGGTCGGCGCGAACGGTGCTGCTCGCGGCCGTCGGGCTGATCGTCGCCGCGGTGTTCGTGCGATCGTTTTTGGGGCGGATGATGCGGCGGCTGCCCGACGACAGTTTGGCGTTGCTCGTCGAACGTCACCACCCAGACTTCGCGGGGCGGTTGGTCACTACCGTTCAGCTCTGCCAGCCCGACCGGTCGGGCGACGCCCACGCGGAAGGGTTGTTGGCGATCGTCCACCGCGAGGCGGTCTCGATGGTCGACCGGGTCGATCCCGATCGGATCTTCCGCCGCGACCCGTTGGTGAAGAAAGCGGTCCTCGTGATCCCGCTTGCCGCGGCGGTCGTGGTGCTTGCCGCGGTCAGCCCGCCAACGCTCTTGCAAGCCGCCGGCCGGCTCAGCCTATGGACCGACGTCCCCTGGCCGCGGAAGGCGAGTTTGGAAATGGTCGGGGTCGAACTCCCCAAGGTGTCGGCCCAGGAGGAGGCGGAACCGGTGACCGAATTGGTGACGTTCGACGAGAAGAAGATGCGGCTTCCCAAGGGGAGCGACGGGACGCTGCGGATCCGGGCACGCGCCGACGAGGCGGAGGTGCCCGACCTGTGCACGGTGTATTACCAAACCGACGACGGGACGCGCGGCCAAGCCAACATGCGGCGGATCGGCCGTGTCGTCGACGGGTACCAAGCGTTCGTGCTCGACGGGGTGCCTCTCGCCGGGCTTGCCGATTCGATGACGATCAGCATCCATGGGCTCGACGATCGGCTCGAGGATTATCGGATCGAAGCGGTCGAACCGCCCGCGATCGCGAACCTGCGGGTCGAGATCCGTTATCCCGATTACCTCCGTCGACATTCGGCACAGGGGCCCGACCTCGAAACCGAGTACCGGGCCGGGTTGCGGGTCCGCGAAGGGAGCGAAGTCACGCTCGTCGCCAGCGGCAGTCGTCCCTTGGCGGGAATCGACCTCGACCTCCGCGACGATCGCGGCAACCGGAGCGACGTTCCGCTGGAGCTCTCGGAGGACCGCACGCGGGCAACGCTCCGCCTCGACGACTTTCGCTCAGCCACCACGATCCGGGCGATCCCCCGAGGAATGGACGGGATCTCGGCCCAAGCTCCGTTTCGGTACTACCTCGGCGTCGTCCTCGATGAGCCGCCAGACGTCTCCGTGAAGCTGGCGGGGATCGGCTCGGCCGTGACCCCGATCGCGCGGATCCCGTTGCGGACGTCGGTCGAAGACGACTACGGCGTCCGACGTCTCGATGTCACCGTCGCGGCCGAGGGGGAAGGTGACGAGGACGCGGGCGATACGGATGAAGCCGGAGAATCGAACGGCGAGCCGAACGGCGAGCCGAACGGGGAGCCGAACGGGGAGCCGACGGAAAGCGAGCGGCGTCCGACGTCGGCATCGCGTCGGTTGGATCCCGACCGGGATGGCGACGCGGAAACGGTCATCGACCTGAGAGACTTGGCGGCCGAAGGGGGAATCCGGGAACTCGAACCCGGCCAATCCCTCCGCGTCTACGCCGAGGCTTCGGACGGTTATGACCTGACGCCGCGCGATCCGACCCGGAGCGAGGTGTTCCGCCTCGAAGTCGTCACGCCGGAAGAGCTACTGGCGCTGCTCGAACGGCGAGAGCTATCGTTCCGCGCACGTTTGGAGCAGACGATCGACGAGACCCGCGGGCTCCGCGATTCGATCGAATCGGTTCGGCGGCGATGGCTCGACGAAGCCGAACAGGAAGGGGACGGGGACGAAGCCGGGGAGACTCCGGCCGAGGAAAGCGACGCCCCCGCGCGAGCGGGCGGCGCCGAGGAAGCGGGCGGCGCCGAGGAAGCGGACCGCGAAACCCAAGTCAGGCGTTTGCGGGTCCAGCAAGCATCCCTGCAGGCGGACAAGACGTCCGAAGAACTGAGCGGAATCGTCGCCTCGCTCGGCGACTTGCTGGAGGAAATGGTCAATAACCGGGTCGATTCGATCGACCGTCGCGAACGGATCGGGGAGGGGGTTCGGACGCCGCTCCGCGCGGTCGTCGATGGGCCGATGACGCGGCTCCGGGAACAGCTCGCCGAGGCCCTCGAGTCGATCGATGACCGCGAGGTGGCGACGGGGAAGGCGGCCGAGGCGGTCGACTCGGCGGAACAGGTCCTGCTGGATCTGACGGCGGTGCTCGAGAAAATGCTTGACCTCGAAAGTTACAATGAGATCTTGGACCTGTTCCGAGGTCTGATCGACGATCAAGAAAAGCTGCTAGAGGAAACCAAGCAGCAACAGAAGCGAAGCGTGCTTGACCTGTTCGACTAACCAGGAGTTGTGACGTGGATGCGTCCGCCGGCCGGTTGACCCGCCCCCCCCGGTTGAATTTCGCCGTCTCGATGGCGGTCGGGTTGGCGTTCGCCCTCGTTTCGGCTCTGGGTACCGACCGGGCGCTGGCCGACGATCAGCTCTCGGCGCGGCAAGCGGGAGTGGCCGAGCGTTTCGAAAAGCTGGAGCAACTGCTGTTAAGGCTGGCGGACGTCGAAGCCGGCGAGAACCCCGAACGAGCGGCGCTGCTGCGACGCGCCGCTCGCCAATCGAGCGATCGGTTTGTACTGGACAAACTGCGAAACGCCGGCGAATCGCTTCGCTCCGAGCAGTTCCAAGAGGCACTCGATCGCCAAGAGGCGGCGAACGAGGAACTGGCGGGGCTGCTGAAACTCTTGCTCAGCGAAGACCGCTCACGACGGATCCGCGACGAAAAGGAACGGATCGACCGCCTGATCAAAAACCTCCGCCGAACCGAACGGGCCCAGCGGAGCACCCGCGCGAGAACGGAAAACGGAGCCCGGCTCGACGAACTCCGCGACGAACAACAGGGGATCACCGAACGCGCCGAAGGGCTCGACCGCGATCTCCGTGAAGACGAATCGTCCGAGAATGCTTCGGGAGAACGCAACGACGACTCGTCGCCCAATGGGAAGGACGGTGATCCCGGCGAACCGAAGGAGTCGGGAGAAAGCGAGTCCGGCGACCAAGGCAAGCCCGGCGAGTCGGAACCGGGCGAGTCGGAACCGGGCGAGTCCGAGCCGGGCGAGTCCGAGCCGGGCGAGTCCGAGCCGGGCGAGTCCGAGCCGGGCGAGTCCGAGCCGGGCGAGTCGGAACCGGGCGAGTCGGAACCGGGCGAGTCCGAGCCGGGCGAGTTCGAGCCGGGCGAGTCCGAGCCGGGCGAGTCCGAGCCACAGCAAAGTGAATCGGGCCAGCAAGGCGAGTCCGGCGAACAGAGCAAACAGGGTGAACCCAGCGAACAAGGAGAACCTGGCGAACAGGGAACATCCGGCGAACAGGGAAAACCTGGCGAACAGGGCAAGCCTGGGGACCAGGGAGAGCCTGGGGAGCAGGGAAAACCTAGAGAACAGGGAGATCCTGGGGAGCAGGGCAAATCTGGCGAGCAAGATG
>JAWLFY010000214.1:0-7002 GCA_041685355.1 Pirellulaceae bacterium | reverse complement strand
GAAAAGTACGAACAAAGAAACACCACCAGCACAAAACCCAAACGGGGGCCCTGCAAAAGGGTAAAGTACCAATCAGTGGTGCAGTACGCCACTTAAATCCCGGATAATGTTGCGGAATCTTTCTGTTGCCTTTCTGGGGCATTAGAGGATAGTTGGAAAGGGTGGTCCCCTCCGCCGGTATGAATACGCCTCGATCGATCCGCGAAGCGGCCCGTTTCCGCCCCGGCGGATGGCGGAGGCCGACCCGAGCCGTCGTCCGCGTCGCGGCCGAGTGCGCCGCATGGTTTGTCCTCGCGTGCGTCCAAATCTGGGGTAACCCGATATCGATCGGAGACTCGATCCCTCGCGGAGACGAACGTTCCCCCACGGTTCCCCTCCTGAATGTCTGGACCGTCGGCTGGAACGCGACCCAAGCGGCCAGCGGTTTTCGCGACTACTGGCACGCCCCGATCTTCTATCCGGAACCGGGTGCGTTCACGTTTTCCGAGATGCAGCCGACGACACTCGTCGTCGCCCCACTGGTTTGGTCGTTCGGTCCGGTACCCGCCTACAACGTCTACCTGGCGTTTCAGCTAGCTCTCACCGCGGTGCTCGCCCGCCGAATCGTCGCTTCCCTCGACCACGGCCGCTGGTTGGCGATCCTCGCTGGCATTCTGTTCCTGCAACTCCCGTTCGTCTGGGCCGAACTCGGCGTGCTCCAACTGACCGCGGCCTGGGGACCGCTCGCGGTCATCCACGCGACCCGTCTTCTCGGCCGTGGTCCCGCCGTCACCCCCGCGGTGCTCCTCGGTATCGCCGCGGCCGGTTGCTACGCCGCGTGCAACTACTACGGCCTGTTCCTGGTCATCCTCGCGCCCCCGTTTCTGATCCTGCTGTGGCCGAACCCCACCCACGAAGAGCCCGGGCCTCAACCCCGTCGCTATGCCGCCTTCGCTCATCTTCCCCTTGCGGTGGTCGTCGCCACCGCCGCGGTCTCGCCGTTACTGGTGGCGCAGGTTCGATTCTTGAACGCGACCGCGTCCCCGCGACCGACCGAGTGGGTACGCTCCTTCTCCGCCCGCCCTTCCGATTACCTTCCCTCGCCCCCAAGTTGGTATCGCAACTCGGAGGCGGCTCGGGAGGAGCCGCCGTCGAGATCGCGAACCACGCCTGAACGGCCTCGGTCTGGGCTTCGGCCGCGATCACGCGACCTGGGGGCCGGGATCGCCATCACCACGCTCGCCCTGCTCGGCGTGCTCGGCGTGCTCCTGCCCGGCCCGCGGCGAACAACGCGGGACGGGGCCGAAGCGGACCGCAACCGTTCGGTCGATCGCGGACGGTCCCGCTGGATCGGCTTTTGCGCGACGCTCGCCGTCGTCGCCGCCGTCGCGTCGCTCGGCCCCCGCGTCTCCTTGTTCGGGTTCGTCCCCTGGGACTGGCTGGGCGATCGATTCACGCCCCTCGGCCTGATCCGCACCCCGTTCCGGTTCGCCCTGTTTGTCCAAATCGCGATGACTTTCCTGGCGATCGAAGGCCTCGGCCGAGTTCACGCTTGGTTCGATCCGTCGAACCGCCAACGGCGGCGATGGGCGGCCGCGGGATGCCTGTTCGCGTCGGCGCTCGCGGTCATCAGCACCTGGCCGGCACCGAGGCCCCTTGAAGACGTCCGCGACTTGAAATCCCCGACCGCCTGGTCGACATGGCTGCGGCATCACACCCCCCCCGGTTCGGTCGTCGCCGGGCTGCCGATGCCGCAAAGCGGAACCACGGCGGATTACGCTCCGACCACTCGGTTGATGGTCAGGTCCCTGCACTTCCGGCGGCCGATCGTGAACGGCTACTCCGGGTTTTTTCCCCCTCGGTACCGACAACTCCGGGTCGCGGCCCGCGAATTTCCCTCGCCCGAAACGATCCAGGAACTCTGGCTGCTCGGCGCTCGCTATCTCGTCATCGATCGCTCTCGTTTCGGGGCATGGGGCGACGGTCCCACGACTTGGCCGCGGCCCCCCGGCATCTCGATCTCCGTCGCCTACGCCGACCCGTACGAACCCGTCGTCGTCTGCCAGCTTTCCGGCCGGGTGGTTCCCGATTCGGACGCCGCGGAGGACAATTTCGGCGGTTGACCTTCTCCCCAAGCGTTCACCCCGAGGGTTTCCGTTGGCCCGCAACGAACAACTGATCCGGCAGCACAAACTGCTGCAGCTACTAGAGTATTCCCGCTTCGGCCGCACACTTGACGAACTTCGCGATGACCTGGTCGGCGATCTCGGGCTGACCAAACTGCACACGCGGACGATCCGTCGCGACATGGAGGCGCTCCAGTCGGCCGGTTTCGACATCCGTACCGAAACGCTCGATCGCGGGCGGATCTATAAGCTCGGACGCCACAACCGGAGCGTCCACGAGATCGGCGTCTCGGCGACCGAATTGATCTCGCTGTCGATCGGCCGCGAACTCCTCTACCCCCTGCTCGGGACCCAGTACTGGCGGGGCATCGAGACGTTCTGGAACAAGGTCCGTGAGGCGATCCCCGACGGCGTGTTCGATCACTACGAACGGTACCGCAAAACGCTTCACGTCTTCGGCACCCCGAGCAAGACCTACGAACGCCAAGAAGGGATGCTCAAAACGATCAACCGGGCGGTCCTCGAACATCGCGTCCTGGAGATCGAGTACGAACCGGTCGGCAAACCGGCATCCACCCGCCGCATCGAACCGTACGGGTTGGCGGTCTACCAGAGCAGCATCTACGTCGTCGCGGCGGCCGTCGAGATCGACGACCCGAAGGATCGGCTCCGTCACTGGAAACTCGACCGCTTCCGACACGCCACGGCACTCGACGTCTACTTCAAACCCGACCCCGACATCGACCTGTCGAAACATCTCGGCCAATCGATCGGGATCTTCTCAGGCGACTCCCCGACCCCCGTGCGGATTCGGCTCGGACGCCGCGCCGCCGCCTGGATCCGCGAAGACCCTTGGCACCCGGAACAGCAACTCGACGACGAACGCGACGGGGCGGCCGTGCTCACCGTCCCCGCCTCGCACCCCCGCGAACTGCTCCCCAAAGTCCTCTCGCTCGGCGTCGATGCCGAAGTCCTCGAACCCGCCAGCTTCCGCGACGCCGTTCGCGACGCCGTCACGACGATGGCGGAGACGTATCGGGATCGAGCAACGGGTGCAAATGAATGAACGACTTGCCGAGCCGGCCGCCGTAGTTCCCGGCGCTGATCCGGATCAAGCCCTCGGTCTCCGCCGCGGCCAACATCGCCCGCCGAGTCGCCGCTTCCAACGCCGCCAAGTCGCGGCCGTTCAGGATCAACTCCATGATGCTGCCGACGCCGTCAGGCACCTTTGATCGTTCCCCCAGCTTCTCCTTCAACGTCGGACAAAACTCCGCGTACGTCGACGCGAACGTGAAGTCGTAACTGCTCCCCGCCTTCGAACCGCTCGCGGCGATCCCTCCGGGAAACGTCGTGATCACGTCCGCGGACGCTTCGGCGGCGGCCGCCGCCCGCTCGGCCGCGTCGAGCGCCGTCGCCTCGTCCGGGCCGAAAAACCACAAGTTGCCACCCATCACCCCGTCGCGATATCCGAACCGACGCGACAGAAAAAACTCGCCAGCCAAAATCGGGATCACCCACCCCTTCCTGCCATAACGCTCGTCGCGGAACTGATGCCGGTCGCCGAAATAGGCGATTTTTCGGCCGAGCTGAAAGTGGTCGTCACTTTCGACCAGGTTGAAACACCGCGCGGTGGGACATGTCAAAACGTTCTGGCTGATCCGCGCCATCATCACCCGTTCCAGGTGCTCCACGCGGTCTTTGCGAAACCGCGGCACGTGGAACTGGACGCTCGCACCGATCCGGCCGTCCGGCGTTTCCGAACCGTCCCATCGACGCGACACCCCCGCCTCACAATCACACATGACCGTACTCGAAGCGTGACCGGTGACCGCGTGGAGACAATGCCCCAACCAACGCTCGTCCCGGGCCGTGATCAACACCTCCCCGAACAGGCTGCGAAAGCCCTCGGCGTACGTGTCGTCGATCAGCCGCTTCAACCGCTCGATTCGTCCCGGATCATCCATGATTGGCTCGGCCGATGCCGGTGTGAACTTCGCTCTCGGTGACGACCTTGTCCATGTAGATGTCGTGATCCTGCATCGGGATCTCGTCGAACATTTGACAATCGAACGCCAACGCCACCAACGGCGTTTCCGGCTTCGCGTTCTCGAGCAACTTGTCGTAGTAACCCTTGCCGTGGCCGGTCCGGCCCCCACGCGCGTCGAACGCTACCCCCGGGACCAAGATCAGATCGAGCTCCTCCACCCCGACCCGCTTCTCCGAAACCTCGCGAAGCTCCGCCCGCGGCTCCAAGATCCGGTACATCCCCTCTTCCAACTCGTCGATCGACTCCAAATGGAAAAGCTCGAGTTCGCCGTCGACACAATACGGGATCACCGTCTTCTTGCCGCTCGCGAGCGCCGCGGGCAACGCGTGACGCGTCCGCACCTCCGCCCGCACGTCGACGTACCACATCACGCACGACGCCCGCTGGTACTCCGCCAAACCCGCCACCCGATCCGTGATCCGGCGGCTGACGTCGTCCTTGTCCGGCTGAGCTCGTCGTGCCTCGTGGGCGGCTTCGCGGATCGCCCGCTTTCTTTCCGAGAGGGAGGGGGATGCGGTCACGGGGGCCTTCCTGCGGTGTTCGATGGTTCGTTCGATCGGCTCTCACTGCCTATCCGAAAAGGGGGCCGCCCCTCTCTTGGAGCGAGCCGGTCGTCACCCCAGGACGCGGAAAAGCCGTTTCACGCAATGTCAGCTGGAAATCGACAAAGTGTCGGACGCCTTTTCGGATAGGCATTCGGGTTTCCGCCACGATTGTTAACGCTTCGATACATCCCCGCAACGCCGCTCGACTCAAAACGCCCCGGCACGGCTGTCGTCTACTCGCGGCTCGGATGCCGCGGTCAACACGCCGTCCGCATCCCGCGCGATCCCTTGAGCCGTCCCGATCGAACCGCCGCGACGGACGGTATGACCGAGCTCCGTCAAACCCGTCTGGACCGATTCCCCCAGCCGCGATTCGATGCGGACCTCGTCGGGACGCCACTGATGGTGCACCCGCCCCGCCGCCATCGCTTCGGGGAGTCCCCGCTGCAGCGCCAGCACGTCCAACACGATCTGCGCCGCCGCCGAAATGATCCGCGGCCCGCCCGCGGCGCCGCAGCTCAGCACCGGCTCGCCGTCTCGCGTCACGATCGTCGGGCTCATACTGGAGAGAGGACGCTTCCCCGCGTCCGGGGCGTTCGCCTCGGTGCCCAACAGTCCGAACGCGTTTGGGACCCCCGGGGCGATCGCGAAATCGTCCATCTCGTTGTTCATCACGACCCCCGTCCCCGGGATCACCACCTTCGACCCGAGCGTCGTGTTGACCGTCGCCGTGATCGCGACCCAGTTCCCCTCCCCATCCGCCGCGGTGAAATGCGTCGTGTGCCGCTCGGCCCCACCGAACACCCGCGTTTCCGCCCGCGGTGGCGTTCCCGCCTCGACCCCCGGCGTCGCCGCATCGATCCGGATCGATGCGCCCCGCTCACGGAGATAATCCGAGTCGACCAACCCCAACGGGACCTTCGCGAAATCGGGATCCCCCAACCACTTCGCCCGGTCGGCGAACGCCCGACGCATCGACTCGGCGACCAAGTGGTAATACGTGACCGGCGATTCGGCGGCGATCGACGCCAAGTCGAACCGCTCCAGCATTCCCAAGATTTGCGAGACGTGGACCCCGCCGCTGCTCGGCGGCGGGAACCCGATCACACGATTCCCCCGAAACTCCGATTCGACCGGCCGCCGCGTGACCGCCCGGTATCGGCCAAAATCGTCCGCGGTCAGGATCCCCCCGTTGGCCCGCATCCAACGCTCGGCCGCCTCGGCGAACCGGCCCCGATAAAACGCATCCGGCCCCCCCGCGATCTCCCGCAACGTCCCCGCCAAATCCGGCTGCACGAGCCGCTCGCCGGCGGCGAGCGGTGCCCCGTCATCGTGCAAGAAAACCTGTCGCGACGCCTCGAACCGCCGCACGTCCTCGGCGACCGACGCCAATCGCGACGCGTACCCGCTCGGCAGCGGAAACCCCTCCTCCGCCACCTCCGCCGCGGCCCGACACGCCTCGGACCATCGCCCCGTCCCCAGTTCGGTCGACAACCGATGGTACGCCGCGACCGCCCCCGGAACTCCCGACGCGAGCGGCCCGGTCCGGCTCAGCATCGGTGCCGGCTCGCCATCGCGAAAATACATCCGCGGCGTCGCCGCCGCCGGCGCCGTCTCGCGGCCGTCGATCGCCAACACCCGCCCGTCCGCCGACCGCGCCAAGACGAAACACCCCCCGCCGAGCCCCGAATTGTGGCCATCGACCACGCCAAGCATCAGCCCCGCCGCGACCGCCGCATCCGCCGCGTTCCCCCCACGGCGCATCGTCTCGATCGCCGCCTCGGTCGCCAGCGGATGCACCGTCGCCGCCACCCCACGCCGCCCCGTCGCGACCTGCCCCGACGATTCTCCACCAACCGTCGATCCCTCTTGTCCCCACCCCCGCGAAACCGGAATCCACGAAAACGGTGCGGCAGCAATCCCCCCCGCGGAACGGGTCAACCAAGCTCGACGTGTCAGCATCATCATGAAATCTCCGAAGGCAACGGTTCGCCTCCGAATCTTACCCGATCACCGCCACCCCCTTTCACCATCAACCCGATCGTCACGCGGCGGAACACGTCATCGCGGATCGGTTTCCGAGCCGTCGGCTGAAAATCGCCGGGCGGCGGACCCGAAAGAACACTGTGACCAGGCAAGCCGCGAGCAAAGCGAGCGACGAAAGCTCCGGAATCGCCGTCGGAGCAGCGGCAAGCCCTGCTAAAAACGGTTGTTCCGCGATTTTAGTGGCAACTGCCCAGAACGTAGGTTTTGGAGGCATTGCTGCGATGTCCGAAGTGAGGATGCGAGCGAACGCGGACAAGCT
>JAWLFY010000005.1:0-75712 GCA_041685355.1 Pirellulaceae bacterium | reverse complement strand
GTCCGAACCGCCAGCATCCGCTTCCCCGCCGGTTTCTTCCTCCGGCGACGTCTCCCCGCGCGTCCGCGTCACGTTGCGGTCTTCCGACGTTCGATTCCCCGAATCCTCATCCGCCGAGGCATCAACGTTTTGCGTTTCATCCGTCACCGGCGGCCACGTCGATGACAGCTCGCCCGGGACCCGGTCGAAGGGGAAGTACCGCACCTCGACATCGCCCGTCGCCGGCCGCGACCGCTGCAGCGACTCCGCGAACCGGTCGGCGACCTCCGCCGCCGCGTCATCGATGCTCGCGCTGCGATCGATCGCGACGACGATCATCTGCCGTTCGGTCGACATCGACAACACGAGCCCCGCGATCGCCAGGGCGATCAGTCCGACCACACCCAAGCGAGCCGCCAAGCTCAACCACCGCTGCCAGACCGGAAAATCGCTGAGCGAGCGGAAGTGGAACCAAATCAGCCACGGCACGATCACCGCCAACGACCACAGCAGCCACGGCCGCGTCCATTCGAGTTGCAGCGATTCCGTCATCCGACAACCCTTCGCTGATACAGGAACCACTCGACGACGACCAAGCCGAGCCCGAGGCAGGCGAGATAGAACCAGATCGACCGCCGGCCGACGCCCGCGATCGAAACCGGCTCCGGATCGATCTCGCCGCGTGGACGGAGGTCGCTCTCGACGCGGTCGCACAAGTTGACCGCCAATCGCATCACCTCGCCCGTGCGTTCCGCCTGCACGACCGGTCGGGGCCCGAGCCGCAACAGCCCGACCCGGTCGACCGGGCCGACCACCGCCCGCTCGCCGCTCACCGACGCCGGCGCGACGTGTCCCGACGCGTCGGCCCACGCCCAATCCTTCTCCGCCGTCACCCCGATCGGGATCTCAGCCGATTCGCCCGTACGCAACGACGGTTGCATCTCTCCTGTCCGTCCCAGGAACCAGTTGACCGCGTTGGTCATCAACACCGGAAAGGCGATCCGAAGCGGCAAGTCGCTGCCCTCCAAATCGGCCGCCAACACGACCAAGCGGTCGTCGCCACGGACCAGCGAGCCCATCAGCGTCCCGCCGCCCGCCTCGATCAACAGCGGGGTCGCTTCGTCGACCATTCGCAACTCTCGCGCCTCGGGCAACATCACGTTCGTCAGACGGACATGCGGCAACAGCGGCGACCCCGGATCTTGACTCGCGACGATCGCCTGCTCGATCGGCGGCCCGAGCGTCCAACCCTCGCCGTCGGCTTGCGGATCGATGACAAAGACCGCACCATCCGGAAGCCTGTCGGGGACCACGCGATGAAGCAGCGTGAACCCGCCCTCCGGCGACTCCGGCGGCGGCGAATCCGTGACCGTCAAGTCGATTAGCGGGATCGCGCTCAACGCGCTTTCGAGATACAGGCTCGGCGCTTCGGTGACCAGTTGCACGGGGATCCGAGGCCGCCGGGGCAACACCGCGATCGCCTCGTTGTCGACGGCCAACGCGTCGTCGTGATCGAGCCGCACCTGGAGCACCCCACCGTCGGCCGACGCACCGGTGACGACCTTTTCCCACGACTCGCCGGCGGACAAGTTCAACGGAATCACGTCGACGAGTTCCCCCGCCAACTCGATCGTGACACGCAACTCGGCCGCCCCGTCGCCGAAGTTTTCAACGCCGACCAGGGCCGCGTAACCGATCGGGTCGACCAACGAACGGCGGACGGCCAAGGAGATGATCCCCACGTTATCGCGTGCCGCCCCGACCGCCACGAGATCGACGTCGGCTCGGTCCGCCAACTCGCCGGCGTCGTCGAAACAGGCGTCGCTGATCACGACGATGCGTCGGCGGTCGGGCGACCGCGTCAAACGGCTTGCCGCTTCGATCGCCTCTCGGACGCGGGTCGGCCCATCGGTCAACTCCAACTCGCCGATCGCGTCACGAACCACGGGCGTGAAGTCGGTCATCCCGGCCGGCACCCGGACGCTGCCGCCGGCGGTCACCAGCGCGACCTCGTCCCCGTCACGAACCCCCGCGACAACCGCCAACGCTTCCTGAATGGCGTGGTCAAAACGGGTCGACCCGTCTTCGGTCACCGCGGCCATACTGGCGGAGTTGTCGACGACGATCACCACCTGGCCCGTTTCGTCCGCCTGTCCCGTCCAGAGCGGATCGGCCAACGCCCCGACGACCAACAACAAGAACGCCAATTGCAATAGCAGACTCAGCCAATGCCGCAGCCGTTGCCACCAGGAACTTTGGCGTTTTTGGTCGTACAGCTGGTCCCAAAACAGGAGCGTCGCCACCGGTTGGCGACGGAGCCGGGTCCGCAAGACGTAAAACAGGATGATCGGGATCGCGGCGAGCAGCCACAGCAGTCGTTCGGGCGAGACCAAACTCATCAGCTGACCGCTCCCGCGACGCGCATCATCTTCAACAGCACGTCGTCGTATGGGATGTCGGCGGTCGCCCGCGTATGGCTCAGCCCGTACGTGCGGCAATAGGTCTCCACGTCACGCAAGAACGACTGAAACGACGCTTCGTATTGCCGCAGCTTCTTTTCCGTGACGGTGACTTTCCGCGACTCGCTCGACTCGACATCCACCAATTCGACATCACCCAACAGCCTCGGTTTCGCCTCGGCCGGCGTGTGGATTTGGATCACGTGAGGTTCGAAACGTCGGTGACGTAACAGGTCGACACCGCCGCGAAAACCTTGTTGGTCAAACAGGTCGCTGATCACCAGCACCAGTCCGCTCCGCGGGGCCCGGCGGACGAAATCGCCCGCGACCGTCGTCAGATCGGTCGCCTGGCCCGACGTTTGCAAACCTTCCAAAAACCGCAGCAGCGACAACACGCTGTCCTTGCCGCGCACCAACGGGAAGGTCGCCCGAATCTTGTCGTCGTACGCGATCACCGAAACCCGATCGAGGTTCGCGAGCGCGATATACGCGAGCCCCGCCGCGAGCTGGCGGGCGAAGCTGAACTTGTCGACCACGAGCTGCGGATCGGTGTCGCCCGAGTCCATGCTGCGGCTGCAATCGACGAGCAGATAAACGTGCAGGTCTTCCTCTTCCTGGAACCGCTTGAGCAACAGATCGCCGTGCCGCGCGTAAACGTTCCAATCGAGATAACGCAGGTCGTCGCCGTGGATGTATTCGCGGTGATCGGCAAACTCGACCCCGCCGCCGGTCCGCTTGGTCCGCCGCTGGGCCAACAGCTGGCCGCGGAATACCCGTTTGGAGAGGAGCGACAGGTACTCCAAACGTTTCAGGAACTCGGAGTCGAACACGGGGGATCCCTCATCGAAAACGGCGAGTCCCGAGGGCCCCGCGAAGAGGTGTGGGTGGTGAGCTACGCCGATTGAAGCGCCGGGGACGACGCCAGCAGGTCATCGATGATCTGGTCGGCGGTCACCGCCTCGGCTTGGCCTTCGAAGTTCAGCATGATCCGGTGGCGCAGCACGTCCTTCGCGACCACTTTCAAATCGTCGGTCGCTACGTGATAGCGGTCGTCCAACACCGCGTTGATCTTCGCCGCCAAGATCAGTCCCTGCGCACCCCGAGGGCTGCTGCCGTAGCGGACGAACTGGCGAACCATCGGCGACGCGAATTCGTGGTCCGGATGCGTCCGCTGAATCAGTTCGATCGCGTATCGCCGTACCGCGTCAGCGATCTGGATGCGACGACTCAGCCGACTCATCTCGAGCACCCGGTCCGGTCCGATTTGCGTCGACGCGGCGGGCGCGTCGATCGCCGTCGTGCGATCCATGATCGTCTCGAGCTCCGCGGTCGTCGGAAACGGGACCATCAACTTGAACAGGAACCGGTCGAGTTGGGCTTCGGGGAGCGGATACGTTCCCTCCATCTCCAACGGGTTCTGCGTGGCAAGGACAAAGAACACGCCCTCGAGCCGGTGCGTCGTGCTGCCGACGGTGACGCTGTGCTCCTGCATCGCTTCCAACAGCGCCGATTGGGTCTTCGGCGTCGCCCGATTGATCTCGTCGGCGAGCACGATATTGGCGAACAGCGGGCCGCGACGGAACTGGAAATCTTTTCCCCCGTCTTCCGATTCGATCAACACCGTCGTCCCGATCAGGTCGGCCGGCATCAGGTCGGGCGTGAACTGGATCCGCGAAAAGTGGCCGTCGATCACGTCGGCGAGCGTCCGCACCAGCATCGTCTTGCCGAGCCCCGGGACCCCTTCGAGCAACACGTGGCCGCCCGCGATCATCGCCGTGAGCACCGCGTCGACGATCGGACGCTGGCCGACGATGACCTTCGCCACCTCGTCACGCAACCGCTGGAAATCTTCGCGGAATTCGCGGAGCCGGTCCCGGAGTTCCGGATCGGTATCGTTCATCGATCAGTGCCCGTCGAGAAGATGGAAAGGCCCGTTGAAAAGACGGAAGACCCTATCGTCATACTGCGTCACGGGACGCGATGCAACGATCGATCGGCGGTCGGCGGTCGGTCCGGAGAGCCGTAGTAGCGGAAGTCGTGCAGACTTCCGACGGGGCGGCGAGCAAGGGTGGGGCCCCGAACTCTTGCCTCGTTCGGCCACATCCCACCGACGAACCACCAACCACCAACCACCAACCACCAACGAAGAACGAAGAACGCCCCCACCCCGAACCCCAACGGGGTTCCGTCCTCCGTGACGCGGCCGCCGAAGGTCGCAACCCCGTTGGGGTTGATCGATCGTTTGTGGTGGTTTGTCACCCAGGGTTGAAGCAACCCTGGGCTGTGGGGCGAAACGCCGTTGGCGCAAAGCAGTCCCCCGAACTCTGCACGAGTCCGGCCACATGAAAACCGTCGCAGATGTCGTCGAGACTTCTGACGACATCAACCATTTGCTTTCTCTCAACCGGGGTGGTCCAATGACACCCGATCGGCTTGACCGACGCTTTTCGCTTTTCGATTTCTCGGCTGGGGTCTTCTGATGCGGTCACTCCCCGTGCGATCCGTCGCGGTCGTGTTGATTGGTTTAACCTTCGCCCTGGCGACAGGCGGCGTGCGATGTTGGGCGCAGGATCCCGCGGCGACGGACCGCGAGGCCCAAATCGCCGAACGGTTCCTCGAGGTGCTGCTCCGCCGGCCCCGTCCCGGGACGGCGCTCGACCGCGTCTACGGCTACCATGTCCAAGCCGGCACGCTCGATCAGCTGATCGAGGACCTTGAACCGGGTGACGGAAACGCCGGTAACGAGGCGGGCGCTCGGGCGATGCTCCGCGGGTTGCTCCTGCTCCGCCGCGGCAGCGACGCCCAAGCCGCTGAGGCGCTCACCGCGGCGGACCGGCTTCGCACCGACGACGCGATGGCGAGCTACTACCTCGGCAAGGCGCTTTTGCAAATCGGTAAAGCGGACCCGGCGGCCGAAGCGTTGCAACGGGCGATCGACCGCAAACCCGCCCGCAACGAGGCGCTGCCGGTCTTCACCGAACTGGGCCGGCTCTACCAACGCGCCCAGCAACCCGAGAAGGCGTTGGACGTATGGAACCGGCTCGAGGCGACGTTCCCAGGAGACTCGCGGGTCGGCGAACAGATCGCCGGCACGCTCGCCGACGAAGGCCAAGAAGAGGCCGCGCTCGATCGCTACGAACGCTTGGCGGAGGAAGCCGGGCCGGCCGATGACCCGCGGGTCATCGGTTACCGGATCGCGGCGGCGGAGATGAAACGGCGGCTCGGGCGGACCGACGAGGCGCTCGCCGACTTCGAATCGATCGCCAGCCGCCTGCGTCCCGCAAGCTGGCTGTACACCGACGTCCGCCGCCGGATCGAGTCGGTGTTCCTCCGCGGCGGTGACTACTCGGCGCTCGCCGATTACTACGCGGAGCGGGTCGAGCGACAACCGGACGAGGTCGCGCTGCGTCTGCGACTCGGACAATCACTGGCCAAGGCAGGCCGGATTAACGAAGCGGAGACCTCGCTGCGGGAAACGGTCGACCGCGCCCCCGACGGCGTCGACGCACGGCTCGCGTTGATCGACGTCCTCAAAACCGCCGCGAAGGCGGAAGCGGCCGCCGAACAGTTCGAACGGCTGGTCGAGCAAGACCCCGAGAACCCGGATTACCTGGTCCAGCTCGGCAACACTTGGCTCGACGCCACCGACGTGAAGCAAGCGAAGCGTCGAGGCCGCGCCGCCGAGGCTTGGAACCGGCTCGCCGAGGCCCGCTCCGACGACCCCGTGGTGACGGCCCAAGTCGGCGACCTGATGCGACGGATCGATCGTGACGACGAGGCGCTCGAGCTCTATCGACGTGCGATCGAGTTGGCCCCCGAACAGCCCCAATACCGCGAGTATCTTGGCGAGTTCCTGCATCGGCTCGACCGCCACGACCAGGCGATCGAGGTCTGGGCGGCGATCGCGGAGCCACCCCGCGACAACCGGGAAAACCTGGTCCGGTTGGCCGAAGTCCTGCACACCTTCGACGAACCGGAACGGGGCTTGGAAGCGTTCGGGCGCGCCGCCGAGCTCGACCCGACCTTCGCCCAACGGCTCCGCTTCGCCGATTTGCTCGCGCGGTCGCAGCGCTACGACGAGGCGCTCGACCAACTGGATCGGTCCGACGAAATGGCGGAAACGCCGGAAGAACGCGAGCAGGTGTTGCAGGCGCGGATCGGCGTCTACGCCGGCAGCGGCACGCTCGACGAGCAGATCACGGAAGCCCAGCGGCAAGCCGAGGAGAGCGGCGCGTCGAACGACTACCGCCGGCTCGCGTTGATGTTCGACGCCGCGGCGCGGCTCAGCGACGCGACCGCCGCGATCGAGTCGGCGATCGAAGCGGACCCGGACGACACCTCGGCCCTTGCCGTCGCGGCCGAACTCTACCGCAAGGGGGCCCGGCTGGGTGACGCGGTCGAGGTCTACCGTTCGCTCGCCGAACGCGACCCGCGTTTCCTGCCGAATTATTTAAAGCGGATCGCAGGCCTGCAGATGCGGCTCGGCCAGATCGACGAGGCGCTCGCGACCGCCTCCGAACTGATCGATGCCCAACCGGGCAACCCGGAGTCGTACCGCTTGTACGCCGACCAGTGCTTCCAGGTCGGTCGCGATGACGAAGGGATCGAAACCCTCCGCCGCGCGCTACGGGCCGCGCCCCGCCACCGAGACACACGACAAGCCCTCGCCGGGGCGCTCGCGAGACAGTTTCAAACCGACGAGGCGATCGAGATTTACTGGGAATTGCTCGACGACGCCGGTGACCTCGACGACGAAAAACGTTGGGTCGGGACGCTGGCCCCGCTCTACGAACAACAAGGCGACTTCGAACGGCTGATCAGCCGGTTGGAGCTGCGCGGCCGGGAATCGTCCCAAACGCGGTCCTCGGTGGTGCTCCGGTCAGCCGCCCACCGGGCCGTGAACGATTTCGGATCCGCGCGTCAAACGTTGGAGCCGCTATTGGTCGAAAGCCCTCGCGACCCGGAACTCTTGAACGAACTGGTGACGTTGGCGGAAGTGTCGTCCGAGCCGGAACTCGCGCTCGAGTATCAAGAGCGGCTCGTTTCGCTGGCCGATACGCCGGAGAACCGAAACCGGTTGCTTGCCTTGATGGTCGACAGCGGCCAGATCGAACAGGCGGAGGCGTCGCTGCAGCGATTCCGTGCGCTCGACGATCCGGTCGCGATGATCGAACTGATCGATCGTACGATCGGCCGTGGGGATACCGATGCGGCGGTGCGGTTCTGCCGAGTGACGCTCGATCAGCATCGCGACTTATGGGAGGTGCGGGCGAAGTTGGCCGCCCTGTTAGTCGTCGCGGGCGAAACCGACGAGGCACTCGAGCAAGCCGCCCGCGTCGAATCGTTGGAGCTCGCGGGTGACACCTCCTCCGAAATGAGCAAGTCGAGTCCATCCCGAAAACGTCAACCCACCGCGACCTCGAACACGACGAATTCGTTGCAACGAATCTATTCGAGTTCACGGCTCAACCAGACCCAGCAGGTCTACATGCTTGGCCAACTGTTTCGTGTCGGGCGGTACGCCTCGGCGAACTACTCGATTTCCTCGCGTGCCGGCAGCGCCGTGAAAGTGTCAAACGTCCGCGAGGCGAAGTACTTGGCACTCGCCACACGGTTTGCGGTTGCCGCCCAAAAGGGCAAACTCGACGAGCTCGCCAGTTCGCTCGTCGAAGAATCCGAACTGGAAACGACCCAGGATGCCGACGAGCTTTGGGACGCGATGCAGGCCAAGACGATCGCGGCGGCGTTCAGCCCCGACCAGAGTAGTCCGAGCGTATTCGCGGGTGGCGAACAAGACACGCTCAAGTGGCTGTGGCGGATTGCCGAAGTCGACGAGAGCGAGCGGGATTTGATCGTCTTTCAGCTGTTGCAACAGCGAATGATGCGACGGAATCCGCCCGCCCAACTTCGGGGTAACGTCGACCTCGAGCCGCCCGAACCGCTCGACGAATCACAGATCGCTCTCGTCCGCGGGGCCTATGAAGCGGGCGGCCAGTTGATGACCGGACAACAGGGCGGCATGATCGCCGCCGCGGTTCACGACGAGTTGGTCGCGGCCGGTAAAACGTCAGAAGCGGAGACGTTTCGCGAACGATTTGAAGGGACGCCCGAGTCGCCGGACGACGCCATCAACGCGTTCGCGTTCTTCGTCGCCGCTCGCCAGAACGACGAGGTGGCCCGACTGTTGAAGGCAGCCCGGAAGTCGATCCCGAAGTGGGCGGAATCGATGACCACCGCGGAGATCGCCCGTCTCGAGTCGGTGCTAAACGGCGTCCCCTCGCTCGACGAGATCGCGGCGGAAACAAGATCAGACGCCATCGACTTGGCGATCGCGACTCAGGCGGTCAAGCAATCTCGATCGGCCACGCGTCGTCGTTCGTCCTCCGGAAACGGCGAACTGTCGGTCGGTTACCAGGTCGACGGGCGGTATCAGCGGAATCAGATTTCGGTGCCGTTTTCGGATCGATTGCTCGCGTCCTCCTTCGTCCAACAGTTATACGTCGGAACCCGTTTCGGAGAAGACTCGCCGGAACGAAAACGCTTGCTGCAGCACTTGAGCGAAGACGTTCACCTGTTCCCGGCCGATTCACAATACGCGGACACCGAGCGAAAGCTGCGGACGACGCTCGCCGCGTTCGCCCGGTGGTGGGCCGGCGATCTGCCCGCCGCGTACGACCGGATCACGGCGGCGACCGCGCGACATCCCGATGATCACGATTTGTGGATCGAACACGCGCGGATGGCGGCAGAGCTGAACCGCCCCCAAGCCGCGCTCGAGGCGCTCGACGCGATCGAGCCGCTCGACCAGGCAACACTGCGGGTCCGAGAACTGGCGGCGATGAACTTGGCGACGAAGCTCGGCCGCTTGGAACGGGCCAAGTCCGCGGCGCAGCGGCTGTTCGGGATGCGGCTCGATCCGGCGACCGAGATAGCCCTCGCGGACCAACTCAACCGGCTCGGGATGCAGGACATGGCGAAGGCGATCCTGCAACGTTCCCAAAGACGCGGCGGCCAATCGGTCAGCGACCTGCTGCAACTCGCCCAACGATTCCTCGACGCCGGCGAGAGCGAAGCCGCCGCCGAAGTCGCCTATCGGACGCTGCGACAAGCCGGCGGCCAGTCGGTCTCCAACAGCGACTACTACCGCCGACAAGCGGTCCAGTTACTGCAGCAGGTGGGCCGGCTCGACAAGCTACTCGCACAGGCCGAACGTCGCGTCGAGGCGGCCCCCAACTCGCCGGATCTGAAAACCGAGTTGGCGGAGCTGTATACCGCCGCGGGACGTCGCGACGATGCCGAGAAACTTTTCGAGCAGATCGCCGAACTGCAGCCCAACGATCCCAAGACGCTGTGGGAGATGGCGAAACGGCTGAACGCCGCGGGTCAACATGCCGAGGCGGTCGACAAGTTCATCGCCGCGATCGACAAGGATCCGCAACTTCTACAACGCGAGTATTACGAGTTCGAACGGGCGGTCACTTCGGCGAAGGCGTCCGACAAGGCGTATCAAGCTCTCGCGAAGGTCGACGTCAACCAGATGCCATCGCACTACCTCGGGCAAATGGTACGCCTTTACCGACGTGAGTCGTCGACCCCGAGTGAAGCCGCCCTCGCGTTCCTGGATCATGTCCTGGAAACCGCGCCGCTCAATTCGCTCGGGGGCGTCCTACGCACCGTCGGGCATGAAAAACAGTTAGCGGAATCCGAATCGGTCGCGAAAGCGGTGAAGCGAATCCTTTCCGACGACGCCGCTTTCCGACCCGGAAACCGGTTCTGGCAAGGAAACTCCTACGGCAGCGGCGGAAACATTGGGGGACCGCTGGCGCCCTGTCTACAGGCCATTCGGGCCCGCGATGACCTTGCCGAATTCGCGCGCCGCCGGCTCACCGAACTCGCCGACGACGAAGACACCCGGGCGTTGGCGAACTTGTTGCTGTTCGTGGTCGAGTTCGACTCCCAGGAGGTCGACGAAGCTGCAACTCGACTTGCGCAATTGATTGAAGAGGATGAACAACCACTCCCATACCAGATGTGGTGGCAACTCGGGCAAGTGCTCGAGAAGAAGTCCGGCTTCGAACCGCTCGCGGTGCTCGCGTTGGAGTACGCGAAAGAGAACCAAGACGACAGCATCCGGTTGAGCGGCTACCAATACACGATCGACGCGAAGCTCGCCGATGTCTATGTCGCCGCTGGCGAACAGGACAAGGCGCGGAAACAGCTGCTTCAGGGTTACGAAGCGACGGACAACTCGGAGCAGAACCAGTACAACCCCGGCTACGGCGACTACCAAGACCTGCGATCTTATCAGGCGATCGCTGACAGTTTGGTCAAAGTGGACGCCCGACTCGACGCGATCCGCATCTACAGCGAGACGTTGGCGGAGCCCGAAAAGTTCGAACGGGTCAAACGCTGGAGCAGCAACTACAAATTCCGACCCCAGTTCGAACAGGGATTATCGAAATCGATTGACGGATTGAAAGACACCGATTTCGACCGATTCTTGTCGCTGGAGGACCGCAACCCGTCGGACGGTACCGAGAAGGCGGATGCGAATCAGGACGCGGATGCCGACGCGGGCGGGAAGGGTTCCTCACGACCAAGGTTCGACCTGATCCCGTTGACGGTATCTCTCCAGACGCCGCCGGAACGTACGTCCGTGGCCGCGTTGGTGGTGAGCAAGTCAGCGGAATCGGGAGAGGGTCGCAAACGGCTACGACGATTCGCGAACGAACTCGACCAACGACGGGAGTCGTTTCCTGACGACCGTTCTCTGCTCGCGATCGAAACGCTCGTGCACGTCGCATTGAAGCAGGACGCCGCGGCGGCGGCGCTCCGCCGACTGGCCGAATCGATCCCCGACGCACCGGACGATCTCGGTCAGACCGAAAGGAGCGCGATCCTCTCTTACTATTCCCCCGTCGCGGTGGCGCTCGGTTCGGACGACTCAGCGGTCCGCGCGGAGGCCAGCCGGCTTGCGGACGCCCTGGTCGAACTCGCCAATCATGAGGAGCGGACCGAGATCAGCGGCTATTTGCTGACCGCAAAGTTCCGCTCGGGTGACACTGACGATCCCGAAGCCGCGTCCGCCGCGATGCGGGCGATGCTGGACAACGTGGCGCCGGCGGCGGAGACGCCCGCCGTCGTGACGGTCGACACCGCCAGAAACTGTCTCCGCGTCGCCGAGACGGCGGGCGAGGCGGGGGCGTGGGACGTCGTCGCCGAAGCGCTGCGCCGCGGGTTCGGCGGCGGCCCGCCGCTACGAACGTTGACCGAATCCGCCTCCAGCGGAAGCGCCTTCGTGATCCCGACCCAAAGCCGCTCGGTCGGGTCGTCCGGTAACCAGCCCCAAGAAAATCTCGATTGGGTCGCCCTTGAAATCGCGACAATCGTCGACGCGTCGCAAAAAGCGGAGGACCCGACGGCGGCGAATCAGATTTACGTCGCGTTGAAGGAGGCGGTCCTGCCCGCGGTCCGACCGGACGAGGTCTTCCCCTACGCCGTCGACCTGTTGACGTCGAGCAATACGTCGAACTTTCCAAAGCCCAAAACGCATCCGCCAAGCCTGTCGCGTCTGCTCGCCACGGCCGCGGTGGCGAGCGGCAACACCGCCGAACTGAGCGAACTGCTCGATGATCGCCGGAGCAGGGTGGCGGCGACGTACCAGATCGACCTGATTCGAGTGCATCTCGCTGTCACGAAGGATCAGGAGCACGCCACCGATCAGGCGCTGCGTGACCTGGGGAAGGGGCTCGGCGTCGCGACCCCGTTGGACGATTCGGAACCGGCGGTACGGTCGCCCGCCGCGGCAAAGGACCGTTCGGGTCAGGGAGACGCAAAGACGACCGTCAACGAGGTGCTCCACGCGGTGTTGCCGGTTCACGACCGGTGGGGCGTGACCCCGGTCGTCGCGGCGATCGAAACGTACCTGCTCGACGAGGCAAGTCGGCACAAGCCGATCAGCGACGCCGGGGCGATCTGGGGGTGGATGGTTCGCCAAGTGTTGGAGGAACCGGGGATCGATCGGACGCTCGCGAAACAGGCGATGGATCGATACTTAGTCAGTGTGCAGCTTCACTATTCGAACTATTCGGGTAGCTACGGGATCGATCGCTACAACGCCGAGATGGCGTCGCTCGGGGGCTCGGCGACCAAGGGAAAACTCTGGTCGATGTCGGGAAGTTTATTGCGTCAAGGCGTGCGGCGGGCTCCCGGGCTCCAGACATCCGGCGACTTGGTCCCCAAACTCGCGATGCAATTGGCGAACGTCGACCCCGAGCAACGTTACACGCTGTTGTCCCGGGTCGTCTTCGGAGATTCCGACGACGAACCGTTGCTCCGGTCGAGCAACTTGGTGCTGTACGTCGATCCGCCCGAAGCGTTCGCGTCACTATTCGAGGGGCGGACGAGTCCACACGAGATCCCGGTCGCGAGTGACAAGTTTCCGATCGCCGGTCTCAGCCTGATGATCGCCGAGGCGGCGGCCGAATGCGGCAGGACCAACACACTCCTGCGGCGACTCGAGTCACATCGGGAGACGCCGGGCGACGAGGTGGAGGCGATGATCGGTCTGGCGCTGCTCGCCGACGGACGGACCGACGAGGCCAAGACGCCGCTGGAACGCGTCGTCGAACGGCTGAAGGAGACGATGCCGACCAAGAACGTCGAGACTCCGATCCCGGTCGTGTCGGCGATGTTTGCCGCGCGATGCCTTTCCCACGCAACCCTCCGAGACGCGGCGGTCGCGGCGTGGGAACCGCTGATCGACCATTCCCGCCGCCGGAGCCTCAGCGCCTCCGCCTCGGTGTTCAACCGGGTGATCGTCGACGCGGGATGGACCGCCGCGGCCGGCGCGACGGTCGGGTCGCCCTTGAAACATTTCGTCAGCGTTCAGCTCCCGTACATCCACAAGCCGGTCGCTCCCATGACGGAGCCGATTTACGTGATGCGTGACGGGACGTTGCGGTTCACCGGGGGGAGCGGCCAGAACGCGTTGATGCTGAAGTATCCGCTGGCGGGTGATTTTTCCTTCAGCCATCGCAACATCCGCCGCGGTTGGGGCGAAAGTCACTCGCAATTCGGCGGGACGTCCTACGTGGTCAAGCCGCACAACTCGACCCTCACCATCCGCGGACTGGTCACGCGGAGTACCGTGGTGCTCGACCAACAAGCGACCCATATCGAGAAGGACAACACGCTTTCGCTCGTCGTCCGCGGTGACAAGGTCGTGGTCGACATCAACGGAAAGGAAGCGACGGTCGATCGCCGGACGTCGTCGATGCCGTTCGTGGGCGTGCACTTCGAACGTTACACGATCTCGGAGGCGGCCGACATCCGATTGGAGGGGAACCCCACGATTGCCCGCGAAGTCGACCTGATCGACGAAGACCTCCGCGGCTGGAGCTGTCCGATCATCGGCGGAAACTTGATGCCGATCGCGTTGCCGCTGAAGTCCGACCAAGACCCCGACCAGGTTCAGGCGCAACGACAACAGAACCTCCAGAACGTCGAACGATTCGCTTGGTACGGTCGCGATCGGGAACTGCGGTCCGGCAACGGAGGCGTCTCGACGGCCACGGCCGGCCAACGACACATCCAGTACATGCGGCCGCTGCTCGACGGGGAAACGATCCGGTACGAATTCTTTCACGAGGCGGACAAGCAGGAGACGCACCCGTCGGTCGGGCGGATCGGCGTCTTGCTACGGCCCGACGGGGTAAAGCTGCGATGGCTGCCGCAACGCGATTCGCTGGAGTCGGTGGAGCTCGACCCGTTGAACGAGGTCGACCCGGACGAACGACTCGGTGACGGGAAACCGGAACTCCGCGAAAACGATTGGAACGACGTCGAACTGACCGCCGAGGGCGACGCCGTGGTGGTCACCGTCAACGGCAAGCCGGTCGCCCGCTTCGCCACCTCGCTCGACCGACGATTCGGCCTGCTAGGCGAAGCCGACCGCAGTTGCCGAATCCGATCGATCCGCCTCACCGGCGACTGGCCCAAGACGCTACCGGGAAACTTGCTCGAAGCCACGGAGTAAGCGGAAAGAACGGGACGCAGCTCGTTCCCCGAACCGTCGATCCAAGCTTCGCCGGTCGGCGCACGAGGTTTTCGTAGGGTGACTCGGCTTGCCTTGAACGTGGAAGCGTGCGGCGGGACGCGAACTCCGAAACGACGTCGTCCGTGTTCAGTGCCTATCCGAAAAGGGGTCCGATCCTCTCTCGGAGCGAGCCGGTGGTTCGCTGGAAACCTACAAAGGGTCGGCCCCTTTTCGGATGGCTCTCAGTTCTCCGGAGGTGCCGGCATCAGCTCGAGCTCCGCGAAAATCGCGCGGTGATCGGACGCGACCGATTCTTCGAGCACCCGCACATCGATCACCCGCCATCGCTCGGCCGGCCGCACGAGGATGTAATCGATTTGCCGCGTCGGGCGATCCACCGGGATCGTCGCCAACGGCTCGTCGTTGGCCCGTTTCCAAATTCCGCTGAACGCCCCCAGCACCCGGCTCGACGGGACGTCATTCAAGTCGCCCGCGAGGATCGTCGGCATTCGTGGCTCGCGGCTGACGATCATGTCCACCGCTTTGGCCGACGCGAGACGCTCCCGGTCGTCACGGCGATGATCGAAATGCGTCGCCAAGAAACGGAGCGATTCGTCAGTCCCCGGCAGTGCCAACTCCGCCGCGAGCACGCCACGTTGTTCGCCGTCGTCCCGGTTCGGCAGCCGATGATTGGTGTGGCGAACGACCGGCAACCGCGACAGGATCGCGTTGCCGTAGTGACCACCTTGCAGCTCAATGTTCGCCCCGAACGCGACCTCCATTTCGGTCAACCGAGCCAGTTCTGTCGGCTGATCGACCGTGCCGGTCCGTTCGACGTTCTGATCGACCTCTTGCAACGCGACGACGTGGGGATCGACCGATCGGATCACGCGAGCGATCCGCGGCAAATCCAGCACCCCGTCGACCCCCTCGCCATGGTGAATGTTGTAGCTGAGTACTCGTAGCCGCTGTGGCGAGTCGTCCGCCAGGATCGCCGGTGCGACCAACCCGGACAACAACCACAACGCGGGCATCAGCAAGCGGCGACGAACCGAGCGATCACTCATGAACGGATCCATGATCGGGAGGGAAAGAAGGTGTTCTTGATACCGAACGATTCGAAGCTGATCGGGAGCCGCCCGACGAGGATTTGCTCACGCCGGAATCGTCGGAGGGGCGACCGCGACGGCGTTGGTATTTGAGCCCCGGGATATAGAAGCAGGCGGCGGCGACGACGCCGAAGATCAGGTGCGAGGCTTGCGGGATGAGGGCCATCGCGATCGACGCGATCAGGAGCGCGACGGCTTGGGCATAGAAGGTCCCGCTAAGCATCCCCGCCTTGATGATAAACACCATCGCGCTGATCACCCCGAGCATCGGGGAGAGGCTGAGCACGGGCATTTCGAGCCACCATTCGAGCGGGAACAGCAGCGCGATCGCGATCATGCTGGCGCCCCACACGTGGGCGACTTGTCGTTCGATGAACGTGACCGGCCCCATCCGTTGTCGGAGTTTCCAGAAGACGGCGGCCCACGCCCCGAGCCCGAGGGTCCAGACCGACGCGTAGGCGCCCCGTTGGGTGACGCCGGCGACGTCGAGCGACCACGTCGCCAGGCAGGCGAGCAAGAGGACGAGCGAGTGCCACATCCAGAGCAGTCCCCAGTTCTCGAGAACCGCCGCGTGGTGGGTTTCGCGGAACAGCCGCGCGACGACTTGGTTGAAGTGGCCGCTTCGGGCCGCGACCCGCTCGTCGGCGAGGTACGCCTCGAGGTCATCGGCGAACGCGTCGGCCGACCCGTATCGGAGGTCGGCGGGTTTCTGCAGGCAGCGGACGACGATCATTTCCAGATCACGATCGATACCGGGTCGGAGGTTCCGTGGCGGCGGCGGTTCCTGCTCGATGACCAGCATCACCAGCTCCATCGGTGACTCGGCGACGAACGGCGGGCGACCGGTGAGGGTGGCGTAGAGGACACAGCCGAGGCTGTAGACGTCGCTGGCGGGGCCGACCGCGGCGCGGCGTCCCCCGGCCTGTTCCGGCGACATGTAGGCGGGCGTCCCGACGAGCATGCCGCTGCGTGTCAGGTCGACCTTCGTCCCGACCCGCTTCGCGAGCCCGAAATCGCTGATCATCGGGGTCCCGTCCCGCGCGAGCAGGATGTTGCTCGGCTTGAGGTCACGGTGCAGGATCCCTTGGCGGTGGGCGAATCCGATCGCCCGGGCGACTACGGCGATCAGCCTCGCCGCTTCCCGCTGCGGTAACGGCCCGTCACGAAGCCGGTCGGCCAGGGTCTCCCCTTCGATAAACTTCATGCTGAAGAAGGGGCGTCCGTTGACGTCACCGACGTCGTAGACCGGGACGATGTTGGGGTGCTCGAGCTTGGCGGTCGCGGAGGCTTCGGCGAGGAAGCGGTGGAGATCCGCGTCGCTGGCAAGTCGACCCCGGAGGATCATCTTGACCGCGACCTCACGATCGAGGCTGATCTGACGGGCCCGGAACACGACCCCCATGCCGCCCCGACCGACCTCCTCGAGCAGTTCGTAGTCACCGACGGTCGTCGGCAACTCGATCCCCCGCCACCGGCCCGATGATCCGTCGTCGCTTTCGCTGCCGCCGTCCTCGTCGACAGACTCGTGGCGGGGACGTTCCTCTTGGGCCGAGGCCGCGGTATCGGTCACCAATACGGCGCCCCACACGCCGCGGAGCTCGTCAGCAAGATGCGGGTGTCGGGAACACGTGGCATCGAAATCGACCGGCTCGCCACGACACACCGCGTCGGTCAGTTCGGCGAGCAGGTCCGCGAGCTGTTGTTCATGTTGCTCGGTGTGTTCATGTTGCTCGGTGTGTTCATGTTGCTCGGTGTGTTCATGTTGCTCGGGGAGCGCGGCCCGTTGCCGTTCCTGATCGCTCACGCGTGGGCGTCGCTGGGGGCGTTCTCGCCCTCCGCGTCCTCCGCCTCCAGCAGCGTCCGCAACCGACGGACGGCGCGAAGATACCGCATGCTCGCCGCGGGGGGGTTGAGCCCCAAGACCTCGGCGATCTCCAGGTTCGATAAATGTTCGTAGTGCCGCATCAGGATCACCTCGCGGTCGGTCTCGTCGAGCCGTCCGATCGCCGATTCGACCTTCTCGGCGATCTCCCGCTGGGTCGCGACGGCGGCGGGCGTCATCGCGGGGTCACACAACTGGATCGCTAAGTCCAACGTCGAATGGTCGGGGGCGGCGGCCTCCATCGGCTGTTCCCGGTCCATGCTCCGTTTAGCGCTGACCCGGTGCCGTCGGTAGGTGTCGATGATCTGGTCCCAAGCGATTTGGCGGAGCCACAGGTGGAACGCCATCGCGGGGTCGTCGAGGTACTTCGTCAGCCGTCCGCTCGCCTCGACCATCACCTCTTGGACGACGTCGCTGACGTCGATCCGCCGCTGGACCTTCCGATCCAGACGCATCTCGACCATCCGCCGGATCGGCACACGGTGCCGCTCCAGCAACTGATTGACCGCGTCCTCGCTCCCTTCCCGCGCACGGCGGAGCAGGACATCGGTCTTTTCGTCACTCGGCCATATCGATTTTGCCATGATCTCCTCCGTCTTCATGATAGCCGGACGGAAACGGTACGCTATTCCTTGGTCTCGCCGAGCGGCCGAAGCGTCAAGTTTTTGAACGACACGACCATCGCCGGGCCCTGGTGGAGCTGCAGCGCGATCACGCCCGACTTTTTCGCCTTGTCGGTCTCGCCATCGATCACCTCGCTGACCTTTGCCCCGTTGATGTATTGAACCAGGTGGTTCCCGTCGGCGACGATCCGGAATTCGTTCCACTTTCCCGGGTGGATCCCGGCACCGAGCGACGTCCCGTCGGCGAACCGGTCGATCTCTTTCTTCCCATCCTTGCCGATCGTGACCTTCTCGCCCCGTTCGGCGAGGATCCCTCGACCGGTCCGCTCGGAATAAACGATTCCGGCGTAGCGGTTCGAGAAGTCGATGTCGGCTTGGTATCCGCCGACGACGAATTTTTCCTCGTCGAGCACTTCGCTGCGGTACTGGATTCCCGAATTTCCGCTGTCAATCTTGAACTCGACGATCAGCTCGAAGTCGCTCGGCTGGCCACCTTTCCAGATCAGGAACGTGTTGCCGTCGATCGGGTCTTCCTCGGTCGTGCGGCCGACGATCGCGCCACCTTTCACCGACCACAAGTCGTCACGGCCGACCCAGCCGGTCAGGTCCTTGCCGTTGAACAACGATACGGGATCGCCTTTCCCCTCTTCGCCCCGAGCCGGGAGGGTCAGCGAGGATACGGAAACCAGGATCGCGGCGGGGAGCGCGAGGGAGAGAGAGAGGCGATTCATAAAAGGGACTCCGGCGTGGGGGAAATGAGGGGGACGCGCGAGAACGAAGCGGAGATCGCGAATTGACGACGCCCAGGCGATTGTAGAGGCGGTGGTGGCAAAGGGAACGGCTGGCGTCACTCGGTCAATTCGACGTAGGCGTAGTAGGCACCGTAAGTTTCGCCGTCGGCGGTTTCCAAGGTCGCCGCCATCGTCGTCCGGCCGGCCGGGAGCCGGACTCGGAAGTTCGCCTCATCGACACCCGAGGCGACATCGGTGGTGAACACTTCGTCGCCAATGGTGAGCGTTGCCCGGACGGCGGGGATCGCCTTCCCGGGGGTCGTTCGGTACGCCTTGGCGCCGGGGACGTCCTCGCCGGGGGGGAGTGGGGCGTCGATCGCGGCATCGACTTCGGCAGGCCAGCGGCGAAGTCGGATCTCATACGCCCCCGGTTGGACGACGTTCACGTTCCAAAACCCGGTGTTCTCCTTCCCCTGCATCGCGGCGCGGATGTGGGATTGGTTCCATGGCGTCAGCCGTGTCGTAATCCAATCGTGCGAGGTCAGCCGGGCGGGGTTTTCGGCGGGGTGTCCTAAGTCGATCGCGGTGGCGTCGGAGAAGCTCGGTTCGAGTTCCGCCCACCACGAGTCGTAGAACGCTCGCAGCCGCTGCACGACCTCGGGGTGGTCGGCCGAGACGTCTCGCTTTTGCCCCGGGTCGGCGTCGATGTCGTACAGCTCGTCGCGATTGTTCAGCCGCCAACGCGAAGTCATCACGGCGCTTTTTCGCCACTTGATCGGATCTTTGACGCGTTGCGAGTCGGTGACCAAAATCCGGTCGGGCCAATCTTCGGCTGAACCGTCAAACAGCGGTCGCAGCGAGACGCCGTCGAATCGGAGTTCGGACGGCGGGGTCACCCCACACCAGTCGGCGAGCGTCGGGACGACGTCGACGTGGGCCGTGATCGGGGTCACGTCGCGGCCCCCGGTGAGCCCGCCGGCGGGCCAGCGGACGAAGAACGGGACGCGGTGCCCGCCGTCGTACTCGCTCCCTTTCTTTCCCCGCATCCCGGCGTCGAACACGCGGTCTCCGGCGGCGGTCCCGTTGTCAGTGGTGAAAATCAAGATCGTGTTTTCCTCGAGCCCTTCCTCGCGGAGAAATTCCCGGAGCGCCCCGACGTTCTCGTCGATGTTCGCGATCATCCCGAAGAAATTGGCCACGTTGACGCCCAGATCTTGATACGGGGCGCTCGCCGCTTGGGGGGCGTGCATCGGGCCGTGGGGTGCGTTGGTGCTGATGTAGGCGAGAAACGGTTTCCCTTCCCGGCCACAGTCACCAATGAATCGCTTCGCGTGGTCGAAGAAAACGTCGGTGCAGAATCCTTCGGCCGGGATCGGATCGCCGTTGTGCCAGTAGTGCCCGTCGAAATATGCGTTGTCCCAATAGTCGGGCGTTTGTCCGACCCCGCCGCCGCCATGTCGGACGACCTCGGTAAAACCTCGGTCTTCGGGCCGGTAGGGATGGTTGTCGCCGAGGTGCCATTTGCCGAACATCCCGGTCTGATAACCGGCTTGCCGAAAGATCTCGCCGATCGTGACTTCGTCCCGGCGGAGCATCGATCGGCCCATGATCGTGTGCCAAACCCCGGTCCGGTTCGTCCAGTGCCCGGTCAGCAACGCCGCCCGCGTCGGGGAGCAGGTGGGGGCGACGTGGTAGTCGGCGAGCCGCACCGAATCGGCGTGCAGTCGGTCCAGTTGCGGCGTCTTCAAGACCGGGTTTCCGTGGCAACCAAGGTCGCCGTAGCCCTGGTCGTCGGTGATCACGATCACGACGTTGGGGCGTGAAGTCGACTCGTCGGCGGCGGCGAGGGAAGCGGCAGACATCGCGGTGATGGCAGGCATCGCGGTAATGGCAAGCACCGCGGCCGCGGTGACGGCGAGCGATCGGGGGGAATCGGGAAACATGGCGGGTTCAATCGGGGTGGCGGATCGGTTCGGCCGGCGGATTCGGTTCGGCAGGCGGATTCAGCGGATTCACAGGCGGATTCAGCGGATTCACAGGCGGATTCGGCGGATTCGATCGGGGAGGGGAAGCGGCGGGTGAGCCGAGACGGGGCCAAACGGTTCCGGCGGAGGGTCGCTTCGGTCACCGAGTCTAACCCGCGACCGCACGTCGGGCACGCGTCGGGCGCCGAATTGACGGCCTCGACGACCGGCGGACAATGGGAACAAACTGTTTCCCCCGTCAGGGATCGTCATCCGTATCGAGGATCGGCACCATCTTACCGCACGACTATCTAACCCCCTTGCTCGGCCCGGAGGCGGACCCGGTTCAAGCCGGCGTTCGGCTCCATGAACTGGCCCAGGAGCCGACACTCGACGCCGGGGTGATGCTCGCGGAGCTGTGCCGGAATCGGGAAACGCTCGCGACATCCGACCCGGCGATTCTCGGAGGGTTGCTGCGGCTGGTGCATCTGACGGCGCTGCGGACGGGAGTCGCGGCGGAGGGGGGGATCGAAGCGGATTCGGTCACCGGGGTGCTCGAGGCGTTGCCCCAACCGACGCCGAACACGCATTTGTTGCTCCAGCTGTTGTCGATGGATCGGGGGCGTGAGTCGCTGACCGCGCTCGCCTCGGCGATCCCGATTCATCCGCCGCGAGATTGGATGGAAGCGGGCCACCTGCTGAGTCCGTTGATGCAAAACGACGACTGGCCGATCGACGCGGTATTCCCGGCGCTGCTCGAACTGCTCGACCGACCGCCGCTCGCCGCCCCGGTGTTGGATTTGGCCAATTACGTCACCCGTGTCGGTCGGACGCCGACCCATCCGGCCGCCGACCGGGTGGCGACGCTCGACGCGTTGCTCGGAGAGATCGCACACCGGCTGGACCGGTTCGAGGAGGACCCCCGTTCGTTCGGCGACGACGTGACCGAGGTGCAATCGCGACTGGGGGAAGCGGTGGCTTTGGCGGTCTCGCTATGTGACGCGCTCGGGATCATCGGGGACCGGTCAGCGATCGGGAGTCTGAACCGGACCGTCGAGCTCCGCCATCGCCGGGTGCAGTGTGAGGCCGCCGGGGCACTCGCGCGGTTGGGCGAGCAGTCCGGCGAGCAGCGGCTCATCGAATTAACCGCCGAGCCCGCGGCACGGCTGCGTGCGATTCACTATCTGGACGAACTGGGTCTCGGCAACCGGGTCGATCCGCGGTGGCGAGACGAGTCGGCGACGGCCGAGGCGGAGATGGCGTTGTGGCTTTCGCAACCACAACAGATGGGCGTTCCCCCGACGTCGGTCGAGGTCATCGCGTCGCGGCGGATGATGTGGCCAAGTTTCGAAGAGCCGGTCGACGTCCGCTTGGTTCGCTTCGAGTACAGTTTCGGCGACCAGCGATACAGCAACGTCGGGATGACGGGACCCGCCGTGTTCGCCTTGTCAGCCGATGTCGCCGACCTCCCGAACGAAGACATTTATGCGATTTATGCGGGTTGGCAGGCCGAGCACCCTGAGATCTTCACCGTCCCCGCCGACCAGCTCAACGAGGCCCAGCGGCGGTTGATCGACCCGCTGACGCGACACCTCGACCGGAGCGAGTACGAATCGATCGAGCCGGAATTGCTCGGTTTCTTCTTGGACGAACACGCCGGCGTGTTTCGGGCGGTCCGCGACGGGACGACGTGCCGCGTCGTGACCGACGGGTTGGAAACGATCGACCAGGCGGTCGAGGGGCGAATGCGCCCGCTCGGCGCCGCCGAACTGTTTCACCTGTTCAAGGGCCGCAAGATGCTCCGCACGTTCAACGCGTGAGCGATCTGGAAGAGTCCGGCTCGACAGCCCGTTTGACATCCCGTTCCGTTTGGAGCCGCCCCGGTGCACGACCCGTTGACTCCGATCCGAGACGCGGACGACCGGCTCCGGCACGAATTCGTCGAGTTGGCGCGGTTGTGGCAGTCGGTCCGAACAGACTGGGCCGATGCGCGTGCCGCGGAGTTCGAGCGACAGCATTTGGCGGAGCTCGGTCCGAGCCTGAACCGGCTCGCGGCGGCGCTCGCGGAATACACTCGGGTGGTCCGCTCCGCCGACCGGATGCTGCGAGACGACGACACGGCCGCCAACCGGGGCGGGAATTCCGCACTAGACTCAGGAGGAGCGACCGACGCCTGACCGACCGCCCGTACTCGACACCGATTTCGACAGATCGCAATGAAAGATTCCGCGGTCGGACCCGCCGGCCTGTTCGACCCCCGCCGCCAACAGCGCCTGCTCGACGGGCTGGAGGCACGTCTGCGGGACGTCGAACGTCGTCGCGGCGAGCTGCTCGCCGGGCACGCGCGGCAGGTCGAAGAGGAGGCGGTCGCACGGGAACAGACGATGGCCGAGTGTCGACATCGCTGCGCCACCCGTCGCCGACAAGTTCTCGACGAGTGGGACGCGGCGGAGGAGACTCTGACGCACCGTTACGAATCGGACACGATCCGCTTGCGAGAGGAGCTGAGCGAGCGGCTCGCGGCGGACCGGCGGGCCGCTTCGGAAGACGCCAAGGCGATCGAATCGGAAGCCGATGCGAGACGCCAAGCGGTGATCGGTCGGCACGACGTGGTGAAACGGAAGCCGGAGATGAAGCGGCGGGCATCGTTCGCCCGCATTGCGGAGGCCCTGAAGCCGCTCCAAGCATCGCTCGAAGCGTGTCGTGCGTTGACGCTCGGCCGACTCGACTACCTGCCGCAAGTCCCGCCCCCCGACAACCCGTGGGATGAGACCGGGACGGCCAAGCCCGCGACGCTCGATGACGTGTTCGCCACGATCGACCGGGCCGCACAAGGTGTCGACGAGACGATCGAGGCTTTGCACGCGGGGACCGCGGCGCGGATCCTCGACGGATCGTCACTCGCGGTGGGGACCGTGGTGCTCGTCGTCGCATGGGGCGTCGCCGCCTACTTCCTCGGCCCCGACCCGCCGTGGCTTGTGATGGCGGCGGGCGTGCCGGTCGGCGGGCTGCTCGGATTTTTCGCCTTCCTGATCTTGATGCGACCGGTCAAGAAACAGACCCGCCGACACTACCCGACCGCCGAACGTTGGGCCGTCGTCGCCGAACGGGCCGCCGCGATCGGACGCAAGTTGGCGACCGAGCGCTCCGAACGGGAACGGGACGAGGCGGCGCGGCAACGAGACCGACGGCTCGCCGAGATCCGGACGTGGGCCCAGGGGCAAACCCGCGATCGGGTCAAACGTCTCGCCGATGAGCGGGACGAGGCGCATCGCAAGTGGCGGGAGGACGCCGACCGGGTTGCCGAGACTTTCGCCCGCGAGATCGCAGCGGTCGCGACTCAGATGCGATTCCGCGCCGACGAGACGGCCCGCGCGATCACGCAGGAGATTCTCGACACCGAAGCGACGCTGAATCAACAGCGGGAAGCGAACGAGGCCCGTCGACGAGACGAGCTGACGAGACTCCAACGACGCGTCGACGACGGAATCCGTCGCGGCATCGCGCACGCCGACGCCGCCCGAAACCGGCTCCGCCGCCGCCATCCCGACTGGGCCGCCGTGATCGCGGGCAGCGGCGAACGGGGCGCGACCGTCGACGCCTTGCCGATCGGGTCAATGTCCGTGGTGGCCAAGCGGAACGGAGCGACCGGCGAATCGGGCGTCACGGGACAAGCCGGCGTCACGGGACAAGCCGGCGGCACGGGACAAGCCGGCGGCACGGGACAAGCCGGCGGCACGGGGCAAGCGGAGGGAGGTGCGGTCGAAACGGATCGCGACGCGGTCGCAACGGAAGATGGCACGGTTCAACTCGAGTTGCCGGTCGCGGTCCACCGCCGGGTCCACAGCGGCGTGATGATCTCCGCCCCGACCGAACGGATGACCGACGCGGTCGATCTGGCCCACCAAACGTTGTGGCGATTGCTCTCGTCGGCCCCGCCCGGTCGCGGGCGGTTGACGTTGATCGACCCGATCGGTCGCGGCCAGCACTTCACCCGGTTCATGGACTTGGCCGACCACGACCCGGCGCTGGTGGGACATCGCGTGTGGACGACCGAGTCCCAGATCGAAGCGCGGCTGGGGGAACTCGCGCACCACGTTGAGGACGTTTTGCAGACGATGCTCCGCGACCGTTACGCACGGGTCGAAGATTACAACGAGGTCGCCGGGTCGATGGCCGAACCGTACCGCGCGGTGGCCGCGATCGGGGTCCCCGACGGGCTCTCGCGAACCGCCGTCCGCCACCTCAACGCGCTGATCGAAAGCGGCCGACGGTGCGGCGTGTTCACCCTCCTCGTGCGTGACCTGTCGCGGCCTTGGCCCGACGGCGAGCGGCTCGATTCGGACAAGTTGCTTTCGATCCGAATCGCCCCCGACGGGGCCGTGAGGTGTGACGAAGGGGGCCGCGAATGGCCGCCGCTCGTGCCCGCCGCAGGTCCGCCCGACGGATTGAGGGGACGGCTGATCGAACGGATCGGTCAAGACGCCGTTGCCGCGGCGCGGGTGCAAATCCCGCTCGAGTCGATCCTCCCTGCCGCGGGCGACTTGGCCACGGGCGGAGACCGAGACGCCGGCCCAGGGCTGTCGATCCCGATCGGAACCCAAGGGGCGAACCGCGCGCTCGCGATGGAACTCGGCGAGGGCGTTCGGCAACACGTTTTGATCGCGGGGAAGACGGGATCGGGGAAGAGCACGCTGCTGCACGCGACGATCTTGGCGGCCGCGTCGCTGTACACGCCCGACGAGCTGCAAATGTACCTGCTCGACTTCAAGAAAGGGGTCGAGTTCAAGCCTTACGCCGACGGCGGCTTGCCACACGCCCGGGTGATCGGGATCGAGAGTGAACGGGAGTTCGGCCACAGCGTGTTGCGGCGGCTCGACGAAGAATTGCAAGAACGCGGCGAGGCGTTCCGCGCCGCTGCCGCGCAAGACCTGGTCGGTTATCGCCGCAACGCGGGTCAGCCGATGCCGCGGATCGTGTTGTTGGTCGACGAGTTCCAAGAACTGTTCGTCCGCGACGATCGGCTCGCCGCGGACTGCGCGATGTTGCTCGACCGATTGGTCCGTCAAGGCCGTTCGTTCGGGATGCACGTGATCCTGAGCAGCCAATCGTTGGCCGGCACCCACTCGCTTCCCCGCGCGACGCTCGGCCAGATGGCGGTCCGGATCGCGTTGCAGTGCAGCGAATCGGACGCGGCCTTGATCCTCTCCGACGAGAACACCGCGGCCCGTTTGATCAGCCGCCCCGGCGAAGCGATCTACAATGACGCGGGAGGATTGATCGAGGGGAATCGGCCGTTCCAGGTCGCCTGGCTGGGGGCGGACCGACAAACCGAAATGATCCGCGGGATCGCCGCCCGTGACGGGTCGCGTGTCTCACGGTTGCCCCCCCCGGTCGTGTTCGAAGGGAATCGCCCCTGTCGCTGGACCCCCGCGTTGGCCGACGCCGCCGTCGGCAGACCTGGCGTGCCGATCGGAGCAAGCGGAGGTGTCGAGGTCGCCCTGTCGCGGCGCGGGTTGCTTGGCGAATCGGTCGAGATCGGCCCGCCGGTGTCGGCCGAACTGACGTCCGACGCGGGAAGGAACGTGTTGGTCGTCGCCCCCCCCGAATCTCGCGGGCCGGTCGTGGCAAGCATGCTCGGGACGCTGCTGCGGGGCGATCCCGGCGCGAAGGTCCACTACTTCGACGGGCGTCGTGCCGAGGACGGGCCGCCACTGGCCGATTGGATCGGGAAGGCCGGGATCGAGGTGTCCACGGTCCGGCCCCGCGACAGCGAGTCGGCGATGGTCGAACTCGATGGCGAGGTGCGGCGACGGCTCGATTCGGGGACCGCCGGCACCCCGCGATTTGTCGTGATCGACCCGCTCGATCGATTCCGCGATCTCCGTCAAGACGAAGCGTTCTCCTTTTCGCTCGACGCCACGGATTCGGTCGGCGGGGGGAAATCGCTGCAACATGTCCTTCGCGAAGGCCCCGCGGTGAACGTTTTCTCGGTGGTCGTGTGCGGCGCCGCCGAGACGCTCACGCGGTGGTTGCCCCGGTCGTCCTTGCACGACCTGGAACTCCGTGTGTTGGGCCGGCTCAACGCGTCCGACTCCGCGGCGCTGATCGATACCCCGGCGGCGGCCGAGCTATCGGCCGCCACGATGATTCTGTACGACGATGCCGACGGACGGGTCGTCAAGTTCCGTCCGTGCGAGATCCCCGACCCCGCGGAGGTCCGGGCGTGGCTCACGGGCCCCGGATCTTCGACCTACTGTTAATTGTCGTTTCCCCGTAAACTCTCGGGGACGGAACATCTTGGGGACGGAACACCTTTCGACCCGTCCAGTCCCTGCGTCATCCCAATCCACTTTCGTCATCCCAACCCACTTTCGTCATCCCAACCCACTTTCGTCATCCCAACCCACTCGAGAAGCCATGACGGACCTGTGCCAAGAGACCTCGACGATGGAGCCCGCCAGAGCGACCGCGCAACTGGGCGACCTGCCGCAGGAATTGCACCGGCATCTGACGATCACGCTCGGCCACGACGACGGCGATCGCCAATACCTGTATCGAGCGCTCGCGATCGCCGTCCGCGACCGTTTGGTGGCCCAGTGGCGGGATACGGATCACCGCATGCGGACCGGGGACCACAAGAAGGTTTGCTATCTCTCGCTCGAATTTTTGATCGGTCGCTCGCTCTCCAACGCCGTCCAGAATCTCGACTTGGATGACGCCGTGCGAGACGCCTTGCACCGCTACGGCGTCGGCCTCGAAGAACTGGTCGAAAAGGAGATCGACGCGGGGCTCGGCAACGGTGGCCTCGGACGGCTCGCCGCCTGCTTCCTCGATAGCTGTGCCAACCTGCGTCTTCCCGTGGTCGGCTACGGCATCCGCTATGAGTACGGAATGTTCCAGCAACATATCCGCGACGGGTTTCAGGTCGAGGAACCGGACCACTGGCTGCGGGACGGAAACCCGTGGGAAATCGAACGTCCGGAGTCGACCCGACAAGTCCGCTTTTACGGGCGGACCGAGTATTACCACGGGGATGACGGGCGGCTTCGCACCCGATGGGCCGACAGCCACGACGTCGTCGCCGTCCCCTACGACATGCCGATCCCCGGGTACCGCAACGGGACCGTCAACACCCTCCGCCTGTGGCGGGCGACCACGACCGACGTGTTCGATCTCGACGAGTTCAACGCGGGCAGCTACCCCGAAGCGGTCGCCGCGAAGACGTCGGCCGAACAGATCTCGATGGTCCTGTATCCGAACGACGCGAGCGAGAACGGGAAGGAACTGCGCCTCAAACAGCAGTACTTCCTGGTCTCCGCCAGCCTCCAAGACGTGATCGACCAGTGGGTCGAAACCCACGGTGAAGATTTCAGCGAGTTCGATGCCCGGCACTGCTTCCAGCTCAACGACACCCACCCGGCGTGTGCGATCGCCGAGCTGATGCGAATCTTGATGGATGAGCACGGGCAGGAATGGGAAGACGCGTGGAACATCACGACTCGCTGCATGGCGTACACCAACCACACGCTCCTCCCCGAAGCCCTCGAACGATGGTCGGTGTCGCTGTTCAGCCGACTGCTGCCGCGGCTGATGGACATCATCTACGAGATCAACCGCCGGTTCTTGCAAGAGATCGAACGACAATGGCCGGGTGACACCGAGATGCGGCGAAAAATGTCGCTGATCGAAGAGGGGGACCAGCCGCACATCCGGATGGCCTACTTGGCGATCGTCGGCAGCTTCTCCGTCAACGGCGTCGCCGCCCTGCACACCGAATTGCTGAAGAACGGCCTGTTCTCCGACTTCTATTCGCTGTGGCCCAAGAAGTTCAACAACAAGACGAACGGCGTGACCCAGCGGCGTTGGCTCGCCCACTGCAACCCCGGGCTTCGCGACCTGCTCAACGAGACCGTCGGCCAACGCTGGCAAGACGATCTCACCGAAATCAAGGGGCTTGAGTCGCACGCCGGCGACGCCGGATTCCGAGAACGCTGGCGGGCCATCAAACGGGCCAACAAGGAACGGCTCGCCGATTACGTCGAGAAGAACACCGGGATCCGGTTCGACACCGACGCCATGTTCGACGTCCAGGTCAAAAGGATTCACGAATACAAGCGGCAACTCCTGAACGTGTTGCACGTGATCCACCTCTACGATCGGATTTGTTCCGGCGATACCGAGGGGATCACGCCGCGGTGCGTCCTGATCGGCGGCAAGGCCGCTCCCGGGTACCACGTCGCGAAGCTGATCATCAAGCTGATCAACGACGTCGCCCGTGTGGTCAACGCCGAGCCGAAAACGAAGGAACTGCTGCGGCTCGTCTTCCTGCCGAACTATCGCGTCTCCGCGATGGAAGTGATCTGCCCCGGAACCGAACTCTCCGAACAGATCTCGACCGCCGGCAAGGAAGCGTCGGGCACCGGAAACATGAAGTTCATGATGAACGGGGCACTCACGATCGGCACCCTCGACGGCGCCAACATCGAAATCCGCGACAACGCCGGCGCGGAGAATTTCTTCCTGTTCGGGCTCGATGCCGACCAGGTGCAAGAGAAACGCCGCGACTACCGGCCGAACGAGATCATCGCGGCCGATCCGGAAATCAAACGGGTGATGGACCTGCTCGAGGGCGGACACTTCAATCGCGCGGAACCGGGAATCTTCAACCTGCTCACCTCGGGCCTCCGGAACCCCCACGATCCGTGGCTCTCGATCGCCGACCTGCGGGATTACATCGACACCCAACGCAAGGTCGACCAAACGTACGCGGCCCCCGAACGCTGGGACGAGATGAGCATCCTCAACACCGCCAACAGCGGATGGTTCTCCAGCGACCGGACGATCCGGCAATACGCCGACGAAATCTGGAAGGCGCGGCCGCTCTCCCCATCGAACTGACTCGGACGCCAGTGCCGATCCGAAAAAGGGACTGCCCGTTTTCCGATAGGCTGTCAGACCCTCGCACCGCTAAGGAGCAATCGATGCGTCTCGTAAACGAGCCGATGCGTCCCGTCGCCGAAGGTACCCCCACGCCCCGCACCGTCGCATCGCGCACCGTCGCATCGCGAGTCGCGACATCGCGATCTGCGGCCGCCCGGTTCGCCCCACGCGGGATGCTCCCGCGACTGGCGATCGGAATCCTCGTTGCGGTCATCGGATCGTCGGGACCCGCCGGGGCCGGGGAATACAATCGGGTGCTCGACATCGGCGACCCGGCTCCCGCGTGGAAGGACCTTCCCGACACCAAGGGCAATCTCCATTCGCTCGGCGACCTTCACGACCACGACGCCGTGGTCGTCGTGTTTACCTGCAACAGTTGTCCCTACGCGGTCGACGTCGAAGACCGGCTGATTTCGCTCGCGAACGAATGCCGAAACCGGAACGTCGCCGTCGTGGCGATCAACGTCAACCGCGTCGAAGCGGACTCGCCCGAAGCGATGAAGGAGCGGGCGGAGGAAAAGGGGTTCACGTTCCCCTACCTGTACGACGAGTCGCAGCAGATCGCCAAGGAGTACGGCGCCACGACGACGCCGGAGTGTTACGTCCTCGACGGCGACCGACACGTCGCCTACATGGGCTCACTCGACGACAGCCCCGACGGCGAGAACGTCACGCGGCGGCACGTCGCCAAAGCGATCGACGCCGTGCTCGACGGGAAAACGCCGGAGCTCAGCGAAACCGTCCCGATCGGTTGCCGCATCCGCTTTGAACGGGACCGCCGTCGACGCCGCTAACGGGCCGGAACGGCTCGCCGCGTTTACGGGGTGAGGACGATCTTGCCTTGCAGGTTGCCTTTACCTTCGACGGTCGCGGCTTCCTGTCGGCGGTGTGCCTCGGCGGCCTGCTCGAGCGGCAACCGGAGGCCGATGTTCGGCTTCAGCTTTCCGTCGACCATCCAACCGTTGATCGCTTCGGCGGCGGCCCGCATTTCTGCCGGGCTTGCCTTGAACATCGCGAACCCGTGCAGCGAGCATTCTTTGACATAGAACGGGCCGACAGGGAACTCGGGGCGGGCGTCGCGTCCCGCCATCAATACCATCCGGCCGCGTTCGGCGAGGCATTCGACGGCGAGGTCGAAATCGGGAACCCGGCGGGTCTCCCAGACCACGTTGACGCCGTCGGGACAAGCCGCCCGGGTCGCCTCGGCGATCGATTCGGCGGTGTAGTCGATCGCGACGTCGGCGCCCAAGTCGATCACGGTTTGTCGCTTCTCGGCCGACCCGGCCGTCGCAACGACTCGCGCCCCGGTCGCCTTCGCCATCTGGACCACCATCGATCCGACGCCGCCGCTGCCGCCGATCACCAACACCGTCTCACCGGCTCGGAGCGACGCTTCGCGGAACAGACCCAAGTGGGCGGTGATCCCGACCAGGGCGATCGACGCGACCGCCTCGGCGGTGACTTCCGGCGGCCGGGGATAGCACCAATCGGCGTCGACGGCGATCCGCTCGGCGAACGTCCCTTGCCGACCTAGCAGCCCTTGGTTGGTACACCACACGGGGTCACCGGGGGCGAAGCGGTCGACCTCCGCGCCGACCGACTCGACGATCCCTGAGGCGTCGCAGCCGACGACGAACGGGATCGGCAGCTCGAACGCGACCAGTCCGCCACGGACGTACGTGTCGATCGGGTTGACCGAAACCGCTTCGACGCGGATCACCACGTCGCGGGGCCCAGGCCGCGGGTCGGGGAGTTCACCGTACCGGATCACGTCGGGCGTCCCGGTCGACTCAATGTACGCGGCTTTCATCGATTCCTTCTCATGCTTAACGGTCGTTTTCGTCTCCGCCGCCATCCCGTTGGCCGCGATCTCGGCGGGGACCCCGTGGCGGGGAGGGGCCGTTCGATCCGCGCCCGCGTCCCCACGACAAATGCCGCGCCAACTTCGCCGGGTCGTCCAGATCGACACGGTCGCGAAGCCCCGCTGGCAACGCAAAATATCGCGTCGAGTGCTCGTCGCGGCGCCGCTGGTACGGCGACGTCCGCTGGAACGCCTCTTCGGCCCATGCCCGGAGGTAGGCGAGACGTCCCGAATCGTCGCCGGCGATCAGGTCGAGTCGACGCTGTTCTTCGCGTGGCAACACGACACGGATCCATTCGAGTTCGTCGTGGGAGAGCGGCGTGACCGGTTCCAAATCGTCCGGCAGTGGCGGGCCGAAGCGGAACGGTCGTCGTCCGGAATCGGCCCGCAGGATCACCACGATCGCCGATCGGGTCGCGATGTCGCGGGGATCCTCGTCGATCATCTCGGCGACGTTTCGCGAGCGTTCTTCCAAATAATCGACCAACGCGGAGGTCGCCGAGTCGCCGCTGCGGAGCCGCATCCGGACGATCTCTTCCAACACATGGTAGATCTCGCGGGCGGTCGCGTCATCCAACGCCATCCCGGACCGCTCGGTCAAATCACGAATCGTATCGGTGATTGCCATCTCGATCGCCGCCGACCGACGGGCCGCGTCGGTTCGGGCCTCTTTCGAGCGACCCTCCATGTCGTCCGTTAGCCGGGGCCGCAGCGTTTCCTTCCACGCCGAGTAATCTTTCATCGTGCGGACGAGCGAGGCGGCATCGGTCTGTTGCCGGACCTGCCGATGGGTCGCCTCGACACGCTGCCGTGTTTCCGGGGCGAGTTGTTGAAAGCGATCCCAACGGGTCGCCAAGCGAGAGCGTTGATCCGCGTCGAGGGCTTCCAACGTCGATTCCCGTTCGCCGACCGGGACCGATGCGACGATCGGTGACGTGTCATAAGGGATCAACCCGACTTCCCGCGCGGCGAGGATCATCCGATTCCAACGTTCGTTGGTGGCGAGCTCACGCATCAGTTCGAGGTCGTCCGCTTGCAGATACGCGTCGACGTTCTCGGCGACCGCCAACATCTCCAGTTCGCGACGATAATCGGCGGTCCGCTTCCACGCCACCGCGCCGAACGCGACCAACGGCGGGAGCAACAGCGCGGCGAAGACGACCAACGGCCCCCTCACCTTGTGCCACATCGGACGCTCCGGCGAAGCCCGAACGACGTCCGACACGACCATCTCGAGCGTCGACTCGACCATCTTCTCGTTGGGGGTCGCCGACGGCAGTTCCTCCAACAGGTCCCAGCTGTGTTGCAATTCGCGGAGCCGGCCGCGGAGGGCGTCCTCCTCGAGCAGACGCCGTTCCAACGCGTCGCGGTCTTCCGCGGCGAGCTCGCCGTCGAGATAAGCGACGAGGGACTCGTCGTCCGGGTCGACGGGACGGTCGTCGGAGAGTGACGCGGCACTCATCGCTGAACCTCGTCCGGGATGATCCCCGAGTCGATGTAGGGTTGCAAAAGTTCCTTCAAATTAACCCGCGCCCGGCTCAGAAGCGACTTCACCGCCTTCGTCGTCAACCCCATCGCTTCGGCGATCTCGGAATAACTGAGGTTTTCGAATCGCGAAAGCATCAACGCCATCCGCTGCCTTTCCCCCAGCTGCGCGACCGCCGCGCGGACGATCGCCGCTCGCTCCGATCCCTCGGCCAACCGGACCGGCATCAGCCCGCTCGCTTCCGTCACGGTGGACGCCAGCAGATTGCCCGCCCCCGAAAGGTCCGCCGAGGGGGCATCGACCTCACTCACCTCCGCCCGTCGGTGGACCGACCGAGACGCGTTCCGCGCCACGTTCCCCGCGATCGTGAACAGCCACGTGGAAAACTTTGCGCCCGGGACGTAGCTCTTCCTCGCCCGATACACCCTCAAAAAAACCTCTTGCGCCAAATCTTCCGCCATGTCGGACCGGGGGCCCAAGTGTTGCATCAATCGGACGAGCCTCGCCTCATACCGCCGCACCAACGCCTCGAACGCCCCGGCGTCGTCGTCCTTCACGCGCAGCATCAACCTCACGTCCGGGTCGGACTGTTGATAACGCATCGCGGTGGATGGGCTGACGGTCAAACGGCTGGCGAGGACTGGAGATCGGCGTTTCCGGGGCGGTCAGCCCCTAGGCATCGATGGCGCCCGGCGGCGGTTTGGGCTGACGCCGGTCACGGAACCGCCAGATCAACCCGTTTCGGGCCGAGTCCGAACGATTCTATCGGTTTTAACCCGATCGACGATGGCGGGTTTCGCGTCGATCCGTTATTCGTCGGGCAACACGACGCCGTACAGCTCGACCGTGCTCCCTTCGTCGTCCTGGACCGGTTGGCCCCGAGCGATGAAACGCCGGTATCCGAGTTCGCCGACCCGCTGACGGATTCGCAATTCGTAGGCGGTTCCGTTCTCCAGCGACGTCAGGATCGTCGCCCGCATCCGCTGCCGATCGTCCGGGTGGATCGAATCGAGATACTCCGCGAAACTGGGCGGCCCGGCCGACGGATCGCGGCGGAGCATCCGGTAGGTCTCTTCGCTCCACGTGATCTGTTCCGTCGCGACGTCGAACGACCACGTGCCCAGCCCCGCCATCCGTTGCAACTCGCGGAGGCGACGGCGGCTCCGGGCGAGTTCGTTCTCGGCCGCCTTCCGCTGGGAGATGTCGCGGATGGTGGAAATCAACATTTCCTCCCCCGCCACCTCGGTCGTCCGGGCGCTGACCAACACGTCGACCCGGCCGCCGTCCCGGTGCACGAACGGGACTTCCAAATTCTCGACCGCCCCGCCCTGCCGTAACTTCTCGACGAACTCGATCCGCCGCTCGGGAGACGCCCACAAGTTCAGCTCGGGGATCCGCCGCCCGACGATCTCCTCCTCGGCGTATCCGAGCAACTGCACGAACGCGGGGTTCGCCTCGACCACCTCGCCGCTGGAGAGTCGGACGAGCAGCCCCGCTTCGGGCGACGCGGTGAACAGCGTCGAATACTTCGCCTGACGCTCCTCGGTCTGTCGCCGCTCCTTGATCTGCACCCGTAACCGGGCCGACGCCTCCGATTCCCCCTCACCCGCCGCCTCGTACAGGGCGAGCGCCAAATCGAGATCGCCGCGTGCCGCGGCCGTTCGGGCAAAGTCGAGCTGCAATTCGTGGATCGCCCGCGTCGCCGCCTTGTTCTCCGGCCACACCTCAATCGCTTCCCGCAACAACGCGTCGGCCACCCGGAACGCCTCGTAATGGTTCTCCGTCCCGGCCGATTCGATCCGCTCGCGGGCCCGTCGCACCAATCGGTCGCTCTGCTGATGGGTGCGGTGGTCTTGGATCGCCGCGATGAATTCGTCCACCGTCGCGAACCGGTCCTGCGGACGTGAGGCCATCGCCCGCATCGCGATCTCCATCAACTCGCCGTTGACCCGCGTCGGACGGATCTCGTTGCTCGCCGCCGAACGGATGCACGCGAGCAGACTCTCGCCGTGATGCGGCGGATAACCGGTCAACACCTGAAACAGGATCGCCCCGAGCAAGTAGATGTCGGTCCCGAACGAGATCGCGGACGCGTCTCCGGTCGCCAACTCCGGGGCCATGTACGCCGGGGTGCCGCCGATCGCCGAACGGTGCGGACTCCCGTCCGCCGCCGCGGTGGCGTGACTCAACGCTAACCCCCAATCGGCGAGCAACACCTCGCCGAACTGACCGAGCATCACGTTCTCGGGCTTCAAGTCCCGATGGATCAAGCCTCGCGAGTGTGCGTAGCGGATCCCGTCGGCGACCCGCAACAACGTCTCCAGGTTCTCCTTCTGCGATTGCGTCTCGATCCGCTGGTCCCAACTCGTCCCGTCGACCCGTTTCATCGAATAAAACAGGTTCCCGTCGAAGTCGACCCCCAACTCGTGCAACGCGATCACGTTCGGGTGGTCCAACGCCCCGATCACGCGAGCCTCAGCGAGAAACCGCGACCGCGCCTGGGGGTCTCGGGCCAACTCGTCACGCAGAACCTTAACGGCGACTTCCCGGTCGACCGATCTTTGGTGGGCCTGATACACGAACCCCGTCCCGCCGCTGCCGAGACGCCCGACCATTCGGTACTCCGTCTCGCCGGACTTCCCCGCGCCCACACTCGCCAACCGCCGTCGCGGGACGAACCCCTCGTCGGGCGTCGGAACCGCGACTGACGGCTTCGAACGCGCTGGCCCCGACGGGTCCGAGCCAGTCGCCCCCGACGAAACCCGCCCCGCGGCATCCGGATCGGACAACCAAACGGTCTCGTCCGTCGCAACCTCGCCCGCTGATCCCTCACCAGCTGACGATTCGCCAGCTGACGATTCGCCCGTCGGCGATTCGTCGGCCTGTCGCCACGACGGATGCGAGAAGCTTTCGGGACGCCCGTCGGGAGAAACCGCGATCGTCTTGTGATCGGGCGGCATCGACGCGAGACGCTCCCGGAGCATCGTGTTCGATTCGATCGTTTGCAGTAAGTTCACTGTCACGTTCGTCATCCTTCCGATCATACCATCGCCCCCCGGAAAGCCGCGCCCCGCCGATTCGCCCGAAGTCCCCGGTCGCCCCTCGCGGCCCACAAGCCGAGCGTCACCCCGTCCGGACCCGCGGGGACCCCGTCCGGACCCGCGGGGACGTTGCCGTGGTTAGAATGGGCGAACGCATGGAAATTCGCCGTCGGGTAGGAAATTCACTCAACCGCTGCGTGGTCCGCCACGGTCCGAGTGACGCTGCTCGACAGCCCCGAAGCCGCTCGATCACCCCACCGTCCCTCCACCCGCCCTGTCGCCGACCGGGGGACCCCACCCGCCCTTGAAATCCTTCACACCGATCATGACGCCGCCCCTTCGACTTCGGTTCGGACCCTCTCGCCATCGGTTACGCTTTTCGGCGATCACCCGAGTCCCTCTGCCGGTCCGTCGTTTCGTTCTCGAGACACGCTTGCGTTTCGGGCTCGCGGTCTTCGCGCTAACCGTCACGATGTCGCTGCATGCGGCCACGCCTCTTTTGGCCCAGGACGACGCGGCGGACGATCCCGATTCGGACGTCGTCAACCCGCAAGCCGATCTGTCGTTGGCGGGAAACGAGAAGGTCGCTGAAATCATGCGGACCTACCCCGGACGGGGCGTCCAAGCGGACGACTCCGATCCGACCCCGCCCGACGAGTCGGTCGACACGATGAACGTCCGTGACGGGTTCCGCGTCGAACTCGTCGCCGCCGAACCGGAGGTGACCCAACCCCTCTTCCTGAGCTGGGACTCCGCCGGCCGGATGTGGGTGGTCCAGTACCGCCAATACCAATACCCCGCCGGGTTGAAGGTGATCCGCTACGACCAACACCTCCGGGCCGTGTTCGACAAGGTCCCCGACCCGCCCCCACACGGGGTCCCGGGGGCCGACGTGATCTCGGTGCTCGAAGACACCACCGGCGACGGCACCTACGATTCGCACCGCGACGTGATCGAAGGGCTCAACATCGCGACGTCGGTCCAAGTCGGCCACGACGGCATCTGGGTGCTCAACCCCCCTTACCTGCTGTTCTATCCCGACGAAGACGGCGACGGGGTCCCCGACGCCGATCCCGAAGTCCACCTCTCCGGATTCGGGCTCCAAGACACCCATTCGGTCGCCAACAGCCTGACCCTCTCCCCCGACGGCTGGCTGTACGGGGCCAACGGCAGCACGACGACCGCGACGGTCAGCTCCGAGGTGACCAAGGGGGTCTCGTATCAAGGCCAATGCATCTGGCGATACCACCCCGAAACGAAGGTTTTCGAGATCTACGCCGAAGGGGGCGGAAACACGTTCAGCCTGGAGATCGATTCGAAGGGACGCGTGTTCTCCGGCACCAACGGCGGCAACACCCGCGGTTGGTACTACCCCCAAGGCAGCTACTCGGCGAAAAACTGGGGCAAACATGGCGCGCTGACCAACCCCTACGCGTTCGGCTATTTCGGCCCGATGCGGCTGGAGGGAGACAACCGCCGGTTCGCCCAAGCGTTCTGCATCTACGAAGGGGGCCTCTTCCCTTCCGAATTCGACGGTTCGATCATCGCCCCGAACTCGCTTCACAACCTGGTCTGGCTCAGCCAAAGGATCCGCGACGGTTCGACCTATCGCACCGTCGACGAGGAGAACCTGATCGATTCGTCCGACCGTTGGTTCCGTCCGGTCTACAGCGGCGTCGGTCCCGACGGGGCGGTCTACATCGCCGACTGGTATGACACCCGATTGAGCCACGTCAGCCCGATCGACGATTGGCACAAATCGAGCGGCCGCATCTATCGTGTCGTCCCCGACGTCGGAACCTCCGATCGGGAAGATTCCGACGGCAAAGATTCCGAGAAGCCGACGCGTCCGGCCTACACCCAAGGCGACCTGCGGACGGTGGCGTCAGAACGATTGATCGAGCGGTTCGAGCACGCGAACAAATGGGTCCGGCACCGCGCCGCCCTCGAACTCGGCTGGCGAGGCGATCGCTCGCTCGCCCCAAAGTTGGCCCGGCGGGTCGACCAACAAGGATGCCTCGAATCGCTTTGGGCGCTCCATCTGATGGGGGAACTGACCCGCGAGCTCGCGGTCGGTTGGTTTCGCCACGACGACCCCCACGTCCGCCGCTGGGCCGTGCGGTTGCTAGGTGACCGTCACGAAGGGGCCCCCGAGATGGCGGAGTTGGCGGCCGGGGAGTCGGACGTCCAGGTCCGATCGCAGCTCGCGTCGACGGCACAGCGGATCGATGCGGGAAACGCGGTCGCGGTCGTCCGTGCCCTGCTGACCCACGACGCCGACCTCGACGACCCCCACCAACCGCTGATGGTTTGGTGGGCGCTCGAGGCCCACGCGGAGGCCTGGGACGCGGTCGAAGAACTCTGCCGCGACCCCGAGTTCTGGCGGTTGCCGATGACACGTGAAGTCATCACGTCGCGGCTGATGCAGCGGTACGCGGCGGCCGGCACCCCGGAAGACCTCCGCCGCTGTGCCCGACTGCTCGAACTCGCCCCCGACGAGGAGACCGCGTCGGAGCTGATCGTCGGCCTGAGCCGCGCGTTCGAAGGCCGCTCGTTGCCAGCCCTCCCCGACGCGCTCGCCGAGGCGCTCGAGCAGCGCCGCGCCGAGCAAGGGGCTTCCGGGATCGCACTCGGGCTCCGGCAAAAAGCCGACGGCGCGATCGATGACGCCCTCCAACTTCTCCGTGACGATTCGGCCGACTTGGTCACGCGGATCGAGGTCGCAAAGACGCTCGGCGAAGTCCGCTACGAGCAAGCCGTCTCGACCCTGTTGTCCTTGGCGACCGGCCGGGGAACCCGCGAGGCGGCGTTGCAGCGGGTCGCGATCCGGGCACTCGGCCAATACGACAACGACGCGATCCCGCGAACCCTCGCCGCCGCCTTCGGCAGCTCGATCTCCAACGAACATGGGCTGCGGGCGACCGCCTGCCGGACCCTCGCCAGCCGTCCCGAATGGGCGATCGCCCTGCTCCGCGAGCTCAACGAGTGGCGGCTCAAACGGGAAGACGTCCCGGTCGACGTCGTGCAACAACTCCGCACCTACGACGACCCGCAAATCGTCGAAGCGGCCGAGACCGCGTTCGGCCCGGCGCTCGCCGCCACGAGCGAAGAAAAGCAAGCACGGATCGCCGAGATCCGTGCCACCCTCGGCGACGCGGACGGCGACCCCGGTGCGGGCAAGAAGCTGTACGCCGACCGCTGCGGCAAGTGTCACCAGCTGTTCGGCGAAGGGAGCAAGGTCGGACCACCCCTCGACGGCTACGAACGAGGCAACCTCAGTTTCTGGCTCGCCGGGATCATCGAACCGAGCCTCGAGATTCGGGAGGGTTTCCAGTCGTACGTCGCGCTCACCGAAGACGGCCGCGTCCTCAACGGGATGATCGCGGCCCAAGACCCGAAGACGGTCACGCTCCGTAACGCCGACAACCAACTCACCGTGATCAGCCGCGACGAGATCGATGAGCTCAAGGCGCTCCCCACCTCGCTGATGCCCGAGGACACGCTGAAAGACCTCACCGCGGATCAACTCCGTGACCTGTTCGCGTACCTAACCCTCGGCACCCGCCGCTAAGACCGTTCGGCGCCGGCACCACGTTCGCCGCGGGTCCCGGTCACACGTCCGTCCACGTTCCGGCCATCGATGATGCCCTTTCAGGGCGATGTTTTTTTTGGGGGGGGTGTCCCCGCAACCCAGGGCGACGCGATCGGGGCGGCTGTCGCCACCGAATCGCTCTGCCCTGGGCTGGCCTCTGATGCCGCTTCGCGGCGGGCACGGCGCGCCGCATGCGGTACTTAACACCGCCCTAGCCAACCGATACCGACACGCATGGCGTCCCGTTCGCCCGAAGCCGAACTCTGATGCCGCTTCGCGGCGGGCACGAAGCGCCGCATGCGGTACTTAACACCGCCCTAGCCAACCGATACCGACACGCATGGCGTCCCGTTCGCCCGAAGGGCGTCAAGAGACCAGCCCGGGGCAGAGCGCAGCGCCGCCCCGGGAACCAAGACCAATAACGATCCCCGAGCCCTGAAAGGGCGCAACAGAAGTTGATAGACTCCGGCGGTGATGACGATGCGGCACCACCAGGGCCCAAGCGATGCGACATGGCGCAGGAATCGACCCGCCGAATCGGTTCGAATCGGTTCAACGAGAAGTCGAACTCGAACAACTGGAGTGGGATGAAGAGTCCCGTCGCCAACTCGGACACCGACCGATCGAGTACCTGTTTGACGATTCGAAATCGATCGTTTCGGAGAACACGTCGCCCGACATCCCGTTCCGCTACAGCGTCAACCCGTACCGCGGATGCGCCCACGCGTGCCCGTACTGCTACGCCCGCAACACGCACGAATATTTAGGTTTCAACGCCGGGCTCGACTTCGAAACCAAGATCGTCGTCAAACGGGACGCGCCCGCGCTGCTGCGGAAGTTTCTCGATCGACCGTCGTGGCAGGGGGAACGGATCACGTTTTCCGGTGTCACCGACTGCTACCAGCCGGCCGAGCGGGAATTTAGGCTGACCCGCGGGTGCCTCGAGGTCGCGCGAGAATACTCGCAGCCGGTCAGCATCGTCACGAAGAACGCTCTCGTCCTTCGCGACCTCGACGTCTTGACCGCTCTCGCACGCGATAACCTAGTGCATGTCTTTTTATCCGTGACGACGCTCGACGCGGAATTGGCCCGCGAGATGGAACCGCGGACGAGCACCCCGACCGCCCGCTTGCGGGCGATCGAAACGCTCGCGGCGGCAGGCGTCCCGGTCGGTGTGATGACGGCCCCGATCATCCCGGGGCTGAACGATTCCGAATTGCCGGAGCTATTGCGAGCCGCCAAATCGTCGGGTGCCGCGGCGGCCGGGTACGTGTTCCTCCGTTTGCCCTCCACCGTCGAACCCGTATTCCGGGAATGGCTCGGTCGCACGCGCCCGGAGCGGCAATCTCCGATCGAAAACCGGATTCGCGACGCACGCGACGGGCAGCTGAACGGTTCCCAGTGGGGCGAACGGATGCGGGGAAACGGCGAAATCGCCGATCAAATCGCCGCCATGTTCCGGCTGTTCACTCGCCGCTACGGCCTCGACAAACGCCTGCCGCCTCACGACTCGACCCGCTTTCGACGGCCCCGTTCCGGCCCCAGCCAAATGCGATTGTTCTGACCGGTTGCGATCGGTGTGAACCATGGATTCTTCTTCGGGGACGCGTCCGAATGAGCCAACGCACTGGGAGCGGCACCACGTGAAAAGCCGTCGGTCGCATCCTCGATTCAGCTGCGATCTCGTAACCTTCGTTGTAGCTCCGCTTCTAACGCCACGCGTTCTTCGATGCTCAGGTCCGCCAGTTCATTCGCGGGCTGGGACGTGAGCCCGTTAAGCTCCTGTAGGACCTGGATGCGCCCAATCATTGCGCCTTGCCGCAAACCCTCGATTTGCCCTTCCTTTCGCCCTTCCTTTCGCCCTTCCTTTCGCCCTTCCTCTCGCCCTTCCTCTCGCCCTTCCTCTCGCCCTTCCTCTCGCCCTTCCTCTCGCCCTTCCTCTCGCCCTTCCTCTCGCCCTTCCTCTCGCGCTTGCAGGCTTCTTGCTCGCACGTCGCGTTCCATTTTCAGACGCTCGTTGTACAGTCGGCGCTCCTCGGGATTCCTGGCAATCATCTCCAACACTCCTGTGGCTTCGGTAAAGACCGGATCGGGAAGCCGCGCGGCCAATTCATCCGCGGTCGACTCGTCGGCGCGACAGAAAAAGTACAGCCACTGCTCGACCGGGTCGCGCACAACCCGATTATCGCTCGGCGCGGTGTACTTGGGCAACTCGAACAGCACGATCTGCAAACAATCGGTCAACGACAGCCCCCCCGCGGACCGCAGTCGGAAACTGTGATGCAGCGCCGTTTCCTCGCGAAACTCGATCGCGTCTAGCAGGCAGATTCCGATCGAAGGCCGAAGCTGATCGTACCCGCCCCCACTCTGCAATTGACCGACAAGTAGACTCGCGGCGTAGTACGCCAGACGCTGCGGCAGGCCCAGCGGACGGGTCGTCTGCACTTCGATGTCGTAAAGACGGCCTTGTTCGTCGCTGGCAAGAATGTCCAAGAGCGACCATTTGTCGTCGTCATGTTCCTTCTCAATCGCCGGATTGAGAATCTGAACCTCCCGAATCGGCGACGAGAACTGCAACACCGCGTTCAGGAAGTGAAGCGTAATCGCCGGATGCTCCGGGCTTCCCAGTACCCGCTTGCAGGCGAAGTCGACGGTGGGGTCGATGCCGATGGCCATGAGAACGGTGTGGAATCACGAAGTAGACGGAACTCGGGCGATAGCCCGGGTGGGCTCACATACGGGAGGCACTCACGCCAAGTCCAGGACGCGGTCCATCTGGGCGGCGATGTCGGCCAGCCGGTCGCGGTCGCCGCCGGGAACCTCCGCGGTCGCCCAGCCTTCGTAGTTCAGCTTCGCGAGCTCGTCCCGGACTTTCCCCCAATCGACGCTGCCGGTCCCCAACGGCATCCCGAACCCTTTGCGGAGCCCTTCGGTCATCGCGACGTCAAGGTCGAACTCTTTGACGTCGAGCTTCTTGATCCGTTCCCCCAACACCTCGATCCAGTGTTCGGGCCAACCCCAACGGACGACGTTGCCGATGTCGAAGTAGGCGCCCACCGCCGGATGATCGATCTCGTCGAGGAACCGGGCCATCCCGAGCGGCTCGATCAGGTACGACGCCCAAACGTTCTCGACCAGGATCATCACGTCCTGTTTCGCCGCATGATCAACCGCACGCCGGATGATCTCTTGCGTTTGCCGGTAGTTCTCGAGGTATCCGATCCGCTTGTCGTAGCGGACCACGTGCAACACCGATGTGCCGCCCAACCGCTTGGCCTGATCGATCGCGGTCACCAAATCGGGATTGCTGGAGTGGATGACGCCGTGGATCGGAAACCCGACCGCGTCCCGCGCCTTCTCGTACGCCCGCAGGTTCTCCTCCGCGTCCGCTTTCATCTCGCTGCGGACCTCGACGCCATCAAACCCCAGATCTTGCAGCAGGCGAAACTTATCCGCCACCGGCAAGTCGCGATCGTCGCCGGAGATCATGTGGAACTTGACCGCCTTTTTGATCTTGCCGGTGAACTCGCCCGCCCCCGCTCGCCCAGCCCCCGTCGAGGCGACGCACGCCACCGAACCACACGTCGCCGAGACCGACGCGAGAAAACGCCGACGCGAGACTCGGTCCCGGCGCGAGGCCCGGCCGTCGCCCGGCGGGCGGGAGGACGACTCCGGCGAGGAAACATCAATCGAATGCGGTTCGTTCACGGTGTCCACTCCAAGGTCCACTCCAAGGTCCACTCCAAGACGCACGGCTCTCAATGAATCGGCCGACGCCCCGCCAGCGACCGCTCAGCCCCCGATCATAACGTCCCTCGCGGCCGCACAGCCACCCACCACACCCACGCGATCAGCAACCCTTGCAGCGGCAATCGGGCCACCAACGCCCAGTACGGAATCGCCGGAAAGTCATCGGCATGAACGACCATGTGCAAGTTCGCTGGAAACACCGCGATCAACAACGCGATCAATCCCCAACCGGCTGCCCGACGCAACCGTGGCACCGCAAGGCCGATTCCGCCGAGCACTTCAAAGAACCCGGACACGTAAACCAACGCCAACGGCCAAGGCAAATACGGCGGCATGATCTTCAAGTAAAAATCAGGAGATGCGAAATGGTTGATGCCCGCCACAATGAACAGCAGAGCGAGCAAGGCAAGACAGCCTGTTCGCAACCATGTGATTTTATTGGCGTTCATGATTTGTCCATCTTAACCGTTGCCCAAGAATCGCTCCTTGGGCTTGGGCGGTCTACCTTGGATCCAGGCCCAACGGCCGACACGTCGCGCCGGGTCGAATGTCGGGCTGCCCCGCTACGCGGCGCCGGCGAAGACGGCGTCGCCGACGGTTTCGGCGTTCTCGGGGGTCCCCATCCAACTGTCGATGCCGAGTCGGTTCGCCTCGTCGGCGGCAGAGAGACGCACCTCCAGGGGACTTTCGACCTTGAGCATCGGTCGGATGTCGAACTCGGTCGAGGGGCCGATCGCCAACCGCACCAGTTCGGCGAGTTTGCGGTACGCGTCGCCAGGGTTCTCACCGGTCGGCGGCAGAAACCTCGGGAAGTCCTCTCTCGATAACGGCCCGACCTCGATCAAGATCTTTTGCGCGCGGCTCCATATCCGCTCGCCGACCAACGCGTCGCGGCCGAGGATGCCGTTGGCGATGCCGAGCGACGTTTGCGAATCGGGCTCGACGACCAGCCACTCCGGTTGGAATTGTCGGATCCGGATCGGTACCCCGAGCGACCGCCGCAGCGCCGCTTGCAGGTTGCAGACCGTCATCGGCCGCTGGGCGAACATTCCGGCGAGCCCCAACAGCTCGTCTCGATCGATCGCCTGCTCACGGTGCTCTGGGTCGAGTCCCGCGACGGCGGAGAGCGCGACCCGCACCGTCGTCGCCCGTTTCCGCCCCCGCTCCGATTCGATCCGTTGACGCTCGATCGCGACCGGAAAGCGGTACTTCGCCCACGCGTCAAAGAACAGCGAGATCAGTCGGTGATTGAAGTTGTCGAGCCAATCGCGGAGCGCATGCCGGTTCTCGTGTCGCGAGCCCAGATCGATCCGCTGCAGCCGTTCGGTGTACGCGTCGGGGAGCATCCCCGAGGGGCCGGTGAGGCCCATGAAGTTGACGCGGACGATCGGGCGTCCTTCGGCGAAGTTCCATCCGATCGAACGGATCGTCGATCCGGGGAACGCCAAGCTGTCGGGGACGGCGAACCGCATCGCCTCGTCGCTCGGACGCGAAAACCGACCGAGCGGCGCTGTCGGCGCGCCCGAGTTCGACGCGGTGACCTGTTGCAACAACAGCACGGATTGAAAGAAGTCGAACTTCCAGGGCGTTTCCAACAACTCGCGGGCGACCGAGCCGCGGGGCAGCCGGAGCTGGTCGGCGTCGGTGAGCGTCGCCGCGGAGAAAACGCTGGCCGAAAGGCTCGCGGATGCGGCAGGGGATTCGATCGTCACAGCGACGGCTCCTCCCCGACGTGCGGCGGGAAGTGCGCGACGACCCCGTCACGCTGCTTCGACTCGATCACCGTTTCGACGAACGAGTTGATCCCGCTCGCCAACCCCAGGAATCGTCGCAGCACCGAGGCGAACAGGAACACCCCGACCGATTCGTAGTTGTCCTCGCTGAGCACGAACGTCAATTGCGAGCCGCGGGCGAAGCACCCGTCTTCCGGCGGCCCGACTTGGCGGGTGACCGACCGATGACGCATCTCGACGATCCCGTCGATCATCTGTCGCGCGGTCGCCCCGCGAGGGTCGTACGAGTTCGGGTCGGAGAAATCGTACAGGTGAAGGATCTCGCGGAGCGCGTCGAGTCCGTCTGGCCCTTCGAGGAACCGATGCCCCAGCGCCAGGTGGCTGATCAGGTTCCAATGGGCGTGACGTCGCACCGGGGGCCGCAGCGGTGGCGTGGGGTGTTTCAGGCAGCGGACCGATTTGACGGGAATCGGCGCGTCGACGTGCCACGTCACCGCGTCGCCGTGTTGGCGAAGCAGATTCGGGACGTCACGGTCGGTGCACGTCGCCCGTACCGCGACGACTTCGGTCCCCGGATAACACGGGTCGAAATGTTCGTCGACCAGTTGCAGATAGATCTCGGTCCCGTGGTCCCCCGGCGCCTGACTCTCGCGGCGGGCCGCGTGCCAATACCCGACCGCGGTGTCGGCGGCGTGTCGGCGGCTGATATCGAAAAACGGTTGCCAACCGCGCTCACCCGCGGAACGGGCGCTGTCGAGTCCGTCGACCGAGTACACCTCGCACCCCAACCGCCGCGACGCGTCGGGGACGACCCGGTACTCCGGCCGGTGGCGGGTGAATTGGATCGGCTCGCAAATTTTCGGGTACAGGTTCACCACGGGCGTGCAGCCGAGACGGATGTGGTCCTTGCGAACGTCGCCGACGATTTCGTCCTGGGACGAACGGAGAAACACCCAGATCTCGACCTCGGGCGAGTACAAGTCGTCGCGGATCTCGTCCCATCCCCCGAGATCCACAAAGGCGAACTTGTCGGGGAAGGAGAACAGTTCGGTGAGCAAGCGGTAGCCCTCGAACGAGGCTTCGGGGGAGGGGAGCATCGCTTGCTCACGGGCGAACCCGCTGGCGGTCAGCGTCGACTCGGCGGAACGGCGTCGCGGTTCCACCCCGGCGGCCCGAAACACGACTTCGGTCGCGTCGTTGAGCAGACCCTCGTACAACCCGGCCACGACCGTTTCGGGGCCGGTCAGGTGAAACCGGAGGTGGTCGACCGGGACGCCTCGAAGCGGCTTTCCTTGCAGGTGTCGGATCCGAATCCGGAGCGCCGACCCGGTCTCGGCGGGAACCGCCGGGCAGTCCCCGAAGGGAGGTTGCAGCAACGCGACGTCGGTGATCTCGATCGGCCACAACTCGGTTTCCTGGGTCGTCCGATAGCGACACGCGTGGTCGCCGACGGGGGAAGTCCGCAGCGGCGTCTCGCGGGGAACGGTCAAGCCTTCGGGCGGCAAGTTCGCCGGATCGGCCGCCAGTTCGACGATCGCCATCGACGGGATCGGACGCAAGTAGTGCGGATACAGGATCGACAACAACGCGTCGGTGACTTCGGGCAAGTCGTCGTCGAGTCGCTTATGAACGCGGGCGGCGAGCAGCGACACGGATTGGATGATCCGTTCGACGTGCGGGTCGCTGACACCGGTGGCGTCCATCCGCAACCGCCCGGCGGCCGCCGGATAACGCGCCGCGAAGTCGCACGCCTGCTCGCGTTGGTACTGCAGTTCGCGTTCGTAGTACTGAAACAGTGTTTGGGTCATTGGGACGCTTCCCCCACGCTGAACTGTCCGCTCGGGACATGGAGCTTGGATTCGAAGATGATCTGAGGTGCCGGCTCGGCGGCCAGTCGCGCGACGACGCGGAAGCGGAGGTCGCGGAGCTTTTCCCCGCTGTCGCCCCCCAGTTCGATGCGGACGTCGCGGAGCCGCGGCTCGAACGTGTGGATCGTGTGGACCAGCGCCGCGGCGAATTGGCGTCGCCCGGCCGGCGTCTCCAGCGAGAACGTCGACGGGTCCGGGACGCCGAACCCGACGACCGACTCGGCCAGCATCGGGAACGACGACGCGAGACCGGGAACGGTCCTTTGCGTGTTGAGCAGGTCCTCCAAGTCGCGGCGGACCGCCTGGGTCAGCCGGTCGATGTCGTACCACTCGTCGCTGTTGATGCCGTCACCGCTCAGATCGGCGAGCCGGTCGAAGACGCTAGGCAAGAGTTGCGTTTCACGGGAGATAGGCATCGCTGCGGTTCCGGTCAGAGAGGGCCGTCGGGTGGGGCCGTGCGGATGAAAAACGACCCGCGGACCTAAGTGCGCCCGCGGGTCGTCGGTTCGATCCGCTCGATGACGTCAAGCGACGACGATCAGACCCGCGTGTTCTTCTTCAGGTCGTAGCCGCCGGTCTTCGCCGAGTTGAGCGAGCCGTCGTTCTTCTGCGGGTGGTATTCCCACTTGATCTTGCCGAAGTTGAGCGTGATCTCTTCGATCGGGTGCCCGTCGACGTAGCCGCCCTCTTCGACGTTGCCGTTCCCGCCACTGATGTGGCACGACGCGACGATCAGGTCTTCCATCGTGACCTTGTAGTAATCCTTCTGGCCGCCGCCCGCCTTGCGGCAGGTGAACACGGCGTCCTTGATGTGCTTCCCTTCGGCACACGACTGCATCAGGGCCGGGGAGGCGCTGTTGAGGAACGTGCGGAACTTGAAGTTGGCCATCTTGACCTTGCCGCCACCGCCGCCGCCGCCTTGGGCGAAGTTGGAGGTTTGTTCTTCGCCCCATTCGAAATCGACGATCTCGATCTCGTCCTTGTGCTTGTCGTCCTCGGATTCGCCGCTAATGCCATCAATCTTCAGGAAATAGTCGACTGCCATGGTAGGTCCTCGCTTCGTGAATTCGTTCGTTAGGTCGGTTTTGAACTTGTCAGTCTGGAATCGCCGCGAACCGGCGACGCGCCGGTTCGCGTTTCATCCCGCGGGCGTTTAACCCTGTTGCGGGACTTCGGCGACGAGTCGCATCGAGGCGCCCAACGTTTCCATCTGGAAATGCGGACGCAGGTACGCGATCGCCTCGTACCAACCGGGGCGTCCGGCGATCTCGGCGACTTCGACGCGGGCTTCGCTCAGCGGCCGTTCGGCCTTCGTCTCGTCACCGGCGGTGACCGGGTCGCAGACGTAGTTGCTGATCCAATCGTTGAGCCATTCCTGGCACTCCCCGCGTTCCATCGTCGACCCGATCTTGTCGCGGGCCATCACCTTCAGGTAATGCGCGAAGCGGCTGACGCACATCAGGTAGTTGATCTTCGAGGACAACTCGGCGTTGGCGTTGGCGTCGTCTTCGAAGTACGTCTTCGGCTTCTGGCAGCTCTGCGCCCCGAGGAACGCGGCGTAGTCGGTGTTCTTGCAGTGCACCAGCGGCAGGAAGCCGAGGTTCGACAGTTCGAACTCGCGACGGTCGGTGATCGCGATTTCGGTCGGGCACTTCATCGCGACGTCGCCGTCGTCGGTCGGGAAGGTGTGCACGGGCAACCCTTCGACCTTGCCGCCCCCTTCGACCCCGCGGGTCTGGGCGAACCAACCGTGCTTAGAGAACGCGTCGGTGACGCGAGCCGCATAGGCCCACGACGCGTTCATCCACAAGTACTGCTGGTGTTTGCTGCCGTCGACCTGTTCTTCGAAGTCGAACGCTTCGATCTTCTTGAACTCTTGGCCGTAGGGGAGCCGTCCCAGCACGTTCGGCAGGGTCAACGCGACGTAGCGGCTGTCCTCGCTCTCGCGGAAGCTCCGCCACCCGGCGTACTCGACACCCTGGAAGATCTTCGCCAGGTCCCGCGGCCCGCTGAGCTCGGTGAACGTGTCCATGTTGAACAGGTTCGGGTCGGCGCCGGCGACGAACGGGGCGTGCGCGGCGGCGGCGACGTTGCTGATCAACCGCACCAAGTTGACGTCGTCAGCGGTGCGGCTGAAGTGGTAATCGCCGACGAGCATCCCGTAGGGTTCGCCACCGAGTTGTCCGTACTCCTCTTCGTAGCACTTGCGGAACAGCGTGCTCTGGTCAAACTCGACGGCCTTCTCCAGGTCTTTCTGCAATTCGGCCTTCTTGACGTTCAGCACGCGGATCTTGAGGCTCGTCCCCGTCTCGCTGTTCTGGGTCAGGTAGTGCAGGCCGCGCCATGTCCCTTCGAGCTTCTGGAACTCGTCGCAGTGCATCACCTCGCTCAACTGCACCGACAACTTGTGGTCGATGTCGGCGATCCAGTTGGTGATCGTGGTGACGACGTCTTTGCTGATCGTCGTTTGGCCGTCGAGCACCTTGCGGACGAATTGCTCGATGTAGGTCTGGTTCCGCTCCCGCTCGTTGTCGTCGAGGGCGCGGGTTTGGTCGAGGATCTGATCGATCAGTGACAGTTCGGCGACTGCGGCGCCGCCGGCCGCTTCGGTTTGGGCTTGTGCCATGATTCGGTTCCGTGGGATTCGGGTAAGTACGAAGGAAAGGGGGGTGCGTCAGAGCGTCCGAAAGGTCACTTGGACTTTTCTTCCGAGTCTTTCTTCTCGTCTTCGACGCCGAGATCGCCGGCCAATGACTGGGCGGTTTCGCCGTTCTCGAGCACTTCGCCGAGCAGTTGTTCGAGCTTGTCGTTGCCTTCCAGCTTGCCGAGCAGGTTCGACAGTTGGGTCCGCATCTCGAGCAGTTCGCGGAGGGCGGGGACCTGGCGGGCGACCTGTTCCGGTTCGAAGTCTTCGAGCGACTGGAACTTCAGTTCGACCGGGAGCTCGGTGTTGTCGTCGGCCAGCCGGTTCGGGACGCGGGCCGCGACGCGGGCCTTGCTGCTGGCGAGCACGTCGTTCAAGTTGTCGCGGTCGACCGGGACGAACTTTCGCTGCTTGAGCGGCGCGTTCGGTTCGGCCGGTTGGCCCGACAGGTCCGCCATCACGCCGACGACGAGCGGGAGCTCTTTTCGCTCCAAGGCGCCGCCGGTCTCGACGTCGTAGGTCACCTGAACTCGGGGACGTCGGACTCGGTCCAACGTGTGTTGCAAACTGTCACCCATGGGATGCTCCTTGAAATCGGAAACGTAAAAAGGGAACCACAACCGACCGGAGCGTCCGGACGGTACGAGAACGGTGTTCAGGGCTCATCGTCGGATGACTCCGGCCCGAAGCCGGACAACCCTAGCTCGCGGCTGTAGGTCGCAAGCGTCGATTCGTCGCGCACGATCACGGCCATCAGTTCCGGCAACGGCAGTTGGCCGAGACGCACCGCGCGTTGAACCATGTACGGGATCGGGCTGTGCGGCTCGATCCGACGCAACACGTCCGCCGCGCGGGTCAGCTGGCGGTACGCGTCGGCCCGCAGCACGTCGGTTCGATCGAGCACGCGTTCGGGCGCTTCGCCGGGATCGCCGCCGGCCGGGTCGCGGCGACCGATCGCCCGGTCGCGTCGGATCACCCCGCCGGCCGAGGCCCCGTCATCGGAATCGTCGGCGGTCGCGGGAACGTCGGGGGGGGGCACCGGCGAGTCGCTTTCGGCGGCGACCGGGCCCGAACGCAATTGCGGTTCCAAGACTTTATCGAGCCATTGCCGCAGCAGGTCGAGCGATTCACGGAGGTGCAGGAACGTCGGGGCGTAGTCTCCCATCCGTTCGAGCAACACGTGCTGCAACGCGTCCAGTTCGCCGGACGTCTCGTTCAGTTCTGACGAGAGCGTGTTCGCGGTCTCGACGGGAATCCGATCGATCGACGCGGACAGATCGGACGCGGCCTTTTCGTCTTTGGTCGCCAACGCCGTGATCAAGCTGACCGGTTGCGGGTCAGTCGGCAGGATCGGCAGCGCCCGGAGAGCGGTCGGAAGACGGGGACCGTGATTCGGGTCGTCGAGCAGGTTCTCTAGCGGGGCGCAGCGGACTTCGGGGTCGTCCGGGTCGACCGCGGGGGCGAGCGAATCCCAGTTCTCTTCGCACAACCGCCGCAGCAGGACGATCCCCGTGCGGAGTCCCGCCAAACCGAAGCGGTGCATCGCCGCCTCGGTCAAGTGGCAAACGACACGCAGGTCTTTCGTCGTTTCACCGAGCGCTCGCGAAGACGTGTCAAAGATCTCGCCCCAATCGATCAGCTCATCGACGTCGCGGACCGGGTCGTCGGGGTTGGCCGAGCGGGCCGGGTTGCGGAGCTGCGACAGTTGGGAGCGAAGCCAGTGGCTGTAGGCGAGCGGGTCGCCACCGGGTTCCGCGTCGGAGATCGGCCGCAGCAGATTCTCGATGTCGAAAGCCAAGGGGTTTTCGGACGCGGGATCCGGTTGAGGTCTCGGTCGGGGCGGGGACATCAGACGGGACTCGTGCGAAGGCGGGCGACGTGACCCGGCGAGAGGCCGAGCGGTCATGACGAAAAACGTTAGGTCACGTCAAAGTGGGGTGAACGGCTCCCTCCCGACTTTTTGCGTTTCGGGTCGATGCCCTCGCTTCATCAGCTGATGCTCTCGGGTCATCAGCCGATGCTCTCGCGTCAGCCGTGGATCTCTCGCGTCACCGATGGATCTCTCGCGTCACCGATGGATATCGAGAAGGTCGCGGAGCGATCGGTCGTCCGTCGCACGCGTCGAGAATTCGCCCCGTGGCGGGGCTTCGTCGGCCCGGGCGGTGACCTACGTTTCAACGCGATCCCGCCTCGGCGTGCCATCCGCGAACCGGCCCGCCGTCATTCCCACCCACTCGCGTCTCGAATCTGGCATCATGCGTCCCGAAACCGCCGAACTCGTCGACCCGATTTTCGAGCAAACCTGGCTAATCCTGACGAACCATTCGGGCACGGAGTCGAAGGACCTTTCGGTCCCGCGGTCCGAGCTGAAAGAGTTGTTGACGCGGATCCACAACGCGCAGCTCGCCGCGGGAATGGCCACCGGCGATTACCTCGGCTTGGTCTACCCGTTGGTTTGCTGGATCGACGAGATCATGACCGACGACGAGTCGCTCGGTGCCGCGTGGAACGAGAACAAGCTGGAGGGGGAGTTGTTCGGCACGAACGACCGGGCGTGGATGTTTTGGCGTCAAGCGTCGCTCGCGGAGACGATCGGCCGCCACGAGGACCTCGCGGTCTTCTACTTGTGCGTCCAGCTCGGCTTCACCGGCCAATACCGCACGGAGCCGGAGAAGCTATCGGCTTGGATCCATCGCACCCGCGTCACGCTCGGCTGGGTCCCGGAGTTGAAATTGCCGTTCAGCCACGACCTGTCCCCGGCGACCGACGTCCCTCCGTTACTCGGTGCGGCGTCGCTTGAACGTTCCAGTCATGTGGCGTGGGTATCGGCGGTCGTTCTGCTTCCGGTCTTGTCGTACCTCGCGGTCACGACTTGGGCCCGGTGACGAGTCGCCCGCGTTTCTCGCGATATCCCGCATCAGCTCCCACCCCGAACCGCCAGTCCGCCAGTCATGATCGCACTCCTCGCCAAATCGTTGCACATCTTGGGGATGATCGCCCTCGCCTCGTTCGCGCCGACCGTCGCGTGGCGTCGGGCCGATCGGACGTGGCAGCGGTCGCTGGTCATTGCGATCCATGTGACCGCGATGGGGGTCGTTCTGGGATTGCTGGTGACCGCCCAAATCGTGTTCCGGCTCGACGCGTTCGTCCGTTCATCGCTGCCGCTACTCCGCGCCCTGTGGCTGCCGATCCTTGGCGTATTAATCGACGCGACCGCCTGGTCGGCATGGTTCTTCGCGCGGACCCTCCGTCGGCCGGACGAGCGTCCGCTGTTCGACTCGTCGACGGCGGCCGTCCGGACCGGCCTTGACCGATTCGCGCGGGCCGGAATCGACGTCTCGCGAACCCCGCTCTATCTGGTTCTCGGTAGCCCGGCGGGCGGGATTCGCGAATTCTTTGCCGCCGCCCACGTCGAGTTGGCGGTGTTGCCACAGCCGGAGGAGTCCGACGAGGCGGTTCAGGTCTGCGGAAACCGCGAAGCGATCTACGTCTGCTGTCGCGACGTCAGCTTGTCGGGAACGTTCACTCGCCAGGCGGCGCGGGCGCGGGTCGAACGTCGCCAGGTGGAGCTGGCCGGACGGAGTCGGATTTCCCGCAGCCCCGCCCACCTTTGGACCGATCGCGCGGCAGGAACCGCCGCCTCGTCCCAAACGCGAGCGTTGGCCGGATCGGGCGCGGCGGGAGGGCCGGCCGGATCGGGCGCGGCGGGAGGGCCGGCCGGATCGGGCGTTGGCGGGACCGCCGTGGCGATCGACCCAAGTCCGAATTCGACCGGCGGCGTCTCACCGACCGTCGATCACGCGACCGCCGATCACGCGACCGTGGAAAGGTTGAACCGAACGATGACGGACCTCGAAACGTTGACCGACGAACGGTCGACGGATTCGGAAACGGTCCTCCAGCCCACCAAGGCCGCGTCGTCACTGTTGCGTCTCGATCCGGTCGAGGCCGAACAGTGTCTCGAGCGGCTCGACGCGGTGTGCCGTGAACTGGCGGAGCGACGACGCCCGTTCTGTCCGGTCAACGGTGTGCTCGTGATGGTCCCGCTCGACGCGGCCGACGACACCGAACTGGCCGATCACGTCGGGATGCGGGTCGAACGCGATTTGCAAACGGTCGCGGCGGCGACCGAAACGTCGGTGTCGGCGCAGTGGATCTTTTGCGACCTGGATCAATGCCGAGGGAGCCACGCGTTTCTCGACCGCTTCCCCGAGACGCAGCGGCACCGGCGGCTTGGCGCCTGCCTGCCCGCGGCGCCTCCTAGCGAACCGGACGCCGAGGCCGAGGGGATCGATCGCGCGGTGCGTTGGATTTGTGACGAACTCTTTCCGCCTCTCGGGTACCGGTTGATGCGTCGCGACGTCGCCGCGCCCGCGGATGACCGATTGATGAGTCAGGAAAACCGTCGAATCCACCGTTTGGTGGACGTGATGCGAGGGCGCCGAGAGGGGATGTCACGGATGCTCCGCCGCGCCGTCGCGGCGGCCGAGGGTCGGGTCCGACTCCGCGGCTGTTTCATCGCCGCCACCGGCGCCTCCGCGGCCTCGGGTCAAGCCTTCGCCGAAGGGTGCATCCCGTTCATCCTGGATTTGCAGAACGAGGTGCAATGGTCGCCGGAGCGTCGTCGTCGCGACCGGTGGCAACGACGCGCCGCGATCGCGATCTACTTCGCGGTTGCCGCCGCGACCGTGGTCACGGTCGTCTGGTCGCTGAGCTCCTTCTAGGTCGCGTCACCGCTTCGGGACGTGCCGGTACCGGCCGCCGTTCTGTTCGGCGATCCGCCGCATCCGGAGCTCCCCTTCACGGCTGTGATACCCGATCGTGTGCACGATGCTGATCGGACCGGAATCGCCGAACAGATTTTCATATCGGTTCTCGTCCCGCAGTTGGTCCTCGATCCGTTGGGGAAATTCGCCGTCGGAGAGAAGAAAGATCACGTCGGGTCGAAGCTCCAACGCGAACCGCAGCGGCTCGTACGGGGCACGGCCGCGGTCTTTCCTGATCCCGGCTGCCCACCGCGCGAGCCGCCGTTTGTTCTCGGGCGTCGCCGACACGCTGGCGGGTTCGTCCCGGCTCGGATCTTCGAGCCGCATGTAGTCGGGGTTCTCGTCAAAGAAAACGACATAGAAGCGTTGCTCGGGCTTCAGCAGGGCGATCGAACGGAGCAACTCCGCCCGCGCCGATTCGAACGCCGCTCCCATGCTTCCGGAACTGTCGACCAAGTAGACGAAGTGGTTGCCGCCCCCTTCGACCCCGCAGAACTCCATCGTTTCGGAGGCGTCCGCGTCCGCGCTCACCGACGCCAACGCGGACGTCGTCCCGGTGACTGCCGCGAAACTTTCTGGCGTCGGCAGCGCGGGGCTCAGATCGAGGGCAAAGTCGGCGACAGGGATCTCCCCCACCGGACTCGTCTCGATCTCGGGTTCCGCCAACGGTTCCTCCGGTTCCTCGGCTTCCGGCTCGGTGGCCTCCACGACAAACGTCTCCATCGGGTCGGCGGTGGGATCGGAAGTCGTCGCGGCGAGTGCAACCTGGTCCCGCGGCGGCTGCGTCGCGAGCGTCCAGAAGCCGAGGACGAACAGGAGACCGACGTGGACAACGAAACTGACACCCCAAGCCGCCGGACGACGCCGCTTGGTCGTCGAACCGTCGTCGGGGGGAGTCGGTTCGAAGCGGAGGGCGGCGTGTTTCAGATCGCGGGCATCGGAGCCCGAGTCGCGAGAGGCCGGCCCCGGGTTGCGGCGTCCCGGTTTGGACTTGGCGACGCCGGGTCGATCCAGGATCGCGGGCTTCGTGCCCCAAGTGAGACCAGCATCGGTTGCAAGTTCGATCGGTTGCCGGGATTCGACCCCGTCCTTCGTTCGCTTCGGCCGAAGGGAGCCGTGCGACGCCGGGTTCCGTTGACGTGAGGGCTCTGGCCGTGAGGGGACTGGCCCTTCAGGAGCTTGCCGTTTAGAAGCATGCCATGCGGGGGCCGGCCGTGCAGGGGCCGGCCGTGCAGGGGCTGGCCCGTCAGGGGCTGGCCCGTCAGGGGCTGGCCCGTCAGGGGCTGGCCGGTCGGCGTCGGTCCCGTCGGATCGGGCAGGCAAGCTGCGGGACGTGTCGGGTTCGGTGATCCGAAGCCGGCTACGGACCTCGTCCCATCCCCGGAATCGGTCGGTGAGCGACTCGGCACGATCGGTGAAAGCAGGGCCGGCGGCCGACCGCTCGGCGATGGTCGTTGCCAAAGGTGACGAATCGACTCCGCCCCGATTTCCCGTCTCGGGATCGGCCTCGTCGAACGAATCGCGATACCTTTGTAGAACCAACTCCAGCTCGGCCGCCTTCGCCTCGAGCCGTGCCGCCGAGGCCTCGTTGCGGAGCTTCGTTAATTCGAGCTCGAGTTCGCGGGCGATCGCCGCTCGAGAACGTGACCGTTCCGACACTTCCTTCGTCATGATCTGCCCCCTCTCATGTGACGAGCATGAACCGAGACCGAACATTGTGCCTATTCGTACAGTAGAGGCAAGTCATCCCCGCAAGAGGGGGCGAAGTTTTTTGCGATCCGCGGATACTAAAAGGGGGGCAGACGCTTGGAGGATCGCGGGGAGAGGGTCTGCCCCCTTTGCGGACATCAAATGAGAGGAAGCCAAAGGAACGGATGACAGAAGAACCTCGGCGGGCGGCCGACGAATCGATCGAAAGTCTCGAGCTCGAAAGTCTCGAGCTCGAAAAACTCGCCAAGGGCGATGACACGTCACCCTTTGCGGCGGCGGCCGCGAAGGTCAAATCGTTCCCGACGACCGCCGGCGTGTACCTGATGAAGGACGCCGCGGGGGTGGTGATTTACGTCGGCAAGGCGAAGAACTTGCGGAGTCGGGCCGGGAGCTACTTCTTGCGGGCGGCGGCGGAAGACCAGCGAACGTCGGACTGGGTCACCGAAATCGCGGACATCGACTATCTCGAGTCCGACAGCGAGGTGGACGCGTTGCTGATGGAGTCGCGGCTGATCAAGGACATCCAGCCCCGACACAACAAGGACCTCAAGGACGACAAGACGTTTCCCTACCTGATGATCACGACACGGGAGGAGTTTCCGCGGGTCGAGATCACCCGCGAGCCGAAACAGTCGGGTGTCAAGTTATACGGGCCGTTCGCGAGCGCCGGGGCGTTGCGAGGTGCGATCCAAGTGCTCCAGCGGATCTTCAAGTTTCGCACGTGTGGACTCGACATTCGCGAAGGGGACGAGCGTTGGGAGTGGTTCCGGCCGTGTCTGCTGGCGAGCATCGACCAGTGCTCGGCACCCTGTAACGTAAGGATCACGAAGGAAGACTACCGCCGCGACATCCGTCGGCTGCAAACGTTCCTCGAAGGGGGAAAGACGCGGTTGCTCAAGGAGATGACCGACGAGATGCGATCGGCGAGTCGCGACCTCGACTTCGAGCGGGCGGCGACGTTGCGAGACGAAATCCGGATGCTGGAGCGGCTCGACGAACGGGGCGAGCTCGAAACCCACGCCCAGCCGGAGGTGTTTTACGTCGACCCCAAAAAAGGGTTGGCGGGTCTCCGCAAGGTGCTCGGTTTGTCGAAAACGCCGCGGGTGATCGAAGGCGTCGACATCGCGCACCTCGGCGGCGGCGAGACGGTCGCGAGCTTGGTCCGGTTCATCGACGGGTTGCCGTTCAAGCCAGGATATCGCCGGTTCCGGGTGCGAACGGTCTCCGGCGTCGACGATTATCGCAGCATTTACGAGGTCGTTTCGCGTCGATTCCGGAAACTTTGTGACAGCGACGAGGCGTTCCCCGACATCCTGCTGATCGACGGCGGCAAGGGACAGCTCAACGCGGCGATGACGGCGTTCCGCGACCAGGAAATCGATCCGCCGACGGTGATCTCGCTCGCCAAGCGAGACGAGGAAATTTATCGGCCGGGGATTTCCGAACCGCTCCGGCTCAGTCGCGGCGCGTTCGCGCTCCGGTTGTTGCAATACGTCCGCGACGAATCGCACCGGTTCGCCCAGCACTACCATCACATCTTGCGGTCCAAGTCGACGCTCGATCGTTGAGCGTCGTTTATAATGAGCAGCGGCTCTCCCCCCCTATCTCAAGAGGTCAACCCTTCCACGTGCGAGACGAAAAACGAATCACGGACGAGTCGGCAGAACGGAGCGTTCTGGCCCGATTGATCCTCCGCGACCAAACGGTCGAGGCGGACCCGTTGGAAGAACTTCACGGTTTGGCGATCACCGCCGGGACCCAAGTGGTCGGGGAGTTGACGCAGCGTCGGGATACGCCCAACCACTCGACGTACCTCGGCAAGGGGAAGGTCGAAGAACTGAGGCTGCTCGTCGAACGGGAAGAGGCCGACGTCGTCATCTTTGACAACGACCTGACGCCGGCCCAAGTCCGGAATCTGGAGACGAAGACGAAGGCGAAGGTGCTCGACCGCACCGAGTTGATTCTCGACATCTTCGCCGCCGGGGCGCGGACGCACGAGTCACGTTTGGCGGTCGAGTTGGCGCAGCTCGAGTACTCGTTGCCGCGACTCAAGCGGATGTGGACGCACCTCTCGCGGCAGGCGATGGGCGTCGGCATGCGGGGGCCTGGGGAAAAGCAGTTGGAGGTCGACCGGCGGTTGGCGCAAAAGCGGATCCATGACCTCCGTGACGAACTCGATAAGGTCGAGCGACGTCGCGAGCGGATGGTCGCCGCCCGCCGCGAAGCCCCGACCGTTTCGCTGGTCGGCTACACCAACGCGGGCAAGAGCACGCTGATGAACGCGCTCACGTCGTCCGACGTCGAGTCGGCGGACAAGCTGTTCGCGACGCTCGATACCCGCACCCGCCGCTGGCATTTGCCGGGGTGGGGGACCGTGTTGCTAAGCGACACCGTCGGGTTCATCCGGGACCTGCCCCACTCCCTCGTCGCCAGTTTCAAGTCGACCCTGGAAGAAACCCGCCAAGCGGACCTGCTGATGCACGTCGCCGACGCGAGCAACCCGGCGGTCTTCGAACAGATCTCCGCCGTCTATCATGTCCTCGAAGAATTGGGGATCGAGGAGAAGGACACGCTGCTGGTGCTCAACAAGGTCGACGCGGTCGGCTCGCCGCAAGTCGTGCGGCGGATCCTGGATCGCTACCCGAACGCGATCCCGGTCAGCGCGCACAGCGGCGAAGGGATTCCCACCCTCATCGAGTCGGTCGGCGAGGCCCTCGGCCGTGAGTTCCTGAACGTCGAGGTCGAACTCGATCACGCCGACGGCCGCTTGCTCGCGTACCTTTCGGCCAAGGGAGAGGTGTTGTCGAAGGAGTATCGTGACGACCGAGTGATCGTCCACGTTCGGATGCCAGCCGGTGCGATGGGGAAGGTCCATCAATCGGCGCGACGGGTGCAACCCGCGTCGTGGACAAACACATCGGAAGGGGATACGGAATCATCCGAATCCGAATCCGAAACCGTCTCCGACCCCGCCCGGCTCGCGGATGACCACCGCCCGGGCGAAGTCGCCTAGCTGAATAACACCGCTTTGTATCGTTCACACCTTCGCGGAACGGCGCAAGCCGTCCGGTCCCACGATTGCGGCGCGGCTTCGGCGGCGATAGACACTCCTTGACCGAGTTTTTGATTCGAACTGACGCTGCTCAGCTAGGCGACTGGGGAAAGGGCATCGATGGCTCGTTGGAAGCCTTGTGACGCCGCCGTGATCGTGACGGGGGCCAGTAGCGGGATCGGGCGGGCGCTGTGCGAGTTGTTGGTCGAGCGTGGGGCGCACGTCGTCGCCAACGCCCGTCGTGCCGCGCGGCTGGATGACCTGCGTGATTTGCCCGGGCCGGGAACCGTGATCCCGGTCGCCGGCGACGTCACGGACCCGGAGACTCGCGAGCGGATCGTCGTCGCCGCCCGCTCGATCCGCGACGGCGAACTCGATCTGTTGCTGAACAACGCCGGGATCGGCGCGATCGGGCCGTTCGCCGACGCCAGCGAGTCACGTTTGCGGCGGGTGATGGAGGTCAATTTTTTCGCCCCGGCCGAACTGACCCGGCTCTGCATCCCGCTCCTTCGGCAGGGACGCTCGGCGGTGATCTGCAACATCGGAAGCGTGCTCGGACACCGCGCCGTCCCCGACAAGAGCGAGTACTCCGCGAGCAAATTCGCGATGCACGGCTGGAGCGACTCGCTCCGCGCCGAATTGAAACCGGACGGGATCCAGGTGACGTTGGTAAGCCCCAGCACGACCCGCAGCGAGTTCTTCCAGACGTTGGTCGAGACGAACCCCGACTCCGAGTCGCGGAGCTTCGGAAGCTGGCACCCGCGGCGGGTCGCGCGGGCGACCTTGGCCGCGATCGCCGCGCGCCGCGCCGAAGTGATCCTGAGCCTCGCCGGGAAAGGCCTCGTCTACGCCGACCGGCTCGCCCCACCCTTGATGAACGCCGTTTTGGCGAAGGTCAATCGAGCGGTTTGATCCACAAGTTTTTGAACTGAACCAGACTCGACGCGGGACTCATCGTCCCGTCGCCACGGGGCCCGCCGTGGTGCTGGAGCACGATCGGGCCCCGCTCTGGCAGATCGGGCAGTTCCGCGTTCTCGATGATCAAATGGTCGTTTAGAAGCACCGTCAGACGGTCGTCGACGAGGACCACGACGAACCGATTCCACTCGCCGACCGGGTTGTCCGCGTTGATTCGCGGCGTGACCGCCGCGCGAAGCTTCGCCGGGGTGTTCGGGTTGTTTCGGTACCCGTAAAGCTCGCCCGATCCGGTCGACCAACACCAAATGTTGAGCTGGGCCCGGGGGTGGCCCCGCAGGTAGACGCCCGAATCGGCGTTCGGGATCTTGAACGTGACCTTGTTTCCCTCCGCGTCTTGCAGATAACTGCCGTCGCTCAACACGATCGGCATGTCGTACAGCCCGCTCGTCTCTTTGATCCGCCAATCCATCTTGAGGATGAAGTCGCCGAACGAATCCTCGGTGCGGAGGTTCTTGTCCCCCGACGCTTCGGACCCGGCGTCGTAGTCGATCACCCCGTCGACCACCTTCCAGTGCCCGCCGTCCCCTTCCGGCACGACCCAGCCTTGCAGGTCCTTTCCGTTGAACAGCGGGCGAAACCCGTCCTCAAGCTCCCCTTGAGCGCGTGCCGGCGGCGACGCCACGCCCCCGACGCAACACCCGACCGTGACCGCGATCAAAAGCCATCGTCGCATCATCAACACCTTCATCGAATCACCTTGCTGTCTCGCATGTTTCGGATCGGAACGCTCGTCGCCAGTGTACCGCACGGCGGACCTTCCGACGGGGGCGATGCGCACGGGGGTTCCCGGCTAAACTGGTGGCCGAACTTCATAGACCACGAGGAGACAACGACGGATGAACGACCAACCGGTACCCTTTGGGCTGATCGGATTCGGAGCCTGGGGCCAGCATCACGCCGACGCGATCACGAAGACGTTGGGGGCCCGGCTCGCCGCGATCGCGACCCACAGCGAAGCTTCCGCGGCCCGCGCCACCGAGGCCTACCCCGACGCGAACGTGGTGACCGACTACCACGAATTGCTCCGCCGGGACGACATCGAGGTCGTCGACGTCGTCGTCCCCAGCCACCTGCACCACGAAGTCGCGACGGCGGTGTTGAAGGCGGGGAAGCACCTGTTGCTCGAGAAACCGATGGGGATCACGGTCGAAGAGTGTGACGACATGATCAAGGTCGCCCGCGAGAATGCCCGCCTGTTCGCCGTCGGTCACGAACTCCGCCTCTCGTCGATGTGGGGCAAGGCGAAACAAATGATCGATGAAGGGTTCATCGGGACGCCCCTCTACGCGTTGGTCGAACTGTCGCGAAACCCGTACCGGCTCGGCTCCGACGGATGGCGGTACGACCTGTCCCGCGTCGGCAGCTGGATCCTGGAGGAGCCGATCCATTTCTTCGACTTGGCACGCTGGTACCTCTCCGCGTCCGGCGATCCGACGCAGATCTATGCGACGGGGAACTCGCGGCAGCCCGACCACCCCGAACTGCAGGACAACTTCAGCGCGATCATGCACTTCCACGGGGGGGCGTACGCCGTCGTCTCGCAAACGCTCGCGGCGTTCGAGCACCACCAAACCGTCAAGATCACCGGGACCCGAGGCGCGCTGTGGGCGTCTTGGAGCGGGGCGATGGACCGCACGCGGCACCCGACGTTCCGGTTGCGGGCGTTCGACGGAGAAACGGTCCACGACGTCGCGATCGAAAAGCCGACGGGCGAACTGTTCGAGCTGGAGGACCAAATCGCCCGGGTCGTCGACGCCCACCGAAACGGGACCCCGCTCCACTGCACCGCCGAAGACGGACGATGGTCGGTCGCGATCTGTTTGGCGGCCGAGGAATCGGTGCGGGCGGGCAAACCGGTGCCGATCGAGTCACCTTGACGTGACGTCTTGGGAGTCACCTTGACGTGACGTCTTGGGAGTCACCTTGACGTGACGTCTTGGGAGTCACCTTGACGTGACGTCTTGGGAGTCACCTTGACTCGGCCCACCGCCGTCTCGTATCCGGGAACACGCGAGGCGGCGGCTGTCGAGCCGCTCGCCTTGCCGTGACTTCACGACTTCGACATCCCACGCCCTCTTTGACCAAGGGACCGACGCCGCCATGATCCGATTGCTTGCCCTCGCCACCCTGCTGTTCGGTTTCGCCACGACCGCGTCGGCGGCGGAAATCGTCCGCTACCACTGCAAAGACTGGAAGGCGAAGCACATCCACGACGAGAAGAAAGCGGAGACGATCGCGGGAACGCTCGAGAAGCTCGGTTGCGAGGTGAAACAGCACGCCCACAACGGGCACCACGACGTGAAGTACCGCTGTCCCAAGTGGCGGGAGCTGTCGCTGAAGACGCACGCCGAGGCGAGCAAGTGGGAAAAATGGCTCAAGGAGTACGGGTTCGAAACGGAGCATCGACATTGAGTTTCCCGATCAATCCCACGACGGTGACCGCCGCGGCACGGATCGCGACCGACGTGGCCGGCCGGATCGGCGAGGCGCTCTCGTTCGACCAAGTCCTTCATGGCGACGCCGCCGCCAGCGGTGATCCCGCGGCGGCCGCCGCAGGGACCGACGAAACGCCTCAAGACGTCTCGGGGTGGCTCGAACGTGCCGTGACCCGTGTCCGCGAATTGCTCGGGGGGGCGGGGATTCCGGTCGATCGACCACTCCAACTCGAATCCGGCCCCGCCGGTGACCTGAGGGTCCACGGGGATCACCCCCGCGGCGGCGCCATCGAATCGGTACTGGCCGGCGACGGCGAACTCCGCCGGGCGACCGCCGCGTTCCGGCGAATTTCAGGGAAAAACGGGTTCACCGTGCCCCCCAGATCGCGAGCGGCTTGACGAATCGCGGCGTTCGGGACAGGATAGAAAAACAGCCGGAGGATATGCGAATTGGCTAGCAGACTGATTCGAAATCAGTTGCCGGGTAACCGGTTGCGGGTTCGAGTCCCGTGTCCTCCGCTGTTTCTGCGACGACGCCGAATCGATGTCACCCAAATCGGCACCGAATGGCTGGGCCGGCACCCAAATAGTTGGGCCGGTGTTCAATGGCTCGATCGGTTCAGAAGCGATCATCTGCTCCAGCCTCTCTCCGGTCTCGCCCGGGTCGGTCGCCGACAGGGCCTCCGCTGACCGCTCGGAGATGACCCCGACGTCGTTCTGCGAGTACGCGGGACGCGCCCGATCGTTCTCCGGCTGGACCGGAAACCGGACCAACGGCCACGAACATCGCGGAGGAACCTCGATCGGGAAAAGGATCCGCGGGGCATCCACGCCCTGAAACGGCGGCTTGGGGCTTTCGTCGGTCGCACCCCGCTGTCGCTCGGCGGAAGCGGTTAAGGGGGGACTTTAACTCGGGACGTAGCTCTTCGAGTGGGCTTCGCGGCGGGCGAGGTCGAGATCGTGTTCGGTCATGATCCGGGCGAGGGCTTCCAGGTCGGTGGTCGCTTCCCAGCCGAGTTTTTCCTTCGCCTTCGACGCGTCCCCGAGCAACAGGTCGACTTCGGCGGGACGGAAGTAGCGGGGGTCAATCTCGACGTAATCCTCGTAGCGGAGGTCGAGTTGGTTGAACACGAGGCGACAGAAATCGCGGACCGTCTCGGTGCGGCCGGTGGCGAGCACGAAATCGTCCGGCTCGTCGTGTTGCAGGATTCGCCACATCCCTTCGACATAGTCCTTGGCGTATCCCCAGTCCCGTTTGGCGTCGAGGTTTCCGAGGAACAGTTTGTTTTGCATTCCGGTTTTGATCCGTCCGGCGGCGCGGGTAATTTTTCGCGTCACGAAGGTTTCGCCCCGCCGTTCCGATTCGTGGTTGAACAGGATCCCGTTGCTGGCGAACAGGTCGTAGCTTCGGCGATAGTTGACCGTTTGGTGAAACGCGTAGACCTTGGCACAGGCGTAGGGGGATTGCGGGTTGAACGGCGTCGTTTCCGATTGCGGGGTCTGCATCACGTCGCCGTACATTTCGCTACTACTGGCCTGATAGACGCGAACCGGCTTGGTCTTGTTCAACAGGCGGGCGGCTTCGAGCACGTTGAGCGCCCCGACGCCGACGGTATGGAGGGTGTAAACCGGTTGGTCGAACGACACCCGGACGTGACTTTGTGCCCCCAGGTTGTAGATCTCGTCGGGTTGGATCTCGAGCACCAAGTTGGTGAGCGCCTGGCCGTCGGTGAGGTCGCCGTAGTGGAGCAGGAGCTGGGGGGACTCGTGAAAGTCTTGATAGATGTGGTCGATGCGTTCGGTCGAGAACGTGCTGCTGCGGCGAACGAGTCCGTGGACTTGGTAGCCCTTGTCGAGCAGGAGTTCGGCCAGGTAGCTGCCGTCTTGTCCGGTGATTCCGGTGATCAGTGCGGATTTCGCCATGGGGTCACGTGGTCAGTGCGAGAAAAGGGACAGGGTTCGTTTCGGGTTCGTTTCGGGTTCGTTTCGGGTTCGTTTCGGGCGTTGGACGGCATGACACGGGACGGCGGTTCGAACGCGGGGGCCGTCAGACGGAGCGGAGGAGCCCGGCATCGGATTCCGCCAGGTAGGCTTCGTAGGTGCGACGGAGGCCTTCGGGGAGTTCGACGCGGTGCCGCCAACCGAGCGCATGGAGCCGCGCGACGTTCGTGCATTTGATCGGGGTGCCGTCGGGCCGTGAGGGGTCGGTTTCGACGCGACCGCGGAAGCCGACGGTTTCGGCGACGAGACGGGCGAGTTCGAGAATCGTCAGGTCGGTCCCGGTCCCGACGTTGACCCAATCGGGCGGGTCGTCGACGCCGAGCAGGTGCACGATCGCGTCGGCCAAGTCTTCGACGTACAGGAATTCCCGGCGTGGGGTGCCACTTCCCCAGATCGTGACGGCGTCGTCACCGGCGCGTTTCGCGTCTTCGAAGCGTCGGATCAACGCGGGCAGCACGTGGCTGTGCTCGGGGTGATAGTTGTCGCCGGGGCCGTACAGGTTGGTCGGCATCGCGCTGTGGTAACGGACCCCTCGCTCACGACGGTAGTACTCACACAGTTTCAGCCCCACGATTTTCGCCAACGCGTAGGCCTCGTTCGTCTTTTCGAGGGGCCCGGTCAGGAGCGACGTTTCCTCGATCGGTTGGGGGCAATCTCGGGGGTAGATGCAGGTGCTGCCGAGGAACAGGAAGCGTTCGACCCCGGCTTCGTAGGCGGCGTTGATCGACGAAACCGCCATCTGCACGTTTTCCGACAAAAACGCGACGGGGTAGCTGTTGTTGGCGACGATCCCGCCGACCTTTGCCGCGGCGAACACGATCGCGTCGGGGCGTCGGTCACGGAGGAACGCGAGCACCGCGGACTCGTCGCGGAGATCGAGCGAATTCCGGTCGGCGACGATCACCTCGACGTCATCTTTTGCCAACCGCCGACAGACAGCCGAGCCGACCATGCCGCGATGGCCGGCGACGAAAATTTTGCGAAATGGGGGGTTCATGCGGAAAGGTTACGCAAGAGGGGCCGAGTCGTCAGCCCTTCACACGGCAAATTCATCATTCGGGTTGACCGCAGCGGCCGACCGGGACGTTTGTTCGGCGGGGTTGTGATGGGGCGGGAATCCCGGATTTGACGGCGTTAACGGTAACGCGGGGGATGTCTGATCGGGATGCCGTGACGGCTGGGCGGACCGGCTCATGGCTGATGGATGTTCGGGCCGATGGAAGTCGATGGTGGAGCATGTGGACACGGACGCCGCGACGGCCCGGACCGCCGATCGCGTGGGGGACACCGCCCTTTCACGGAAGAGAATGAGGGATGCGTAGGGACGTGAATCGATCGCTGCTGGTTTGGCCAGCCGCCGCTTCGGCCGCCATCGTGGTCGGGTCGTGGTTTCACCAACCGGGTCGCCTCGCCGAGTTTCACCGGCAGACGGTCTCGGCCCGTACCGAGATCGCCGGGTGGTGGGGGATCGCCGGGTGGTGGGGGAACGCCGGGTGGCGGGGGAACACAGCGGGACGGGCGAACGGCCCGACGCGTGACGGGTCGATCCGCGGTGCGGTGCGCCCGACGGCGGACTGGAGCCTCGCGCCGGCCGACCAGTTCGCCTCGGGGGCCGACGTCGCCCAACGCCGAGGGCGGGGCAGTCGCGGGCCGCGGGTACCTGACCGGCTCGCGGGGATCTGGGACCCGAGCTCGGGACCGCTGACCGCCCCCCGGATCGACGAGCGAAAAGAGCTGGCGGGACTCGCGTCGACACTTGGGTTCGAGCTGGACTTCGCTGACGACCGCGAAGTAACCGTCGAGGACTTGACCGAACGGCGGCGAGCGGGTGCGAGTGGCAGCGGAATCGCGGTCAGCTGGGAAAACCACCGTGGCGGCCTGGGCAGCTTCGGGAGCGACATCGGAGTCAGCCCCCGTGAACAACCGACGCTTGAAGACCAGGGCCGCGTCGAGAGTTTGGGGGATGCGGTGGTGACGCTCGACTCGCCAGTGGTGTGGGGTCAGGATGCGGCGGGGCCGAACGGGGCGGGGACGGGAGATTCGGGGACAGAACCTGGGCAGGTTGAGCTCGGGCGGGCGAACGAGGTGCCGCCGTCGGCGAAGGTTGCCAGCGTGTCGAGCCTCCGCACCCGACCCGACGCCGCCGATGCCGCGGATGCGGACTCGGGCAGGACGGGCAGGAGCACCCAAGACGCGGCGAGCACCCAAGACGCGGCGAGCGCCCCGAGCGCGGAGCGTGCCCGGGAGGTGGAGGCCGAAAGCGTCGCGGCGGACGAATCCGGCCTCGGGGAGAACTCACCCGCTCGGGAAACTGGGTCGGCTCGGGATGAGGCTGGGTCGGCTCAGGAGAAGGCTGGGTCGGCTCAGGAGAAGGCTGGGTCGGCTGGGGATGAGCAGGGCGTTGACGGGTGGCCGGTGGCGAGTCGGTTGGAGCAGCAGTTGAAGACGCTGACCGCGGTCGCTTCGGGACGTGGATTGACGGAGACCCAACTTGTCAGCGCCGCACGGCCGGCGGTGGGGGCTGGGTCGGACGCGGTGCGATGGTCGACTGATGTCCGGAGTCTGCTGACGCGGCTCCGATCGCTCGAACGGCTCGCGGCCCCCGAGGCGGGCGAGTTGATCGGTGCGTTGTCGGAGCGAGCGGACGAGGGCCTACGGCACGCCGAAGGGTTGGACGATCGTCGGGAGCAGCTCGAATGGCTTCGCGCCAGCCACGCGTTGTCACGGCGGTTGGCGGTTTGGGAAGCGATTTGGCGGTTGGCGAGTGACGCGGCCGACCCCTCCGACACGAGTTCTGTGGCGACGCGTCGGGTCACCGCGGCGATCGCGCGCGTTCGTCGGGAGCTCTCGGTGACCGGAGACGTCGAGGGATGGGAATCGTACCTGTTGCTCGACGATTTAGAGCGGGCCGCGACGGCTGGCGGATCCGGCGGGCGGGGGCCGGTCGAGACGGGGCGGGGGCCGATCGAGGTCGAGGCGGAACGGGCGTTGCTCGCGCAGCGGTTTTTGTCGCGTCTGCGTTGGCACGGGCTGGACCCGGTCCATCGGGAATGGCTCGACGGTGAACCGATCGTAGCGTTGGCCGAATCGGTCCGCGGTTGGAACCGCACGTCGGTGGATTACGCGCGTTTGCTCGACCAGTTGGAGAGCAAGGAGAGCGATTCGATCGATCTCGCGTCGCTCGAGATCGCCGACGCGGTGCAATCGCTGCGATTCGCGAGTCGGCCCGGCGCGGCGCGGGTCGCCAAGGCGGTCGACGTCCATTACCGAAACGCGAACGTGCGGGTGGCGATCAGCGACGATTTCCTGGAGCGACTGATCCCGGAGGTCGAACCGCAGACGGTCCCGATTCGGGCGATGCTATTCGGCAGTCGTGTCCGAGGGGTGAGCCAAGTGAGCACCGACCTCCGCCTGCGGTTGCTTCCCAGCGGGGACCGTTGGTCGTTGCGGCTATTGAGCGAGGGGGCGGTCGAGACGCGTTCGGTCGGACGAAACGGGCCGGTCGCGGTACGGACTTCGGGGGCGTCGAATTTCGCCGTGTCGAAGCCGATCGAGGTGACACGCGAGGGGGGCGTTCGCCTTGGCGACGCGGACGCCAGCGTCGATGGCGGGTCTCGGTTGCGGGGGATCGAAACCGAGTACGACGGGTGGCCGTTGATCGGTTCGTTGGTGCGTGGCATCGCCACCAGCCGCTATCACGATCTGAAACCGCGGACCGACCGTTATGCCCAGGAAAAGGTACGTCGCGAGATCACCGACGAAATCGACGGACGGGTCGAAGCGTCGATCGGCGAGGCGACCGAGCGTCTCAACCGATCGCTGTTCGGGCCGCTCGGGACGATGCGGCTCGACCCGATGGTGGTCGACATGCAGACGACCGGCCAGCGGTTGATCTCGCGTTACCGATTGGCCGGGGACTGGCAACTCGCCGCGTACACGCCGCGGCCTCGGGCGCCGCGTTCGAGTCTGATGAGTTTGCAAATCCATCAATCGGCGATCAATAACACGGTGGAGCAATTGGTGCCGCGAGAGGAGAGCCGATCGATCGACGCGATCGTGCGGGAGACATTGTCACGGTTCGAACGTCCGGGGACTCGGTTGCCCGACGACATCCCGGAGGACGTGATGATCCAGTTCGCCCCGACGCGGCCGGTGACGGTCGAAATCGAAGAGGGGCGGTTGTGGGTCACGATGCGGGTGATGCGTTTGTCGCAGGGAGACCGATTGGACCTTCGTCGGTTCATCGTGCGGGCCGGCTACCGTCCCGAGATCGAGGGCCGGGAAGCGAGGCTGGTTCGCGACGGACACCTTTCGATCAGCGGGCCCGCGATGTCGATGCGGGAACGGTTCCCGGTGCGGGCGATTTTCAACAAGGTGTTCTCGACGTCGCGGTCACTCCCGTTGATGCTCCCGGCGATCACCGAGCATCCGGCGATGGAGGACTTGGTCGTCAGCCAGCTCGAGCTGAGGGACGGGTGGGTCGGGTTCGCGCTCAGCCACCGCGACGCGCCGCGGATCACCCCGAGGTTCGCGGCCCGGCCGGAGGAGTGAGGGCCGCTTTCGGAAGGCCGCTTTCGGAGGGCCGTTTGGCGGGGGCCGTTTGACGGGGGCCGTTTGACGGCTTCGAGAGGGCGGCGGACAATGTCGGCGACGGGGCCGGTCGAGGGGACCGGCCGGCCGTCGATTCCTGCCTCGAGGTCATCCGATGCCCGGTCTCCAACCCGAACGTCTCGTCGTCCCGATCGACCATTCCGAGCTCGCATGGGAGGCGCTCGCCCGGGCGATCGAAATCGCCGGCGACGCCTCCAAGGTGCACGCGGTCCACGTCTTGGCGCCGTTGATGGCGATGGAACCCGGGGTCGTGTACGGGACGGTGACCGACGAGTCACGAATCCGATCGAGCGCGGACTATCTCCGGGAGCAGCTCGCCGAGCACGGCCACGAAGGGGTCACGCTGAAGGTGATCATCGGAGACGCCGGACGCGAGATCACCGATTACGCCGCGAAGGTTTCGGCCGACCTGATCGTGATCCCTTCCCACGGCCGCGGTTTCGTCAAACACATGTTGCTCGGCTCGGTCGCCGAGCGGGTGATCCGGCTCGCGCGATGCCCCGTGTTGGTGCTGCGATCTTGACGCCAGCTCAAGTGGACCCGGGACTTCAAGTCGACCCGGGACTTCAAGTCGACCCGGGACTTCAAGTCGACCCGGGGTTTCAAGTCGACCCGGGGCTTCAAGTCGACTCGGGGTTTCAAGTCGACTCGGGGTTTCAAGTCGACTCGGGGCTTCAAGTCGACTCGGGGTTTCAAGTCGACTCGGGGCTTGGCGTTCGCGGGGGCGCGTCACGAAGGTCGACCTGGACCGACGTCACGGGGAGTTCGAGCCAATCGGTGATCAACACCCGTTGGATCAGTGCCAGTTCGAGGTGTTGGAGGATCACCTCCATCAGCCGCTCGCGGATTTGGACCTGACTCGGGTCGTCGAGCCACGCCGGGTCGACTTGGCGGAGCATCTGTTCGGAGGATTCCAAGATTTCCATCCGCATTTTCGAAAGCCGCTCTTCGCCGAGTCGGCGTTTGGACGGGTCGACGATCGCGTGCAGGCGGAAGTGATAGACGGTTTGAGGGTCGGCGACCGGTTGGAAACGGAATTCGCCGATCTCGAACGCCGTGCTGCGTTGCTCGTTGACCTGAGCGACGCGGCTGCGGATGTAACCGATCACGGCAGCATGAATCGCGACCATGACGAGGATCAAACCGGCAACCCAGAATCGACGAATGAATAACACGAATGTGAACCGTTTGGCGGGTAACTTGACCTTTGGCGTGCGTCACGGATGAGCGCGGGAGACCGCCGGACCGAGGCGGCCCGACGCGGTTCGAGGACCCGTGCAACCCTAGGACACGATTCGGTGCCGCACCCGGAGTCTCCGCGAGAGGTGACGATCGGGTGTTTGCCGGCGGGGGTGCGGGTGCGATTGCCGCCGGGGGCACGATCCCCGAAGATGTGCGAATGAACGCACCCTCGCCCGACGTGCCCGACGTCTCGCCCGCCGAACCGCCACGGATCTCCCCCGTCCCGGTCGGTCCGCATCGCTGCGGCCCGGGCCACCCGTTGCTGTTGATTGCCGGTCCGTGCGTGCTGCAGACGCGCGACTTGGCGATGCGGATCGCGGAGGTCTTGGCGGAGCTGAACCGCGACGACGACGTCCAGGTGGTGTTCAAGGCGTCATTCGACAAGGCGAACCGAACGAGTCTGAACGCCGAACGGGGCCCGGGATTGGAGGAAGGTTTGGCGATGTTGGAAGGGATCGGCCGATCGGCGGGGCTCCCGACGACCACCGACGTCCACTTGCCGGGTCAGGCGTCTGCGGTGGCGGACGTTTGCGATTTGCTGCAGATCCCCGCATTTTTGGCCCGGCAAACCGATCTGCTGGTCGCCGCCGCCGCGACCGGGAAGGGGGTCAACGTGAAAAAGGGCCAGTTCATGGCACCGGCCGACATGCGTTATGTCGTCGAAAAGCTTCGGGCCAGCGGCGACGGTGGCGTGTTGCTGTGTGAGCGTGGAACGTTCTTCGGGTACGGGCGACTCGTCAACGACATGCAGGCGTTGCCGATCATGCGGTCGTTCGGGGTGCCGGTCGTGTTCGACGCGACGCACAGCGTGCAAAGCCCCGGCGGGCTGGGGGGGGCGACCGGCGGAAACCGGGAAATGGTCGAACCGTTGGCCCGTGCGGCCGTAGCAACAGGGGTCGACGCGCTCTTCTTTGAGACCCATCCCGATCCCGAGAATTCTCCAAGCGACGGGGCGAACATGATCCCGTTGGATCGGTTCCCGGACATGATCCGACGGCTGTTGAGGCTTCGGCACGTGGCGGAAGAAATCGCGTCGGCGTCCGACGCGATCACCACGCGATAACGGCCCAACGCGATAACGGCCCAACGCGATAACAGGCCGACGTGATAACGGCCCGACGTGATCATGGCCCCAATGCGAGAACTTAGGCGTATGCGAACTGACCGAAAGCCGCTCGATGACCGGACGCCGATTCGGCGCAGGCGGGTTCGAACGGAAGGCCCGGCTGAACGGATCGGCACGAACGGGGTGACAGGATCGATGGGCGTGGCAGGCTCGATGGGGGCTCGTTACCGACGGTGGACGGCGGCCGTGGTGGTGATCCTCGGGATCTTGACCCCGCTCGGGTGCCGAAACGACTTGGAAGAGATCCGCGAGATTCAGGGGTCGCGTGAGGCCCGGATGCGGTCGGAAAACCGCCAGGATCACCTCGCGGAGATGTACCGTTTGGTGGAACGGCTGATCGAGCTCAACCAGGAAAAGGCGGGGCAGCAGATCCTGTATCACTTGAACCAATGGGGTGCGAGCCGAGCGGAACCGGACGCCCCGGGTGATCGCCCGGAGCTGCGGGGGACGCCCCCGCAGCTGATGGAGACGTTGACGGGTGTTTCGTCGGCGGGGCTCGCTGAGCAGGCGGGGGTCTCTGAGGAGAACGTGCGGCGACGGGTGACGTCCCTGTCTTACCTTCGGGACGACGTCTCGCATTTGCGGGACGCGTACTTGTTTCGACGAGTCGTGAGCTGGGTCGACACGCCGGAGCATGATGACCCGCTATTGGAGGATTGGTTCGAATCGTTGCGAGCCGAACGTCGGTCCGCCGCGGAGGACGGGCCGGGGGAGTCGGCGGGCGAGTCGAAGGACAACGGGACGACGACGACGCTGAGCGACCGCGAGATCGAGCAGTTGAGGACGGCGACCCGGTTGTTCGATTGGACGGTCCGCAACATTTTCATCCAACCGTTGCGGCTCGACGTGCCTCCGGGGATCGACCCGCCGCGGCTTCCCGCCGGCTTGGAGTTCGAGGGACCGGGATATCGGCAATCGGATTACCAGACCTTGTTCCGCGGTTTGGGGGACGGTTACCAGCGGGCGGGTGTGTTCACACAATTGTGCCGCCAAGCGGGATTGGCTTCGGCGGTACTTGCGGTGCCTGCGGACGGGTCGGGTGAGCCGACCCCGTGGGCCGTCGGGGTATTGATCGGCGAGCGGGTCTACCTTTTCGAGCCGGAGTTGGGGACGTTCGTTCCGGGACCCGGTCAGATCGGGATCGCGACGTTGACCCAGGCGCGACGCGAGGAGACCGTGGTGCGTCGGTTGGGGGTCCCGGGGTTTTTCGATTACCGGTTCGATCGCGGCGACGTGCAGCAGAGCGTTGCGCTGCTGAACGTCACGCCGGAAGCGATCAGCCCGCGGATGCGGCGTCTCGAGCAAGGCCTCACCGGCAACCGCCGGCTGCGGCTGTTCGTCGACGCGGACGGCGAGGCGGAGCGATTCGAAGCGGTCAAGGGGATCGCGGACGTCCGCGGTTGGACGGTCCCGTTGTTGGCCGAGGCGTACGCGGAGGCGGTCGAGGCGGCCGCCGCGCGTGACGCGGCGTTCGGCTTTTGGCTGGTTTCCCGGTGGGCGATCCTGGAGTCGGAGATGGACTCGGCGAAGACGCTCGCGCTGGGCCGATGGCGACACCTGCAGGGACGCTTTGACGATCGCGAGTTGGAGAACGAACGGGGAGCGCGGACCCTGTATCTTCGTCAGCGGGCTCCCGAATTCGAGATCGCCGATTTGCGGATCGACGTCGACCTACAGATGCAGTACGGGATCCGCCGTGAGCTCGGGATGACACCGGAAGTCTTCGACCGCCAGATCCGGCAAGTCCAAAACCTGATGCGGTTGGGGAAGCGGACCGCGACGTATTGGCTGAGTCTGCTGCAGTACGATGACGGCCGCTACGACACCGCGGAGAATTGGTTCGAGAAGCGGGTACTCGACCCGTCACAGCCTTCCCCTTGGGAACCGGGAGGCCGGTACAACTTGGCCCGTGTCGCCGAACGGCTCGGGCAGTTCGAACGGGCGATCACGCTTTATCGAACGGTCGGCGACCCCCAAGAACAGGGCAACCGGATCCGCGCCCGGTTGGTCGCCCGTGTCGCGGAGGACTCGGAAGCCGAGGGTTCAGAAGAAGCGGACTCGGAAGCCGAGGACGAAGCGAATTCGGAGGCGGATCCGCAGGGTGAGGACGATTAGGGCCGTTCGTGGCGTCGTCCGCCGACCTGGCCAGCTCGAACGGTGACACATCGAGTTTCCGGCCCGGATGCGGCGTCATTGCGTTTTCGGACCGATTGGGGACTCTCTGTTAGAATGAGTAGTCAGGACTTTCGGCGGAAAGTCTCTGTTTCCACGCTCCCCCCCATGGTCCCCGTTGGCTGTCATGCGGTTCCGAATTGCCCCTCCCCGGTCGTGGGCTCGCCTCGCCGTGACCGAGCTCATCCCGGCTGGTCGCGCTGCGACCGGTCTTGTCCCGACTCGTCTCCGCGCGACTCGTCTCGGCACGGCTGATCTCGTCGAGCGATCCCGATACGCCGGCGTGGCTCGCTTCGCGTTCCACTTGTTCGCGGTCGCGGTGGCGACGTTGACGGCAGCCAACGACACCGTCGCGAGTGAGGGGGAGGTTGCAAGTGAGGGGGTCGTCGCGGGCACGGAGCAGCCGCTGTCGTTCAACCGTGACATCCGGCCGATCTTGTCGGACGCGTGCATCTTTTGTCACGGGCCCGACTCGGCGCACCGCGAGGCGGGGTTACGGCTTGACGTCGAGGACGAGGCGAAGGCGTACGCGATCGTTCCGGGGGATGCCGAGGGGAGTGAGTTGATCGCGCGGGTCACCGCGGAAGACGAGTTTTTGCAGATGCCGCCGCCGGAGTCGGGCAAGGAGTTGACCGCGGCGCAGATCGAAACGCTGCGTCGGTGGGTCGACCAGGGCGCGCCCTACGAGCCGCATTGGGCTTACGTCCCGCCGGAGAAACATCCGGCTCCGCAGGTGGAGGACGCAGAGTGGGCGGAGGATCCGATCGACCGGTTCGTGTACGACGCGATCCGGGAGGAAGGGATGGAGCCGAGCGAGGAGGCGGATCTGCGGACGTTGGTCCGCCGTGTGACGTTCGACTTGACGGGCTTGCCGCCTGACCCGGAACGTGTCGACGCGGTGTTGGCCGATCCGGGTCCGGACGCCTACGCCCGATACGTCGACGAGTTGTTGCTCTCCCCGGCTTACGGGGAACGGATGGCGATGTATTGGCTCGACTTGGTGCGGTACGCCGACACGGTCGGGTACCACGGGGACCAGGACCACAGCATTTCGCCTTACCGCGACTACGTGATCGACGCCTTCAACCGCAACCTGCCGCTCGACCGGTTCACTCGTGAACAGCTCGCGGGGGACCTGTTGCCGGATGCGACGACCGACACCCGCGTGGCGAGCGGCTACAACCGGTTGCTGCAAACGTCGCACGAGGGGGGCGTTCAGCCGAAGGAGTACTTGGCGATCTATGCCGCCGATCGCGTGCGGAACTTGTCGGAGGTTTGGATGGGGGCGACGGTCGGATGTGCCCAGTGCCACGACCACAAGTACGACCCTTACACGATCGACGACTTCTATTCGATGGTCGCGTTTTTCGGCGACGTCGACGAGAGCAAACATTTTTCGGTCGGCTCCAACGCGTTGCCGACGAAGCGGCCGCCGGAGATCGAGGTGTTGCCGCGTTGGAAACGGGAACTCGCCCGGCGACTCGAGTCGGAGCTGAAATCGAGTCCCGAAGGGGACCGCCACGAAGAATTGCAGAAGCGTCTGAAACGGCTTCGCGAATCGGCGCGGCTGACGATGGTGACCGAGTCGATCGAGCCGCGGGAGATCCGCGTTTTGCCACGTGGCAATTGGATGGACGACAGCGGCCCGGTCGTCGAACCGGAGACGCCGGCATTCTTGCCCCCGATCGAAGTCTCGGAGACGGATGTTTCCGGGGAGGAGTCTGGCGACGAGGCGGGGAGTCGGCGGAGGACTCGGCTCGACTTGGCGAACTGGTTGACCGACCCGGACGACGGCGTCGGAGGGTTGACGGCGCGGGTGTTCGTGAACCGGTTCTGGTACTTGACGTTTGGCCGCGGACTTTCGTCGTCGCTCACGGACTTTGGCGGACAGGGAGAACCGCCGACGCACCCGGAATT
>JAWLFY010000213.1:0-7041 GCA_041685355.1 Pirellulaceae bacterium | reverse complement strand
CGCCATTTCTCGCTCGAGACGCGCGAGCGTTTCACGTGTCCGCGAGGCGTAACGATCCCACGCGATCCTGCCGCCCGCCCCGCTCGCGAGATCAGGCCCGTTCGCCGAATCAGGCCCGTTCGCCGAATCAGGCCCGTTCGCCGAATCAGGCCCGTTCGCCGAATCAGGCCCGTTCGCCGAATCAAATCCGTTCGCCGAATCAAATCCGTTCGCCGAATCAAATCCGTTCGCGTCTCCCACCCCCTTTGACGGGATAGCCTCCTCCTTTGACGGGCCACCCTCATCGGACACGTCCGTTCCCATCGACGAGAATCGGGGCGGGTTGGCCGCGTAGAACTCGGCGAGTTCGAGCCGCCATCGGGCGACGGCGACCGCCATCCCGGGTCGCGGAATTGAACGTCGCTCGACGTGCCGTTGCAACCGCCGCAACCGGGGATCGTCGACGGGGAGCGAATGGGTGCGAAAGCCGACGGCTCCCGATGACGTGTCGGTTCCGGCGGCGTGCCGAACGGTGATCAGGCGGCGGGGGCTGTCCGCCGGCCAGTTGGCGATCACAATGGCGGCCGTCGACACCGCGACGAGCGTCGCGTCCCGCAGCGGGGTCGAAGCGCGTCCCAACACCATCGGTATCTCCTACACCCTGTTCGAGACAGGTCGCGTCGATCCGGACGCGACCGCGGCAACTGTCCCTCGGTCGGCTGCCGTTTGGTAATTTCGTTTTATCGGCGATCGGGACGGTCGATGGCCAGCCGAATCGGAGAAGTTGTTTTGGAAACGTCACCTTTCCGGATCAAGATCTGCGGCGTCCGCCGGCAAGAGATTATCGAAGCGGTCGGGGCGTCGGCGGCCGACGCGATCGGCTTGAACTTCTTCCCGCTCAGCGTCCGCTATGTCGATCCCGAGGTTGCGAAGACGTCGGAGCTTTCCCGCACCGCGGCATCCTTGGGGTTGTGTCGGGTCGGGGTCTTCGTGAACGAAACGGTCGACCGAATCCTCGCGATCGCCGATGCCGTCGGGATCGACGCGATCCAACTTCATGGCGACGAACCGGAATCGGACGTCCGGCGGTTGACCGAGGGAGAGCGACCGGTGATCCGGGCGATCAAGCTGCCCCTTTCCGGATTGGCGCCGGAGGCCATCGAGGTGGCGATTCGGCCGTGGCGGTCGGTTCCGGTGTCGCTGCTGCTCGACGCCGACGGGGGAGGGCAACATGGAGGGGCCGGGAAGCGACTCGATTGGGACGCGATCCGCCGGTGGTCCGACGATCACCCCGAGATCGCTTGGGGGCTTGCGGGGGGGTTGGATGCCGAGAACGTCTCCGAAGCGGTGCGCCGCTCGGGGGCCCGCGCGGTGGACGTCGCGAGCGGCGTCGAGGCGCCACGCGGGACGAAGTCTGCCCAACGGATCAACCGTTTCGCGAACGTCGCCGACGACGCGATCCGGAGCGGCCGCCGTCCATCAAGGTGACCTTCCGGGGGACGAACCGGCACGAATTCTCGAGAATTTTCGGCGAGCCTCGCTCGCGGAATCGTGCGGGAGATAGCGCGGCGAAACGCCCCCGGGGGGAGTCTCCCGACGACCGATCACGGCGGTCGCACGACCGGGCCCCCTGCCAATTCTTGTCCAAATCCCTATGATGGCAGCAACCGGGAACGGCTCGGCGACGCGTCGCCTTGAGTCATGACCGGTTTCCGTCACCTGTGTTTGTGCGGTGGCGTCCGGCGGATTGCGGACCAGCGGGAGTCCCCGTGGTCGGTCCGCAACCCCTCTGACGCGCCGCACCTGTCTATGCTTTAGGAGTAAATACGTGTCGCAAGTTGAAACCGATCGTTTGCCGTACAAGGTCAAGGATATCGGCCTCGCGGAGTACGGCCGCAAAGAGATCGAGATCGCCGAAAACGAGATGCCCGGCCTGATCGCGTTGCGAGAGAAATACGGCCAAGAAAAGCCGCTCGCCGGGGCGCGGATCGCCGGTTGTCTGCACATGACGATCCAGACCGCCGTGCTGATCGAGACGCTCAAGGAACTCGGCGCCGAAGTGACCTGGAGCAGTTGTAACATTTTCAGCACCCAGGACCACGCGGCGGCAGCCGTCGCCGCGGCCGGCATCCCGGTTTACGCGTGGAAGGGGATGACCGAGGAAGAGTTCGATTGGTGCATCGAGCAGACGCTGCACTTCCCCTCGGGTGAACCGCTCAACATGATCCTGGACGATGGCGGCGACTTGACCGCGATGGTCCACGAACGCTTCCCCGAGATGCTCTCGAACGTTCGCGGGATCAGCGAAGAGACGACCGCCGGGATTCATCGACTGGAAGTCCTGAACCGGGGCGGCAAGCTCCGTGTCCCGGCGATCAACGTCAACGACTCGGCGACGAAGAGCAAGTTCGACAACTTGTACGGCTGCCGCGAGTCGCTGGCCGACGGCGTCAAGCGGGCGACCGACGTGATGCTGGCCGGGAAGGTCGCCGTCGTGTGCGGTTACGGTGATGTCGGCAAGGGCTGTGCCCACAGCCTGCAACGGTATGGCTGCCGCGTGCTCGTCACCGAAATCGACCCGATCAACGCCCTGCAAGCCGCGATGGAAGGGTTCGAGGTCACGACGATGGAAGAGGCCTGCAAGGAAGGCCGCCTGTTCGTGACCACGACCGGCAACAAGGACATCATCCTGGGCGAGCACATGGCCCAGATGGCGAACGACGCGATCCTCTGCAACATCGGTCACTTCGATACCGAAATCGATATCGCCTGGATCGAATCGCAGGTCGAAGCCGGCAAGGTGACCAAAAGCGAGATCAAGCCGTCTGACGTCGGCGCCGTCGATCGCTACACCTTCAAGGACACCGGCCGGAGCATCATCATTCTGGCCAAGGGTCGTCTGGTGAACCTGGGCTGTGCCACCGGCCACCCCAGCTTCGTGATGAGCACCTCGTTCACCAACCAAGTGCTCGCCCAGATCGAGCTTTGGAAGAACGAGCAAAATTACGAGAACAAGGTTTACATGCTGCCGAAGCGGCTCGACGAGGAAGTCGCCCGTCTGCACCTCGAAAAGCTCGGCGTCAAGCTGACCAAGCTGACCGAGGACCAAGCGGACTACATCGGCGTTCCCGTCGAAGGTCCGTACAAGTCGGACCACTACCGCTACTAGTCCCTCCGGCCCTCGAACCCTCGCCGGTTCGAGGACCGACTCGCGCGAACGCATCTCCGGCCCGGGCGTGGATTCACGTCCGGGCCGGTTTCGTTCGGGCCTCCTCCCCGATCGGCCGCCGTTCGCATACGATGCGGCCTCACCGAATTCCACCTTTCGACCATTTTGAGACGATGCCAGAGACCGCGCCGTTCGCCGCCGTTCGCTACAACCTTGACCACGTCGGATCGCTGTCGGACGTGATCGCCCCGCCGTATGACGTCATCGACCCTGAACTGCAGGACGAGCTTTACCGGCGACATCCGGCGAACGTCATCCGGGTGATCCTGAACCGTGCCGAGCCGGGCGATACGGGCGACGAAAAATACGAACGGGCGGCCAAATACGTCCGCCAGTGGTTGGACGAAGGGGTGCTGACCCGCGAAGAGGCTCCCGCATTCTACGTTTACCATCAGCAGTTCGAGGTCGACGGCACGACGTTCAACCGCCGCGGGTTCATGGGACGCGTGCGGCTGCAACGGTTCGGCGAGGGGACGATCTACCCGCACGAGGAGACGCACCCCAAGGCGAAGGTCGACCGGCTGAAGCTGACCCAGGCGACGAAGCAGAACAACAGCCAGATCTTCGGGCTTTATCCCGATCCGGAGAACGAGGTGATCGAACTGCTCGATCAGGCGACCGAAGGGATCGACCCGATCGAGGCGGTCGACCATCTCGGTGTCGTCCACCGGATCTGGCCGGTGACCGATCCGGCGGTACAACAGCGGGTCGGCGAGTTGATGGGATCGAAGCCGATGTTCGTCGCCGACGGGCACCACCGCTACGAGACCGCTTGCAATTACCGCGACGCGTTGATCGAAGAATCGGGCGATCTTCCCGACGACCATCCGGCGAACTTCGTGATGACGATGCTGGTCGGAATGAGCGACCCCGGGATGATCGTGCTCCCGACGCATCGGCTGCTCCGCGGCACCCCGAGCTACACGTCGGCGGAAATCGTCGAGCGGCTCGGGGACCATTTCCGCTGCGAGACGCTCCCCGGCGGACTCGCCGCCGCCGACGAAGCTTGGTCTCGGATGGAATCCGCGAACGAGCAAGGGCTGATCGCGATCTACGGGGTCAAAGACGACACCTGGGTTCTTGCCCGTGCCACCGAGGCGGCGGCCGAAAAAATGCGGACGCTCGCGGGGGAACGGAGCGACGATTGGCGGGCCCTCGGCGTCAGCATCCTGCACCGGCTCGTCTTTGACGACCTGCTCGGATGCCAGGGCCATCCGAAACCGACCTACGTTCACGAGGTCCGCGAGGTCGTCGAGGGGCTGCAGGGGCGTGGGAGCCAAGCCGAAAGCGACGGCGACGCCCCCTACACGGTCGCGGCGCTCGTGATGCCCGCGACCCTCGCCCACGTCGAAGCGATCAGCCTGCACCGCGAGCGGATGCCCGCCAAGAGCACGTACTTCTTCCCGAAGCTGCTCAGCGGGTTGACGTTCAACCCGTTGGCCTGAGTGCCGATCCGAACGTTCCCCGTGGAACTATCGGGTCCTCTTGAACGACCGGGGCGACCGCTTGTTTCGCATGAAACCGATCTTGCTTCACTGACCCCGTCGACCCTACTTTCCAACCCGGTCAACGGCTTTCCGTCGCAGCGTGTCGCGGCGTGAATCGGCCGACGGGTCGGGCGTTGGAGGCGGTCGGTGGGACGGATTCTCTGTGTCGTGAACCAAAAGGGCGGCGTCGGCAAGACGACCACCGCGGTGAATCTGGCGGCCGCACTGGCGCTCGCCGGGAACCGCACCCTGTTGGTCGACATGGACCCGCAGTGCAACGCCACGACGTCGATGGGGTGTGAGCCGAGCGACGGGCACGCCCTGGTCTCGGACGAGCCGCTCTCGGAGAAGGTCGTCGAGACCGATCTGGAGGTGCTCCATGTGCTCCGCGGTAGCCGCACCTTTCACGACGTCGATAAGCTCGCCACCTCAGGCGACCTCGAATCGGCCCGCGTCCGCCGACACCTCGACGAGGTACTCGGGCTTTACGAGTTCGTGCTCGTCGATTGCCCGCCCAGCCTCGGGGCGCTCACCGAAACGGCGCTTTCGGCCAGTACCGAAGTGCTGATGCCGATCCAGTGCGAGTATTTCGCGATGGAAGGGCTGACGCAGCTGATCCGGGTGATCAAGAAGGTCATCGTCGCCACCGACGGCAGACTGACCTTTGGGGGAATCCTACTCACGATGTACGATCCCCACCTGGAGTTGACCCGGGAGGTCGACGAGGAGGTCCGTGACTTCTTCGGCGACATCGTGTTCGACTCGGTCGTGCCGCGGGACGTCGCGCTCAGCGAGGCCCCGAGCCACGGCCAAACCGTGTTCCAATACGCTCCGCGGTCGCGCGGCGCATTCGCCTATACCCAATTGTGCATGGAGGTGCTCCAGCGTGACTAACGCAACGACAGGCAAAGACCGGAGACTGGGAAAGGGGCTGGCGGCGTTGCTCGGCACCCCGCTCGACGAGAACGGCGAGCCGATCCTTGAGGCCGAAGGCGGCGGCGAACCGGACACCCGAAACGGCGTCCGCGCGCTCGAACTTTCGGTCGACGAGGTCGAGGCGAACCCGTTCCAGCCCCGCCGCGAGTTCAACCCCGAAGAGATCGCCTCGCTCGCCGAGAGCCTCAAGAACCATCAACAGCTGCAACCGATCCTGGTCCGGGTCGTCGACGGCAAGTACCAACTGATCAGCGGCGAACGGCGGCTGCGGGCGACGATTCACGCCGGGCTGAAAACGATCCGCGCGGAGGTCCGCGAGGCGGACGATCGCCTCGTCGCCGAACTGGCGATCATCGAAAATCTGCAGCGGAAGGACCTGAACCCCATCGAAAAGGCGATGTCGTTCAAGCGTTACATCGACCAACATCACTGCAAGCAGGAAGACCTCGCCCGCCGGCTGAGCATCGACCGGAGCACGATCGCGAACCTGATGCGGCTGTTGGAGCTCCCCGAGGAAATCCTCGGCATGCTCGCCCAAGGAGACCTGACCGCCGGCCACGCCCGGGCGCTGCTGCCGATCGGAGACGAACCGGTCCAGGTCCGAACCGCGACGAGGCTCGTCGAGGAACGCTGGAGCGTCCGTGCGACCGAATCGTTCGTCGCCGAGCTGCTGCAAGCCGAAGAAGACGAGGAAACGGGACGCAAGGTCAGCAACGGGACTCGTCAAAAACGGAAACCGGTCCCGCCGCACATCGAAGCGATGCAGCAGGAGCTGCGGATGGTGTTCGGGACGAAAATCGAAATCAAGAGCTCCGCCCGCCAACGTGGCAAGATCACGATCCACTTCAGCGACGGCGAAGAGTTCGAACGGATCCGCGCGATGCTCACCGACACATCCGCCCCGAAGCTCAAGATCGCCGGCTGATCACGAGCCGAACGCCTCCGACGGGGCCTCCCCCTGATCTCGCTCGAAACCTCTCCCTCGCGACACCGCGGGGGAGAGGTTTTTTCGTGGCTCGTAGCGGAACGGCGCCAGCCGTCCGGTCCCGTCATGCAAGGTCCCTCGAAACACCGGGCGGCTCGCGCCGCTCCGCTACTTAGTGTCTCGGACGGAGCTGGCAGAAGAGGGCTTTCTTCTGGTCCGGGAGCGCGTAGTCGAAACCGCACGATTTCAGAAAATCTTCCGAGGAGCTGATCGCCAGCACCTCCATCACCCCGAGGCTCCGGGCGCGGTCGACACAGGCGCGGACCAAGAACCGGCCGATCCCGGTCCGCCGAAATTCGTGGTGCACCGCTAACGACTGCAGCTCCGCGAGCTTCGGGCTATAGATCTCGATCGCCGAAAAACCGACACACTGCGGCGTCACGGCCGGTCCGGCGGCGGTGCCGGTCTCGGTCTCGGTCTCGGGG
>JAWLFY010000057.1:0-27960 GCA_041685355.1 Pirellulaceae bacterium | reverse complement strand
GATCAGCATACTTCATTCAACATTCGGACATCGCAGCGATGCCTGAAAAAACCTCGCCGACGCCAGCCCGCAAGCCACTAAAATCGCGGAAGAGCCTGGTGCGAAACGGGCCCTGGTGCGAAACCTGTGGAGAACCGGTTCGGTGATCGGTGCAATCGTTATCAGGAGGGTGGGACTTGGAGGGGAGGTCTTCGGGGGCGGCCGACGAAGTGGAGTTTTCCCCAGGCGGCCCGTCGGCGTTCCGGCTCGAAGTGGGATTCGAGCGAGCGGACGACGACTTCGGGTTGGCCGAGCCATTGTTCGTAGGTGTCCCGTTCGTGGTCGGTCATCGTCGCCAGCGCGTCCCCTTTGGCGTAGACCTTTCGCACTAGCGGCCGTTCGACGACGGCGTGGACGAAAGTCAAGAACGGGGTCCGCCAGGGCTCGACGACGTACAGCCGTCCGTCGGGGCGGAGCACGCGGTTGGCCTCGCGGAGGACCGCGTCGAGGTCTTCGGGGATTTTTGGCAGATGATGCAGACCGCCCTGCACCATCACCGCGTCCAACGAGTCGCTTTCCAGCGGTAGGTCTCGGCAATCGGCCAGATGCAACTCCGCCGGACCGCGATAGCGGGTGAGGAGTGATTCGGAGAGATCGACGCCAACCAAGTCGTGGAAGCCGAGCCTTTCGAGCGCGACGAGTCCCCCGCCGCGGCCGCAGAACAGTTCGGCACAGCGGTCCGATCGGGGCCGTCGCTCGACGCCGAGTTTTCGCAGGCGACGGATGAACTTGGCGATCTCCTCTTCGGCGGTCTCGAACCGGTTGTAGGCCGCTTCCCATGCCGGGTCGCAGCACGCCTCCCCGGACGCCACGTGGCGGTGGATGACCGGCTTGGAAAGATCAGCGGTCACGGGTTCACGATCCGTCATGAGGACTCCTTCGCGGCGATCGGTTCGGGGGCGTTTGGGGATCGGTCCGCCGGGGCCGCCGCGTCACGATGCGATTCGCTGTCTTGCGACGATTTCGGCGGATGCATTTGCAGCACGGCGGCCATCATCGACGCCATCATCGTTTGGAACCCGATCGCGACCGCGGTGACGCCGGGGACGACGAGCCGCATCGTCGACGGGTAATCGAGTCGTCCGAAGTCGAGCCGCCACCACTGGACGACGACCACGGCGATCAGGGCGACGCCGAACAGGGTGGCGATCGATCCGGCGGTCAGGCCCCGTTCGACCGTCAAGTTCTCGAGCTTCCGGTCATGGGGCATCATCCCTTCGCGGCCGGCAAAGATTTTCGCCAGCGTCGCGAGGAGCACCGATTGCCACCCCAACAGCCCGAGCAGGCTCGCCACCAGCAGCGTATGGACGTCGAGTGCCGCGCCGAACAGCCGGGCTTGCGGGAGCGCGAGCGCGTACAACAACGCGGCGACCGCGAGCAACACGAGTCCGGGTCGGAAGAAGGTCCAGCGTGGGCTGAAGACGAGAAACAGCTTGAGGGTTCGCCAGCCGTCGCGGAACGTCCGCAGATGCGGCCCGTGTTCACGGCGGCCGTCGGGGTGAAGTGTGATCGGGACTTCGGCCATCTTTGCCGAACGGAGCCCGGCGCGGATGATCATCTCGGTCGCGAACTCCATCCCGGGCGACCGCAGATCGAGCCGGTCGTAGAGGTCGCGTCGGAAGCCACGCATCCCACAGTAGACGTCGTTGATCGGGATCCGGAACATTCGCCGCACGAGCCACGACAACATCGGGTTACCGACCCAGCGGTGGAGCGGCGGCATCGCGCCGGGGAGGATCGTCCCTCCGCCACGCGGCAACCGGCAACCTTGGACGAGGTCGTCCCCTTCGCGGAGTCGTTCGATGAACGGGGGGATCGCCAAAAAGTCGTAGCTGTCGTCGGCGTCTCCCATGATCACGAACGTGCCGCGGCTCGAATCGATCCCCTTCATCAGCGACGCCCCGTAGCCGCGGGTCGTGACCGGGACGACGCGGGCCCCTGCGTCGGTGGCGAGCCGTGCGGAATCGTCGTCGCTGCCGTTGTCCGCCACGACGACTTCGCCCGTGATGTCCGCGTCCCGCATCGCGCGGATCGCTTTTTCGACACACGTGCCGACCGTGTCGGCCTCGTTGAGGCAAGGCATCACCACCGATAGCTCACAGCGGTCGTTCGTCGTGTCACCGTGATCACTCATCGTTTTACCGTTCGTTCTTCGTTCTTCGTTCTTCGTGCTTCGTGCTTCGTGCTTCGTTTTTCGTGTGTGGTGCTTGGTTCGATTCTCGTGGGGTGCCTCGCGTTTCGCGTTACCTGGCTCGACGGTTTGCCGGTCCGGTGTGCTCGCCCGCCGGTTCAAGCCGAACGCGGCGTCGTTTCAGCCCGAGCGCGGCGTCGAAGCCGCAACCGACCGCGGCGGCGGCGAGCGGTTCGATCACCAGGCGGTATCGGTAGGTGGGGATCTCGACGAGTCCGGTGATGACCGACACGTAAGCGAAGAGTAACCCGAACCACACCCCGAACGGTCGCGTCGCGGGGTGAACGATCATCGTGACGGTCGCCAACGCGATTACGGCCGCGATCAAACCGTTGATCGCGACCGATCGGCTCCAGCGATTCGCGATCCAAGATTCCGTCCATCCGGGCCGCCACGACCAGCTCGGTTTGCCGCGTGCCGGCGCGGTTCCGGGGGGGACCGGTTCGGGCAACTCGGTCGCGGCACACCGCCAATAGTTCACGATCCGGCGGACCGCGTGTCGGCTGAACGCCCCAGGCGAATCGGCGATCGCGTCGAAGGCGACCCGTTTCATCAACCGGTCCGCCTCGGCGTCATCGAGCCCGGAACGGACGAGTTGATTCGACACCGTCCAAGTGTTCCGCCAATCGTCGTCGGCGGCGGGCAACGCATCCTCGCGCGTCGGGGCGGAGGAAAGCGGTTCGATGCGGCGGCGTAGCTCGTCGCCCGCCGGGGAATCGGGGAGGTCGAACCCGGCGACCGATGGGCCTTTCTGGAAGGTGACGATCCAAACGTTGCGGCCCAGAAACTCGGTCAGGAACGTCTCGCCGAAAAGTTGCCGGTTGCGGGCCAGCCACGGCCCGACCATCAGTGCGACGATCCCGATCGCGATCACCGTTCGGCTCCGAACCGATCCGGATGCTTTGCCTTCGCTGTGGTTGCCGTCGGGTTTGCCGTCAGGTTTGCCGTCAGGTTTGCCGTCGGGTTTGGCGTCGGCGTCAGCATCGGCAAGGGGATGACGGCCGGCCCGCGTCGTGTGTGCCGACCGTCGCTCACGGGTGACCATCCACACCAGCAACAGGTGCGGGAGGAAAGCCAGCATCGCGATCGGACGGGTCAGCAGGCATGCCGCGTAGGTGATTGCCGCGAGCGTCGCCGAGCCGAGCGTCGGCCGTTTGGCGTAGCTGGCGACGGCGACGAGGTTGGCCATCCAGAGTGTCGTGAACAGCGTCTCGGTCAGCACTACCGGGACGTACGTCATCGCGGCGATCGAGGGAAGCAGGCACGAGAGCGTCACCGCCACCGCCCGTTTCGACTCGGTGACGAGCCACGCGAGTCGTGCCGCGAAGGCCACCGATGAGACCGCGGCGATCGCCTGAGCGAGAACGACGGCGGGCAACGCGAACGGTCCACCCAAGGTTCGGATCAAGGCCAAGAACCACGGGTACATCGGGGTGCGATAGCCGATCGGAACCCCGATCAGCCATGGGTCACCCGCCATCACCTGTGAGCTCAGGTCCCAGTACTGCCTCGCGTCGCGTTCGATCGGGGCGGGGCCACGGGCGCCGACCAACGCGACCTTCACGACGATCAAAATGAGGAGGACGACGATCGCTCGTGAGATCGTGGTCGGAGGGATCAAGGCGGCTTTCGTCAACACGAACTCGGGGGTGCGAGAGGCCGGAGCTTAGAAGCCGCGTTGCAGCCCGGGGGTGACGTCGAGGTCGAGCGACGCGAACTCGCCACGGGCGACTTTTTCCCACGCGATCGCGCCCATCACCGCGTTGTCGGTACAAAGTTCCGGCGGGGCGATGACCAATTCGAATCTGTCTTCTTCGGCGACCGCCGTCAGCGCCTCGCGGAGCCGACGGTTCGCGGCGACGCCGCCGCCGACGATCAGCCGGGGACAGCTGTGGAGCCGAACCGCGCGGCGGCACTTTGCGACCAACACGTCGACGACGGCGGCTTCGAACGAGGCACATACGTCGGCGCGTTGCCGGTCGGTCGTCTGGAGTTCGGAGAAATCTTGACGCCCCGGCCCGACCAGGCTGTACCGGACCGCCGTCTTGAGTCCGCTGAAGCTGAAGTCGAAGGCTTCGTGGTGGATCATCGATCTCGGGAAGGCGTGGGCCCGGGGGTTTCCCCGCGCGGCCAAGCGGGAGACGGCCGGGCCGCCGGGGAAGCCGAGCCCGAGCATCGCCGCGACTTTGTCGAACGCTTCGCCCGCCGCGTCGTCGATCGTTCCCCCGAGGTACTCCAAATCGAGCGGGGAGTCGCACCGGTAGAGGCTGGTGTGACCGCCGCTGACGACGAGCCCGATGCAGGGATAGACCGTCCTTTCGCTGGCGAGCTGGCACGCATAGAGGTGGGCGTGCAGGTGGTTGATCGCGATGAGCGGCTTGGACCAGGCGACCGCGAGCGTCTTCGCCGCGACGAGTCCGACCAACAACGATCCGGCCAACCCGGGACGGTCGGCGACCGCGATCGCTGTCAGTTCGCTCCCCTGCCGTCCGGCCTGACGCATGGCCGAGTCGATCACAGGGAGGATCCGTTCCAAATGGGCCCGCGCCGCGATCTCCGGGACGACCCCTCGGTAACGCTCGTGCAACGCCTCTTGGGTCGCCACGCACTCGCCGAGCACCCGCCGATCCGAGTCGATCACGGCAGCGGCGGTTTCGTCGCACGTCGATTCGATGGTCAGGATCGGCATGCGTGGGGGGGGACGTGTGGAGGTCGGATGGCGGCTTTCCATCTTGACCGATTTGCCGGAAACCGGGTAGTTCCGCTCAAGAATTGCCCGCGGCCAACCGACACGCCGCCGACCGACGACCGTGAACCGCCCCCGTCCAGGGCCACACCTTGATGCCGACGTTCGTACCCGCACCGCCGCCGCCCTGCCTCCCGTCTCGGGATTCAGGGCGAATCGATGGGGACCGCCACCGCCGGGCGACGGTCCGGTCGCTTGCGGACGCCATGGTCCGGTCGCTTGCGGACGCCATGGTCCGAGGCCCGGTTGCGACCTGGGGACTCGTCGCGATCGGGTTGACGCTCCTGTCCGGGACGCCTTCCGCCGCACAGTCATACGGCTATCCGTCCGCCCCATCGCAACCGGGTGGCGCGGCTGGGGGGCAACAGTCGGACTTCGACACCCCGCAAACGAATCTGCAACCGATCGGTCCCCCTGCGTCCTCCTCCGGAGCTTTCGGCGGGCCATCCCAACCGAACGCAACTCAACCGAACGCGGCGGCACCGGGTGGATACCAAGGAGGCGGGGTTCAAGGGGGCGGGGTTCAAGGGGGCGGCGGGCAACTGGGGCAACCGACGCCGCGTCCTCCGTCGGGGAGCGCGTTGTTCGATCCTTATGCGACGAACTCGCCGTATCCGACGAATTCGGGGGCCGGCAGCTTCGGCGGCGGTTTCGGGAACGGATCCGCCTTGCCGCCTCCGCCGCCGGGGGTGAACCCGAGCCAGTACCCGAACGGGAGCTTTGTGGGCCGCTTGTTCTCGATGCCGGCGTCGAGCCCGTCTCCGGCGGTGGGCTCGGTCAACCATCCGCCCCCCGCTTTCGATGGCTATGGGTTGGGCGGCGCTTATGGGGGCGGACAAGGTGTCCCCGCACCCGACTACGGCGCCCCGGGTTCGATGAGCCCCAATTTTGGCGGGTCAGGTAATGGCAGATCAGGGTTCGGGAGTCCGGCGTATCCGCCTTCGATCTACCCCTCTTCCACGCCGTCCACGATGTTTCCGAGCGGTCTGTTCGGGTCGGGCGGGATGTGGGCCGGGGGTGGCCCGAGCCAAATCGGCCCGTTCCGATTCGTGCATGGGCCCCGATTGCGTCACGGCACGATTTTGGGCAGCGACAAAAATTCGGCGGTCGGGACGAACGATACGGACGTGTCGGTCGCGTTCGCGTTCCCAAACTTTCTTTACTCGACCCAGCCGCTTTACGTCGTTCCCTCGTTCGGCCTGCATTTGTGGGACGGCCCGAAGAGCGAAGGTTCGACCGCGACGGCGGATTTGCCATCGAGCGTCTATGACGGGTTCCTCGATTTCGGTTGGCAGTCGGACCCGAACCAGATTTTGGGGGCCGAGCTCGGTGTTCGCGTGGGCGCGTTCACCGATTTCGACGTGTTCAATAGCGAGAGCATTCGGGTCCGCGGGAAGGGCCTCGGGTTTTTCCGCTTGACCCCCGCGTCGACGCTCAAGGCGGGCGTGTATTACCTCGACCGCGACGACGTCAAGCTGCTTCCCGCGGGCGGGCTGTTGTGGCAGCCGAACCCGAACACGCGGTTTGATATTTTCTTCCCGGAGCCGAAGCTCGCGCGGTACTGGACCACGATCGGGCGGAGCGACGTTTGGTGGTACGCCGCGGGGGACTACGGCGGCGGGGCATGGACGATCCGCCGGGCCGATGGGACCGACGACAGCGTCGACATGAGCGACCTGCGTGTGATGCTCGGGTTGGAATGGGGCCAAAGTGAAGCGATCCGGGCCGGCCGACGGACGGCGTTCATGGAGCTCGGGTTCGTATTCGACCGAGACGTCCAGTACCGGCGAAACCCGGCCGACAATTTTCGCGCCAACGAGGCGTTGATGTTTCGCGCCGGGTTCGGCTACTGAGCTCGACTTTTTCAGTTTTTCGGCAATCACTAGGTCCCGAACATCGGTCCGTCCGGGTCCGTCGTGGGTCGACGGATGCGGACAAATGCGGTGGATTTTTTCAGGCATGGCTCCGGTGTCCAAAGGATCAGCTCATCGCCGTGCCGGGTTGATCGGCTCGCAAACGCCGAGACCCAGGTTCTGCGGAGACGCAACCACAAAGGTGAGATCTTGGCCCACGGGGTGCCCACGACGCTCTGCGCTTCCTGGCAGTGCCGCGGTCGATTCATCTGGCATGCAGATCGATGGAAGCCTTTGGACACCGGAGCATGCCGAAAGAAAATCCCGAGCATGGAGACCTTGACCCACGGCCCACGAAAATCGCGGAAGAGCCTTTTCGGACAGGCACAGAGTCTCTACCCGAGAGCTATTTGCGGCCGGCACGGATCGCGGCGTTGAGCCGACTCGCGAGTTGTCCGAGTTGCGAACCGGTGAATCGAACACGACGAGCGTCGAGCGGCGGGCGACGACCCGCATCTGATCGAGCGATTCCTCGGCGGCGTTCAGCAGTTGCTGTTCGATTAGCCCTAACCGGGGCGGCTTCGTCTCGGCGCCCGACCTCTCGACAACGTTCGGGTCGGTACCGTTCCCACCGGCTCCCGTTTTTCCGCTGGCGACGATCAGGTCTCCGCTACGCGCCATCGCTAAGCCGACACCGACGTCATCTAATTGATATCGGGGGGGATCGTTTTCTGGGTCGGATGATGCTTCTTGGACCGGCTGGGTCCGAGCCACGATCACGAATTTCCAGAGTTCGGCGTATCGCTTGACCGCCCTGGATACCGCGTCGATGTCGCCGTCGGTGACACGTGGTTCTGCGATGAGAAGACAATCGGTCCATTCGAGGGGCGGCTCGCTATCCTTGATGACCGTCCCGGGACGAATCTTCGTGACCGGCTCGCCGGCGGGTTGGGCCTTACATTCGGGAGCCAACTTGGGTGCGAGAGTGGACGTCACCGCCATGAACGCGGCCAATCGGATGCTTTCCTCGCGCCACCGTGAAAACCGGCGCTTCGTTCGGGTCGTGCGTTCCGGAGGACGCGTATTCCCGGTCCGGGGGTGATCTGGCCCGCAAGAGGGTCGATTCGTGCTGATCCGGGGCATCGCGTTTCGGGGAACCATCGGCCGTCCTTCGGATCATCGTTGTTGGTGGCGTAACCTATCTTTTCCCGACTCGAAGGGGCCCGTGGAGTGCTGAGAGACATAAAAAGTCATGTTGGGGGCCCATGACTTGCTACCGGTTGCCGGCTCGGATCCGATTCGTCGAACACAACTTTGACCTGACACCGGTGTACTTTCCATCCCCCGCGGCTGACTTCGACGCGCCGCCCCCGTCCGATTTACGAACCTTCGTTGAACTTAGCCGCTGGCAGGCGGAACGAGGTTGGGAGGGGTCCGCGTTCACGTTTCTCGATTACGAGGCGGACGCGGAGCATCATCTTTGCTACGGCGAGCTCGACACGAAGATCCGCTCGGTCGCGGCTGCACTCGCGGAGCACGGTCGGCCCGGGGATCGGGTGCTGATCGTGCAGCAACCGGGGCTCGAATACGTCGCTTCCCTGTTCGGCTGTTTTTATGCGGGGATGGTCGCCGTCCCGGTGTATCCCCCCGATCTGTTCCGACTTCGGCAAACGCTGCCACGGTTGCAGTCGATCACGTCGGAGGCGGACGCGGGGATCATGCTGAGCAGCCGCGCGATCTTGGGGGAGACCCCCGGGCCGCTGTGGCGAGTGTGTCATGGGGCGGCGATCGCGACCGACGAGATCGACGCGTCGTGGGCCGAGCAATGGCGACCGCGAACCCCGTCCCCCGACTCGCTCGCGTTGCTCCAGTACACGTCGGGATCGACCGACACGCCCCGCGGCGTGGCGCTCAGCCACGCGAACTTGGTCGCCAACGCGAGCCAAGGTTATGACGCGTTTCATGTGCCCCGTGCCGTCGCTTGCTTCTGGCTTCCCCCGTATCACGACATGGGGTTGGTCGGCGGGATGTTGTTGCCGATGTATGGCGGCCGCCCCAGCGTGTTGATGAGTCCGATCGAGTTCATCCAACGTCCGGTCCGTTGGTTCGAAGCGATCACTCGGTTTCAGGGGACCAGCGCCGCGAGCCCCAACTTTGGCTACGAGTGGTGTCTCCGCAAGATCGCTGATGAGGACTTGGAGGGGATCGACCTGTCGTCGTGGAAGGTCGCGATCAGCGGCGCCGAGCCGATCCGTGCCGCGACGATGCGTCGGTTCGCCGAACGTTTCGGTGCGGCCGGGTTGTCGTCCGACGCGTTGACCCCGGCCTACGGAATGGCCGAGGCGACGTTGGCGATCACCGGCAAATCTCGTGGCACGCTCCCGCGGGTCGAATCGTTTCATGCCGATTCGCTGCAAGCGATCCCGCCGGTCGCGAAACGGGTCACACGACCGCAGGCGGATCGCGATGTCGATCCGGACGAACGCAAAGGGGCGGTGACGCTGGTCGGATGTGGCAGGCCGATGCGGGATACCGACGTCCGGATCGTCCACCCCGAAACGCGACAGCCGCTTCCCGATGGGCACGTCGGCGAGATATGGGTCCGTGGGCCGTCGATGGCCAGCCACGGCTACTGGGGCAAGCCCGAACTTTCGGCCAACACGTTCGACGTCGATTCGGCGGACGGATCGCTGCGTGGCTATCTCCGCACTGGCGACCTGGGTTTCGTCGACGGTGATGACCTGTTCGTTTCGGGGCGGCTGAAAGAACAGATCATCCTTGCGGGGCGGAACCATTTCCCACACGACCTGGAACGCGCGATTCAAACGTCGCACGAGGCGTTTCGGGTCGACGGTGGCGCGGCGTTTTCGGTCGACGGTGATGAGGCGGAACGGCTGGTCGTGGTCCAAGAGGTGCTGCGTCCCAAACGGTTCGACTCCGAGACGCTCGTACGACACATTCGCGAGACGTTGCTCGAACATTTCGGACTCGTCCCCGACACGGTGGTGCTCGTCACGGCGGCGACGTTGCCAAAGACCTCAAGCGGCAAACTGAGACGACTCGAATGCCGCCGTCAGTTTCTCGACGACGAACTACAGATCCGTCATCGCTGGGACGCGACGGCGGACCGGAATCACGCGATCAACGGGGCCGGCTTGGCCGGGGATGGGAAACGTTCCGGCATCGCGAACCGGGGGGATGACGACGCACGTGGCTGTCCCACGCGGGAGACGTTCGCGGCGATCTGGTGCGAGGTTCTCGGGTTGGAACGGGCGACCGACGACCACGCGTTCCTCGACGTCGGCGGCCATTCGCTCGCCGCGTCGCAGTTGTTGGTGCGGGTCCGCGAACGGCTCGGCGTGACGCTCGAGTTTCAAGATCTGATCCGGCACCCGACCTTCGGGGAATTGGCGGATCGGGTTTCGGAGACGACGCGAAACGCCGTGGTTGATGCGAACGGGACGCCGGTGTCAGCGGCCGCACGAAAGGGCGGGACCGACCACGTCACGCTTCCGCTGACCCCGACACAACGGGAATTCTGGTGGCTCGAACAACTCGGCCGACGCGACGCGTTCACGCACGTCGGCGTCTCGCTCGCGATCGAAGGGAATCTGGACGCGAAACGGCTAGCGACAGCGTTCGCATTACTCCCCGAACGCTGTGACGCGTTACGGATGCGATTCGAAACGGACGGGAACGGGGTTCCGATCCAAGTCCGGTGTGACGGTTTGACGTGGCCCGTCCGGCGGCACGATTTTCGTGACCTGGACGCGTTGGCACGGGAGACGGAGATCGAACGGGTCGCCTCCGAAATGATGGAGAAGCCGTTCAACTTGACGAAGCCTCCGCTCGGTCGTGCGGCGCTCGTGCGAGCGGCGAACGATCGATACCGGCTGTTGTTGGTAGTGCACCACTTGGTGTGCGACGGGACGTCGATTCACGCTTTGATCGATGAGTTGGCCTCGCTTTACGCGGGTGGTGATTCGAGAAGCCAAGGCGACGCCTGGGCCGACCATGTCGTCGCGAACGGTAACCGGCCGTCCGACCCGGAATCGGTGCGTCATTGGGCGACCCGTCTGCATGGCGTCGACTTGGCGGCGTCGCGACTGGTGCTTCGCGATGCCGACGCATGGGGCAGTCGTGATGCCGCGGATCACACAGCCACGTCCGACGGCGGGGACGACGGTGCGGAGGTTCGCGACGCGGCGTCTCGTTGCCTCGGCGACCGTGAGGCCGTCGTGCGGGCCGAAACGCTGCGATACCGATTTTCGTCGTCGGAAACGGGGCGGTTGCGTGCGTTCGCCGCCGATCATCGCGTCACGACGTTCGCGACGTTGTTGAGCGTATGGCACCAGGTATTGTCGCGGGTATGCGGCACGTCCGATGTGGTGATGGGGATCCCGGTCGCGAACCGAGATCGGAGCGGCGTCGAATCGACCGTCGGCTGTTTCCTCAATACGGTTCCCTTCCGAGGCGACACGCCGAACGTGCTCGATGCGGGGCACGTGACGGAGGCGTCGAATCGGTGTGACATGGCGGGGAAATCGGGTCGCGATGACGAGCCGGGCGGTTCGATCACGATGATCGAATCGATCCGACAGACCCAACAGGTAGGGTGGCAAGACTTGGGGCATGCGGGGCTACCGGCCGAGGAAATCCTGGCGAACTCCGGGATCGACCGGTCGACGCGATGCGTGCCGTGGATCCGACATTTGGTGTTGCAGCAGCCCGACGCGACGGCGGGGGTCCGATTTGGCGACGCCCGGGTGACCGATTTCGCCGGTGACTACTCGGCACTCGGCGCCTACGACACGAGTCTGATCCTTGAAACCCATGGCGACGCGTTGGAGGTGACCTTGGCGCATTCCCCGGTGTCGATCGATCGCCGGTTCGCCAAGAACCTGCTGGAGTCGTTATTAAGCGGTGTGCGTGCGACGATCGCCGTTCCCGATTTGACGGCCGAGCGGTTGCCGATCGCGGGGGCGCCGGAGCGACGTCGGATCACGGAACGATGCCGTGGCGATCGTTTTGGCGAACCGCCAAGCGGCGTTATAGACCGGTTCGAGCATCAAGTTCGCGAGCGTCCCGGCGCCGCGGCGGTGGAAGACATCTCAGGGAGTGTGACCTATTCCCAACTCGACGGCGACGCGACGCGGATCGCGCGAGGGCTGATCGAACTCGGGGTGGGGCCGGGTGCGATCGTCGGCATCCGCCTCCCACGCTCACGCCACCTGCACGCCACGCTTCTCGGGATTTGGAAGGCGGGCGCCGCCTACTTGCCGCTCGATCCACACGCTCCGTCCGACACGATCGCGTCGATTCTGGAAGACGCGAAACCGCTCTTGGTCGTTGGGAGCGAATCGTCGGAAGTTCGATCCGACGAGGGCGCCGGTGGGTGGATCTCGGTCACGGTGGAGCAACTTCTCGCGACGAATACGGAAGGACGCGAGGAAGCCTTGCCAGGGATCGATCTCGATCGCGAATCCCCGGCGTACGTGATTTACACGTCCGGATCGACGGGGAAGCCGAAGGGCGTGGTGGTCGACCAAAGTAACGTGGCGAGCCTGATCGAGGCGTTTGCCGAATCGCCCGGGTTCGCTTCGGGCGAACGGATCTTGGCGGCGACCACGGTGACATTCGATATCTCGGTCCTCGAGTTGCTACTTCCGCTGGCGACCGGCGGCGTCAGTTCGATCGCCCCGGCGTCCGTTTCGGAAGACCCCGACGCGGTGTGTGACTGGATCGCTGAGCGGGCGTTCGACGTGATCCAGGGCACCCCCTCCTCGCTCCGAATGTTGATCGCCCGCGGGTGGTCACCGGACGGGGGAATGCGTGTGTGGTGCGGTGGGGAAGCGATGAACGCGTCACTGGCGGACGCGATCACCTCTCGTGGTGCGAGGTTATGGAACGTCTATGGGCCGACCGAAACGACAGTCTGGTCGTTGGTTCAGCCGGTCGGTACCGGGGCGGTCGACCCGATCCCGATTGGCCGGCCGATTGCCGGGACATCGATCGCCGTCGTCGACTCCAACGGGCGTCTCGTTCCGGAAGGGGTGGCGGGCGAGCTGTGGATCGGTGGCGACGGTGTCGCCCAAGGTTATCTTCATCGCGACCGGCTGACGGCCGAGCGATTCGTGGAAGCCGATCCGTTCGCGGACGTCGACATTCGAGAGCACCGGCGTTGGTACCGGACGGGCGATCGCGTGCGTTGGCGAAGCAACGGCGATCTGGAGTTCTTGGGGCGAAACGATCGGCAGATCAAATTGCGGGGGCAACGGATCGAGTTGGGCGAGATCGAGGCGGCGATCTGTCAACACGGGAACGTCGCGGCAGCGGCGGTGACGTGGCACGACGTCGCCGCCGATGACCGCCGCGTCGTCGCGTTCTTCGTCCCGTCCGACGGGGCGACGGTCGACACCGAGACGCTACGCACGTTTCTCCGCTCTCGGCTCGCGCGGCACCTGATCCCTTCGCACCTTGCCGTGCTCAGCGAACTTCCGCACACGCCCGCCGGCAAGGTCGATTACGCGAGACTCCCCGCCGCGGCGGTGGTCACGGCGGGTGGGGACCTTCACGCGGGTGTCGAGGCGGCCCAGAGTGATGGGCACGCGAAGGGCCTCGGGGGCGCAACATCCGCACCGGCTTCTTCCCACGCGAGCCATCTTTCCGACCCCGTCGAACGGGCGATCGCCGAAATTTGGCAGCCGTTTTTTCCAGGCCAATCCGTGGGCGTCGAGGACGACTTTTTTCGGCGAGGCGGGCACTCGCTGATGGCGGCCCAAATGCTGTCGCGGATCCGCGACCGGTTCGGCGTTTCGGTCCCGCTGAGGGAGATTTACCGGCGGCCGACGATCGCCGGTTTGGCCGACGCGGTCCGTGAAGCGGAACGTGAGAAGACTCAAATCGGCGACGCGAATCGCCCGAACGCGAAGGACGCGAACGCGAAGGACGCGAACGCGAAGGACGCGGACGCGAAGGACGCGGACGCGTCGACCGAAAAAGCGGCACGGGACGAACCGTCAACGGGATCGTCGTCGCCGATGGGAACCTTGTCGTTCGCCGAACAAAGGCTTTGGGTCGTCGACCAGGTCGAGCCGAACCATCCCTTCTATAACCTTCCGCTGGCGGCGCGGGTTCGCGGGCCGCTCGATGTCGATCTCCTGAAGGAGAGCCTGAACGATTGCGTCGCCCGTCACGAAACGCTTCGCAGCCGATACGTCATCGTCGACGGGGAGCCACAACGCCGCGTCGACACCGAGGGAAGCGTGGACGTGTCGTTGATTGAAATTCCGGTCGTCACGGACCCAGGTGATCAAGTCACGGGTCGAATCGGTTCGCCGAACATCGAGCCTGCATTGCCCGACATCGACTCGGATTTGCCCGACATCGACTCGGATTTGCCTGGCGTGATTTCCGACGCGATCCGCGGGGAAGCGCGTCGCCCGTTCGATTTGAGTCAGGGACCGCTGTTGCGGGCCGTGGTGTACCGACTGGGGCCCGAGGATCATGTCGTCCTGCTGACGATGCACCACATCGTTTCGGACGGCTGGTCGATGGCGGTGTTGCTCGGCGAGTTGGCCGAGTTCTATCGGGCGCGACGCGAAGGCCAACCGGCGATGTTGCCGCCGCTGGAGGTCAGCTATTCCGAGTTCGCGGCCCGTCAACGGGCTGAGATGACCGAGGCCCGGATGCGGCCGTTGATCGAGCACTGGAAAGCGACGTTTCGGGATGCCAACGAAGCGCTCGACATGCCGACCGATTATCCGCGACCTCCGGTGCAAGACTTTGACGGCGCCACGCACCCGGTCGCGTTTTCGGCTGAGCAAACGGCGATGGTGAAGCGGCTCGCCGAGGCCCACGGGGCGACGCCGTTCATGGTGTTGCTGACCGCCTACACAACCCTCTTGTCGCGGTACACGGGGCAACGCGACGTGTCCGTGGGGACGGCGGTCGCGAACCGTCCCGAGACCGAACTCGAGTCGTTGGTCGGATTCTTCGTCGGTTCACTCGTTCTCCGCATGCGATGGGACGGGACGCCGACCTTCGCGGCGTTGTTGGATCAGACGCGTGAGGTCGCGGTCGACGCGATGGGGCATTCGGAACTTCCCTTCGAGCGTTTGGTCGAAGAGTTGTCTCGTACCCGCGATCGGAGCCTCTCGCCGTTGTTCCAAACGGCGTTGGTGTTCCAGAACACGCCCCGCGACTTCCGGACCGCCGACGGGTTGGTGATGACTCCGGTCGCGGTCGACAACGGGACGTCGAAGTACGACTTGTCGTTGTTCTTGTGGGAAGACGAGGCTCGTTTCGTCGGACATTTTGAATACCGGACGGGGCTGTTCCGTGAGTCGACGATCCGGCAGCTTGCCGAGAACTTTCGCACGTTGACGGACGCCGCCCTCCGTGATCCCGAGGGGGCGATCGATCGCTTGCCGTTGGTTTCGTCGCTGGCCGCCGCACGGATCGAGGCCCGAGGAACGGGACCGGTCACGGGTGGAGATGACTCGCGAGATGACGGCCGGCGGGGTCGTCGACGGCAGAGTTTGCACCAGATGGCGCTTTGGGCTGCTGCCGATGCCCCGTCACGCGTCGCGATCGTGCATCGTGATACGCGAACGAGCTACGCCGATCTGGATGGTCGATCGCGACGGATCGCTCAGGGGTTGCAACGACTCGGGGTTGGTGACGAACGACGGGTTGTCCTCTACATGGACCGCTCGGCCGACCAGATCGCGTCGGTGATCGGGACGAATCGTGTCGGTGCCGCGTTCGTCCCGATGGAGTGCAGTTTCCCGGTGGGACGGCTACAAGAGGTCGTCGCCGACGCCGACGCGACCGTCGTTGTGGTGGCCCCGGAAAACGTCGACGAGGTCAAACTTCGGATCAACGACCGGCCCGTCGTCACGCCCGACGAGTTGGCGATCGTCGATGATTCCCGATGGCGGGAACCGACCGTCGCCCCCCATCGGCTCGCGTACTTAATCTACACGAGCGGCTCCTCCGGGCGCCCGAAAGGGGTCGCGATCGAACACGGCTCGATCGGGAACTTTGTCCGCGGATTTTGTGACGCCACCGGGATGTCCGCCGAGGACCGGGTCTTGCACCAATTCTCGCCAAGCTTCGACGGTTGGTTGGCTGAGGTGTTCACGGCATTTTGGCGGGGTGCGTCGTTGGTGATTGCCGACCGAGCTGATGTCCTCGACCCGCGTCGATTGACGGCGTTGATCGCACGACAGGAGGTCACGTTCGCCGCGTTCACGCCACCGGTGATGACGCTGCTCGATCCGGAACAGGTCACTTCTTTGCGAACGGTACTTTCCGCGGGCGCACCGCTGACGAGCGAATTGGCGAGGCGATGGAACCGACGATACCGGTTGTTCAACGGTTACGGGCCGACCGAGTGCACGGTCGGCGCCGCGATCCATCGAGTCGGCCCGACGAGTTCCGATTCGTCGGAACCGATGGGGCCGCCGCCGGTGGGACGTCCGCTCCCGAACACCCGTTTGTACGTCCTCGACGCGTCGGGACAGTTCGTCCCCGATGGAGTCGTCGGCGAGATCTACATCGGCGGGGACGCGGTCGGGCGGGAATACTGGAACCAGCCCGCGGCGACCGCAACCCGGTTCGTACCCGACCCGTGGGCGAAGGCGACGAGGATCACCGAAGCGGGGGGGGACAACGATCCGGCGGCGGAACCGGGGGGCGACGTCAACGAAGCGACACCCCGGACGTACCGAACGACACCCCGGATGTACCGAACTGGGGACCTCGGGCGATGGAATCGTGACGGGGTGTTGGAAGTTTTGGGACGTGCCGACGACCAGGTCAAGCTCCGTGGGTTCCGGATCGAACCGGCCGAGATCGCCGCGACGCTCGACGGGCTTCCCGAAGTTGCCGCGTCCGCTGTCGTCGCATGGGGCGAGGATTCGGCCGATCAGTCGACCGCCCGTCGATTGGTTGCCTACGTCGTCCCGAGCGGCGCGGATCGAGACGACGCCGACTGCGTCGCGATGAACGGTAAGTCCGAGTCGCGACTTGGCTCGGAGACGCAACACATCGATCGGTGGCGCGAATTGTTCGACGAGTCGCAGCAAGGGGCGTCGGTCGGCACGCGTCCGGAGGACGACTTCGCCGGTTGGACGAGCGTGATCACGGGGCGTCCGATCCCGGTCGACCAGATGCGACGTTGGGCGGACCAAGCCGCGGAGCGGATCTTGGAAACTGAGCCGCGTCGGGTGTTGGAGATCGGGTGCGGGACGGGGCTGATCCTGTTGCGGATCGGCGAGGCGATCGAGAACTACGTCGGTGTCGATGTCCTTCCGTCCGCCCTCGACCAGATGCGGCGGACGTTGGACCGACGCCCAGAGCTGGCCGCCAAGGTGAGCCTCTTCCGCCGCGCCGCTCACGAGCTTGATGACTTAAAAGGGGGCCCTTTCGACACCATCGTGCTCAACTCGGTCGCGCAGTATTTCCCCAGCGGACGTTATCTGGTTGAGGTGATCCGCGAGGCGTCGAAACGGTTGGCGGTTGGCGGAACGATATTCCTGGGGGACCTTCGTGATCTCCGCTTGCACGGCGCGTTCGCCACGGCGGCGGAAATCGCCAGGGTGGGAGACCAGTCGATCACTGTCGAACAGCTGCGTCGCCGTGTCCAAACCCGTGTCGAACACGAAGAGGAGCTGTTGGTCGATCCGTCGATACTCGGCCAGTTGAAAGCGATCATGCCACGACTCCGATCGGCCGACGCCCGGTGGAAGGGGCCACGTCCAGACGGCGATTGGGACGACAACGAGTTGGTCCGATTCCGCTATGACGTGACGCTCCGTTTCGACGATCCGTCCGACACAACGTCGGGTGACCGTCGATGGACGGTCGGCCCGCCCGAACGCGATCCGCGTGGAGACATCCGCGTCGAACAGATCAGTTGGCAGATGTTGCAGGAGGCTCGCCCGGATCAGCCGCTCTCGTCCCTGTTGGCCGAACGGGATCGACGGTGCGTCGGCGGCGCCGCAGAAATCGGGAGATCGGTTGCCGGTGAGAAACCGGGCGTCGCGTCGGGTGATTCGATCGACTGGAACGAGTTTACCAACGACCCGCTCCGTCAAAGCCGCGTCACGCGGCTGGTCCGTCGGCTGCGTGAAGGGTTGGAGGAGCGGGTGCCGCCTTACATGATCCCGTCGTCATTCGTCATGGTCGACGCGTTGCCGCGGACGCCACAAGGGAAAGTCGATCATTCGGCGTTGCCTCCACCCCCGGCGTCTCGGCCGGACTGGGCTGGGGCGGCACGACCCCCACGAGACGAGCACGAACGGTTGCTGGTGTCGATCTGGGAAGAGCTGCTGGGGGTCGAGCCGGTCGGCAGCGACGACAACTTCTTCGATCTCGGAGGCCACAGCATGTTGGCCGTGCGGATGGTTTCGGAAGTCGAAAGCCGCGCCGGCATCGAGATCCCGTTGGCGGCGTTGTTCCGGCGGCCCACCGTCGCGACCTTGGCAGACATGCTTCGTGACCCGACGGCGATCGCGGGGGCGTCGACGATCGTGCCGTTGAACCGGGTCGCCGCCGAGTATCAGATCTCGGGTCCGCAGCCTGATTCCGCGGTTCCGTTGTTCTGCGTTCATCCGGCGGGAGGGACTGTGTTTTGTTACCGAGAACTCGCCGATCGGTTAGGAGAGAGCCGGCCGGTGTTCGGTGTCCAGGCGCGGGGGATCGATGGTCGGCAGCCGCCACATCGGGCGTTGACGGCGATGGCTTCGGACTATGTCACCGCGATCCGAGACGTATTGAATGACGGCCCGTGTCACCTGCTCGGTTGGTCGCTCGGCGGCAACATCGCTTACGAAGTCGCGCGTCAGTTCCGCCATTGCGGTGGCGACGTCGGCATGCTCGTGATGCTCGATTCGGGGCGATTGGCTTCGTCCGAACCGGCATCGGAGGATGACTTCGTGTCGCTGATCGCGGCGTTGTTTCCGGGTGAGGAGCACGCGTCGTTGGAAGAGTTGCGGCAATTGTCGGCGGAGGAACAGTCGGAATATTTCGTCGAACGGGCCGCCCATGCGGGGATCGTCCCGGGCGACGCGACGCTTCAAGGCCGGTACCTGCTCGATGTTTTTCGTGCCAACGTCCAAGCGGTTCACGACCGCGACGCGGACCCGAGTCCGCAGCCGATCGTGTTGCTCCGCCCGGCGGACCAGGAAAAGACCGGAGGTCGGTTCGACGATCCCGGCTTAGGTTGGCAGCCTCTCGTCCCGTCAGTCGATGTCCGCTGGGTGCCGGGTGACCACACGCACATGTTGCAAGCCCCGGCGGTCGACCAAGTCACGGAACTTGTAGCGAGCCTTCCGTGACCGTCGTGGGGACTCCCGGTGGCTTCACGTGCAAGGCCGACGCCCCGAACTCTGCACGAGTCCGGCCACGGCGAAGGCGTAGCGGATGTCGTGAAGACTTCCGAGGGTGCGGCAAGATTGGAAATCGCGACGCCGGTTGGGCTACAATCTGCCGGCCCGTTAGGCCCCACTCCACCTGTTCCCCTGAGGCCCACCATGTCCGGTTTCGTTTGCCGCTGGATGCCGGTTCTGCTCGCGGTCATCGTCCCGCTCGGATCGAATCGGGGGATCCAAGCGGCGGACTCCGAGAACCGGTCGCCGAACGTGTTGTTCATTTATCTCGATGATTTCGGGTGGCGGGATACGGAGTTCATGGGGTCGGACTTTTACGAAACGCCGAACCTCGATCGGATCGCCGAAACGGGGATGGTGTTCACGAACGCTTACGCCTGCGCCGCGAACTGTGCCCCGTCACGGGCGAGCCTGTTGTCGGGCCAATACTCGCCGCGGCATGAGATCTACAACGTCGGGACATCACGTCGGGGGAAGCCGAAGTTCGGCTCTCTGATGCATGTCCCGGGGACCGACACGTTGCGCCCCGAGACGCGGACGTGGGCGGAACAGATCCGGTCAGCGGGTTACACGACCGCGACGATGGGGAAATGGCACCTCAGCGGTGACCCGTTGCCGCACGGGTTTGACGTCAACGTGGGCGGGTCACACAGCGGCAGCCCTCCGAAGGGATACTTCCCCCCGCACCCGAATGCACCGGGGCTCGAAGATGCACCCGAGGACGAATACCTCACCGATCGACTTCACGACGAGGCTCTCCGTTTCATCGAGACCAACCGCGAACGGCCATGGCTATTGTACCTGACCCACTTCGCGGTCCACACGCCGCTCCAAGGGAAGCCCGACCTCGTCGACAAGTACGAAGCGAAGCCGCCCGGCGAGCTTCACGATTCGGCCGTGATGGCGGCGATGATCGAAAGTGTCGACGTGGGGGTCGGCCGTATCCTCGAACGGCTCGACGAGCTCGGACTCGCCGATGAGACCGTCGTGATCCTCAGTTCCGACAACGGCGGTTATGGCCCGGCCACTTCGATGTCGCCGCTGAAGGGATACAAGGGGACGTATTACGAAGGCGGGATCCGGGTACCGTTGGCGGTCCGTTGGCCGGACGTCGTCGACCCCGGTTCGATCAGCGAGGTCCCGGTCACCGGCGTCGATCTGTACCCGACCTTGTGTGCGATCACCGCCGCGAAGCTCCCGACGGACCAACCGCTCGACGGGGTCGACCTGACGCCCTTGCTACGAGGCGACGGTCAGCTCTCCGACCGGGCCCTGTTTTGGCATTTCCCCGCCTACCTGCAGAGCTACTCCCGTAAAGACGGTCAGCGTGACCCGTTGTTTCGAAGTCGCCCGTGTGGCGTGATCCGTGACGGCGACTGGAAGTTGATCGAGTACTTCGAAGACGGCGCGATCGAGCTGTTCAACCTGCGTGACGACATCGGCGAAACCGAGAACCTCGCCGTCGCCCGACCGGAGCGTGCCGAGGCGTTACTCGTCAAGCTCCGGCGTTGGCGGGACCAGACCGCCGCACCGGTCCCGACCGAACCGAACCCGCGATACGACGCCGAAGCCGAACGCAAGGCGATCCGGTCACGATAGGCCCGGAACAGAATGTCTTTCCGAGAGAGGGGCTGGCCCCGTTTTCGGATGGGATCCGACCCTCACGGTTCACTGGTCGCGGCGTGTCGGGGGCTCGGGGAATTGCCCCAATCCCCAACCGGATCGCCTCGATGCCACATCGAACGCGTGTCGTTGCCGCAAAAGGGGACGCATTGCTACTCACGACAACGGTCGATGCCGCCCCCGAACGCCCGTCAGATCGTCATCGAATCGGCGGAACGACCGCCGCCCGAGTAAACGCTTAACGCGGTTGCCGTGACCAAGATCAGCCCCATCCCGACGATTTGCGGACCGGCCAGGCTTTCGTGGAGCACCACGACGCCGAACAGCGATGCGGTGACCGGTTCGACCATCGCCACGATCGAAGCGACGGCCGGTGCGGTGTGACGCAAGCCGAGGATGTAAAGCACGAACGACAATCCCGCTCCGAGCAGACCCAGTGCCGCAAACAACGGCCAATCAGGGGTGCTCAGCGCCGCAACGGTTTGATCGGTGTCTCCCGGCCAGACAAGGATCAGGACAAGGACCGCGAACGCGATCGAGAGGATTGCCTGCGGGCTGCCGTGTGGCGCCGCGTACTTAAATCCGAAAATGAAGATCGTGTAGGAAAGCCCGGCGAGCAGGCCGGCTCCCACGCCGATCGGCGTGACGCCGCTCGCGGTGACGTCGTAGACCTCTGTGAGCAACACGATGCCGAGCATCGCCACGACGATCGCGGCCCATTTCATCCTGCTGGGCGTTTCGAGCTTGAACGCGAACGACACCAGGTAAACGAAGACCGGGGCACAGTACATCAACGTCGCCGCGACCGTGACGCTCCCCTCCGAAATACTCAGGAAATAAAACCCGAAGTTGCCCGCGACGCCGACACCGGCGATCGCCGACCAGCACCACAGCCTGCCGCTTGCCAGTCCGCTATCACGCGGACGAAGTGCCAGCCAGCCGAGGACGAATACTAGTCCGATCGCGCCCCGGTAGAACGATACCACGAACGCGTCCCAGCCGTCGGCCATCAGGATCCCGCCGATCCCGCCGGACAGTCCCCAGCAAAGGGCCGCCAGCGCCACCAAGACGGTACTCGCACCGGGCACTGGCCGAGGCGAGATCACGGTTGATCCCGAGCTTGGCGGGTGACGACCGGGACATAACCGATTTCCAAACCCTCCGGCGGCGTCACGATCACGGCGGGATCGAGGTCCGCGAGCGTGCCGATCGTCGGTGGGGGCAGGTACTCGCGGTCCTTCGTCCACACCTTGTGCAGCATTTCGACGCGGGTCTGAACCGCCTCGCGCTCCGCCGTGGTCATGTCGGCGTTCAGCAGTGCGGGTTGATCGGCGAACCGATACCAGAAATAGGTGACGACGCTGCCGTCACCGAGCGTGGCCTCGTACGGCCCGGCAACCGGTCCCGGTTTCTTCCACGAGCGGTCGGCCTGGTCCGGCGTTACATAGGCTTGCGGGTCTGCGGTGCGGCGGCGGGGGAAATCAACGCTCGAAAGCCCCGTTTCGGCCGGCACGTCTCGCTCGCTCAACGGCAACCACTGCGGCTTGTCTGACTTCGGGTTTGCCAGCCGGTAGTACTTCGGCAGCGTGACGAACTCGCCGTCGGTCGCCACCGCGTCTTCGGCCCATCGGTAACCGTACGTGGTTTCGTCGAGAGCGGTGGGCTTGGCGAACGAACGCCACGCCACCGGCACGCGTTCGTCGCGGTCGGTGCCCGGCGGATAGATTCGCCATGTCGCCCCACCCCCGCCGTCGAAGGTGTGGACGCTCCCGGCCTTCGCGTCGATTCGGCCCGACGCTTCGTTCCCACCCGCGAACCACGCCTGCACGCGGTCCCACAACGCGGCTCGGCTGTACGCGGTGACGCGGTGGATCAACGGCGCCTCGTTCTCCGCGTTGGCGGGAAACCGCGTGGCCGCGACGCGGGCGTAAGTGTCTCCTTGCGAGTCGGTGCCAAGGTAGGCGGGGACGTGCTGCGTTTCCATCTGGATCGCCTTGTTCGGCTCCGACGGGCGAGTGTCGAGGAACATCCCCTTCAGGTCCGGCCTTTCGACCGTCGGTTTCGACCAGAAGTACGGGACGAAGAACGCGACCGGCCCTTTGAAGTTTCCGGTGTTGAGGAACAGCGTCCAACTCTGATCGCCGGTCGGCACGTCGTTGCCCGCGGTGGTCTTCTTCGCCGCCGTGAGCGGGAGCGGGAGGTAGCCGTACCCGAACAGCTCGCCGGCGGTTCCTTGCTTCAGGTTCAGACCGTCCGGGGGCCACAGCACCCACGGGCTGAGCTGCGCGATGGCGTAGTGGCCTTTGGGATTCTCCCAGTCGCGACCTTTCCCGGCACCGGGGCCGTTGGCCCACTCGGAGAAGTTTAACGCGACCCCACCCATAATGAACTTCGGCGTTTCGGTCGCGAACCGCGTGTCGCGCCACCAACCGAGGCCGCCCTCGATGTCGGAATACGCCTTCTCCGGCTTCGGCCCGTCATGCTGGGCGAACATCCAAGTCCCGAACAGCCCGCTCTGGAACCGCTGTCCGGGGTAGTTCTCTAACAGCGGCCAAGCGGCCACGTACATCGAGAACCCGGCGTTGTAGCTCTTCTCGACGCGCGAATGTGGGACGAGCAGATAACCTGCCATTTCGGCTTGCTGTGGCTTCCGCGGATCGGCCCCAGCCACGGGGGCCCGCCCGAGGAGTATCGTTCCCAGCAATACCGTCGCCACGCACACCGCGTGGCGGAAGGGGAGGTCTGGCATCGGAAGTCCTCTTGGGGGCAACAGGCGGGCACTCAATTCATCGGCTTTTTCTGACATAACTCCACCATCGCGCGGCCCATCGCGTCCCCGATCCGATAATACGTTTCGGCGTTGCCGTTCCAATGGTAGCCCTGTCCGGTCGGCGACACGGCTTCGCCACGCCAAAAAGAACGCGTGCCCACGAACGCGACGTTCCCCCGCAACTCCGCGCGTTCCGCAACCGCCGCCTGCGCCTTCATCAACGCGACCGCGCGGGGATGCTTCTCGTTCGGTCCGGTCATGCCGGTTTCGGCGATCACGAACGGCAAGTCCTTCCGACCTAGGTCATCGCGCACGTCGCGGATGAAGTGCGTCAAGTTTTCCTCGTACTCGTCCACCAGCGCCTGGTTGATGCGATCGTTCCACCCCTGGTGCCAGCCGAATCCGGCCAGTTCGTACCCTCGGTCGTCGAGCTCTGGAAACTCCTTCGTCAGGTCCTTGAGTACGGTTTTCGTCCGAGTCACGAGTTCTTCGTAGTACGGGCCGACCTCGCCACCGGCGCTCGGCGGGCGGAAGTCCTTCCCCAAACTCTTCCCGCCCCACGCGAGCTTCACCAGCAGCACCGGCTCTTCGAAGGCGTCGCCGACCACCCAACCGAATCCGAGTTCCGGCCCGATACGGTCCTCCTTGACGCCAAACCCGGGCGTGAGCTTCCCCTTGCGATCGAGGTAGTGAATCCACACGTCGTCCCGAACGGCCCATTCGCCGTCGTCACCGACCAGTTGCCGGAACTGATCCGCGGTGGCCGGCTGCTCGACGACGGATCGCAGGCTCCCTTTGCCCCCATTCCGTTTCGGGTCGGCCGCGACGAACCCGTGACCCTGCATGTTCGACTGGCCGGCAAGGACGAACACTTTCACCCGATGATCGGTCGCGGCCGCCGGCAGGTCGTGGACCAATGTTTCGACCAGGGCGACAGGTGGGTCGGACGATGCTTCGAGCAGCTGCTGGCGGTCAACGGCCGGTCGCGAGTCGTCAGCCGAATCGATCCGGCTCTCCCGCCCCGAACCGGCGTCCGAGACGACGCGAATCGCTTGGCGACGCAGAAGCGGGTCGTCCGCGGTCACCGCGGGTGTGTCGAACAAGAACGTGTCGAATAAAAAAACGCTCGCGCAAACCGCGGCTAGCAGCGCTGCCTGTCGATTTCCAGTCCCGATTCGCCGCATCACCACGTCGTCCCTTCAGAGTCCTGGCATTCCGGGGTTACCGTCGGTACCGGTCACGGGTGGTGGGGGCCCGGCATCGAAAGGCCCCAACTTACCGAAAGTCGTGACGACTTCCCACGCCACGTCGCAAAAAGGACTCCCGGAATCCGCACCCTCCAGTCACTGCGTTTCGACACCCACGAGCGATCGGGGTGGGTGGCGAGGGATTCTCACCGAAACCGGGCCTTTCCCCCGAAACCGGGCCGTCAGGGACTGGCGTACCGGAACACTTTCAACGCGTTCAGGTCACGAACCAACAGTCCTCCATCGAAACAGCCCAGGTAAGCCCACGAATCGTCCGCGACTTTTCGCTTGTCGACCACCGACAACGCCTCCCGATCGGGTTCGACCGCGATCAGCTCACCTTCCGAATTCAGAACGAGCATGATCTCGTCGTTGCGGACCAAGCTTTGGTACTTCCCCATCGGACGACCGATCCAAAGGATTTCTCCCGTCTCCGCGTCGAGTGCTGTCAATCGCTCGCTATTGGCGTGCACGAAGATCGTTTCCCCATCAGCGACCGGGGATGACATGTAAGCCTGGGTCTTCTGGTTCCAGACCTCTTCGCATGACCAAGTCGTCTCTCGCTTGCTGACTTCGAAACACAGCGATTGTCCTCGCTGGGCCGCTGTGAAAACCCGATCGCCGAAGACCGTAGGCGTCAAGATGTTCATGTTCCGGTACGCTTCGACGCGTCGCGACCAAAGCAACGAACCGTCCGTCAAATCGACACCGCACAATCGTGTTCGCGTTTGCACCACGAGTTGCCTCACGCCCGCGATCGTTTCGATTATCGGGCTGCTCAATGCGTCGTCATCGTCCCCTTCGTCGGCCAGTGTCTTCCAAATCGTGCCCCCATCGGCGAGCGACAACTTGACGGTCGCACCGCCACCCATCACGTACACCGCCCCGTCGTCGATCAGCGGCGAGCAAACACCGCCGAACGGTGGGCGACGAGCATCGAACCGTTCGGCCAAGTCAGCTTGCCAACGAATGCGGCCGGTGGCCGGGTCGATGCAAACGACTTCGTCGCGCATGCCCAACACGACGAGTGAACCTTCGGCCAGGGCTGGGGTGGACTTGATCCAAGAGCCGTTCGCCCTGGCGTAGGACGGCACCTCGATCGCTCCGTCCCACTGCGCGGTCCATGCCACGTCACCGGTATTCAGATCAAAGGCCGTCACCCGCTCGAACGATTCATCGACGGTTTCGGTCGTGTAAACGAGCTCGCCGTCGGTCACCGGGCCACTGTAGGAAGGCTGAAGCGGCTGTTCCCAGGTCACTTCGAGCGCCGACAGCGAACTCGGCAACTCGCCCGGCCACACGCCATCACGGTTCGGACCACGCCACTGATTCCAGGCCGCCTCTTCGGCGATCGTTGTGCAGGTCGCGATCTCAACAGCGAGGATCACCGAGAGCGTCGAAACGAGACATCGCGGAAGCTTTTTCATCGGATCGTCTGTGGGGGGTTATTCGGAAGCGATGCAATACAGATGTTCGACGGTGCGTAAGTAGATCCGGCCGTCGGCGATCGCAGGGGTACCCCAGGCTTGTTGATCGAGCGTGTTCACCGCGACCACGCGTAACTCATCCCCCGCCGCGATCACGTGGGTGTTGCCCCGCGCATCCATCGCATACAGATGTCTGCCGTCGGTCCACGGCGAGGCCCAAAACGCGCTCGCCCCGCGGACGCGGCTCTCGTATTCCAAACGACCCGTGTCGGCGTCAACGCAACGCACAATGCCGCGTCGTCGTTCAAAGAAATACAAATTGCCGCCGCAGAACGTGGGCGAAGCCATCTGGATGCCCGAGTCATCCATCCGCCACTCGACGAATTCGCCTCGCATCCCGTCATCGGCTGGCGTGATGTCGCCGCTCCCGCCCGGTTTGATCGCGTAGAGTCGGCCGCCCCCGTCGTCGGCGCCGCCACGGTTGCGGAACTCGTTGCCGACGTAAAGTCGGTCACCGATCGCGACCGGCGTCGCCGACGAGCGTCCCTTGTTCATGTCCAGTTGCCAAAGCAGTTCTCCGGTCGACGGGTCGTACGAACGGTAGATCATCCCACCGACAACCAGCTCGTCCCGTAACGAGTTCTTCCAAACGAGCGGGCTGCTGTATTGCGACAGTTCGTCTCGGTTGACTCGCCAAATCTCTTCGCCCGTCTCGGTCGCGAGCGCCACCAGAAACGATTGCTCTTGATTGTCGAGCTGAATGAACAGGCGGTCGTCGAGCAGCGTGGGCGAACTGGCCGTCCCCCATCCGGCTCGCATTTCGTATGCACCAAGATCCTTCTGCCACTGCAGATTGCCTTCCATGTCGAGGCAGTGGACGCCGTTCATGCCGAAATAAGCATAAACGTGTTCGCCGTCGGTCACCGGCGTCTCGGTCGCGTACGTGTTGGTGCTGTGCCGCGGGTGCGGCGGCTTCCCCTCCCGCACACGTTTTCGCCAAATCTCTTTGCCGCTGTCCGCGTCCAGGCAGATGACTTGATACTGATAAACCACGTTCACCAAATCATCGCGGTCGCGTCCGTAGCCCCCGTTGTTCGACTCGGGACGCGTGGCGTCTCGGTCCGATGGGGCTGCCGGAACGGCGGCCGTCATGTACAGGCGATTTTCCCATACGATCGGTTGGGACCAGCCTTCGCCCGGGACCGAAATCTTCCAGCGGATGTTGTTTCGCTCCCCGTCCACATCCGACCAAGTCAGAGGCAACGGCGACGGGGAGACCGCGTTCGAATTCGCCCCGCGGAACTGCGGGTAGTTCTCCGCGGGACAGACCTTCGCAGGAAGCCCAAACAAGAGAGATACGACAAGAAGGTGAGTTTTCAACCTGGGAACTCCTCGGTCGATCGAGCGTGAGTGATGATCCCGATCGACACCGGTCGACCAGGTCGATTCGTCTGCAATGACGGCGAGGTCAACGTGATGAGACGCCTCACCGCTCCGAAGCTCCCCGTCCCGAACACGTTCCGGGGAATGCTGCGAACGACGCCCCCTAAACCGCGACACATTCGATGTAGCCTGACACCGTTTGGAGGACGGCGGAGAATGACAACCCCCCGGATAGGCTCTCGGGTTCTGTGGGGACGCAACCACACAGGTGAGATCTTGGCCGCCG
>JAWLFY010000004.1:61054-76591 GCA_041685355.1 Pirellulaceae bacterium | reverse complement strand
CTCGAGCTTGTCCGCGTTCGCTCGCATCCTCACTTCGGACATCGCAGCAATGCCTCCAAAACCTACGTTCTGGGCAGTTGCCACTAAAATCGCGGAACATCCCTCTTTCTTCATCGTGGGGTAGGCGACCCGACCAAAAACACGTCGGACATGATATCGTCGCGGCGAGCGGGCTTCCTTCCAAACCGTCCACCTTCGTTCGATCGAAAGGAAGGAATCGGGCGGAATCGGAAGGGGGGGATCCCCGCGCGGCTCACCATACCCGAGCGAGCTCGAGCGACACATGCGGCAGGACGGATGCCGCGATACGTTTGTCTTGCAAGGTCGACTGATAGTTTCCCCGCGAGTCGCGAACCAATTGGGTGACATGGTGCTCAAGGGGATCGACGATCCAATACTCGGGGACACGAGATGCTTCGTAAACGCGCCGCTTGAGTACCCGGTCCTTCTCGGCGGTTGAGGGTGACAAGATTTCAATGATCAGGTCGGGAATCCCCTTGATCTTAGATGGCGTGATGATCTTCTCGTGTTCGGAGAGCACGACCACGATGTCCGGTTGGACAATGTCATGTTCCCCGAGTTGCAGATCAACCGGTGCGTCGAAAACCTGTCCGAGGTGCTGCAGCTCGATCTGCGTATAGAGTTCGAACTGGATGCGTCTGGAAATCGTTTGATGGTACGTGCTCGGCGCCGGGTTCACGTAGTGCTCTCCGTTCACGATTTCATGGCGTTGCCCGTCATCGGGGAAACAGACGTAGTGGGTATAATCCAGCTTGGCGGATGTACCGGACACGATTGATTCCTTGGAAGGGTGAACGTTCCGCCACGGCCGCCTCGGCGAAACGCCCGTGGCGACATTCATGATAACTCCCCCCGCCGGCACGACGTCACGCCGCTGCGAAACGACACGTCTGACCCCCGTTCCCATCTCCCCCGAGACGATTCGATGATCCGCACTGCTTGCTTGCGCCGGTCGGCCGATACCGTGACCGGTTCATCCGTTCCGCGTCGGCTTTGGTTGTCCACGGGACTCGCGATGATCGCGATGATCGTCATGCCGCCGGGGGACGTTTCGGCGGATCAGCCGAACCGAGACCGGCCGAACATCTTGTACGTGATCGCTGACGACCAGTCGCCGTTGGACCTGCGTTGTTACAACCCGCGTTCGGAGCTGCGAACGCCGACGCTCGACCGGTTGGCCGCCGAGGGGATGGTGATCGACGGGGCGTACCAGATGGGTTCGTGGGTTGGCGCGGTGTGCACCGCGTCGCGGCACATGATCATGTCGGGACGCACGGTGTGGCACATCCCGGACCGCGGACGGCGACGATCGAACCCGAACCAAGACGACCCCAACCTGGTCCCGCCGGGGCTTGCGGAACAAACCTTGGCGGCGGTGTTCAACCGTGCGGGGTATTCGACGATGCGGACATGCAAGACCGGGAACAGTTACGAGGCGGCGAACGAGCGGTTCACGGTGCGACGGGACGCGATGAAACGGGGCGCGACCGACGACACGGGGAGCGCTTGGCACGCGGAGCAAGTGCTCGACTATTTGGACGAGAGAGAACGGGAAAAGGCGGACGATCCTTTCTTGATTTACTTCGGGTTTTCGCACCCGCACGACCCGCGGAACGGCAAGCCGGAGTACTTGGAGCGTTACGGCGCGGTCAACCACGACGACCCCGACACGGTCCCGCCGGCAGACCCGCGGCAACCGAAGTTGCCCGTGAACTACTTGCCCGAGCACCCGTTCCACCATGGTCACCCGGGGCTCCGCGACGAGGTCGACGTCGTCGGCGTGTGGCGGCGGCGGGACGAGCAAACGATCCGCAACGAGTGGGGCCGACAGTTCGCGTGCAGCGAGTACATCGACACCCAAGTGGGCCGCGTGTTGGAAAAGCTCGACGCGATGGGGGAGCTCGACAATACGTACGTGATTTACACCGCGGACCACGGGATGGCGATCGGGCGACACGGGCTGCAGGGGAAGCAGAACTTATACGAGCACACCTGGCGGGTCCCGTTCTTGGTAAGGGGCCCGGGGATCGAGCCGGGGTCACGGGCGCAGGGGAACCTGTACCTGCTCGACACGCTGGCGACGCTATGCGATTTCGCCGGGATCGAGCCGCCGGCGACGAACGAGGGGATCAGCGCGCGACCGGTGTTTGAGGGGCAGGCCGAGACGATCCGGGACGTGTTGTTCGGCGTTTACTGCGGGGGGACGAAGCCCGGGATGCGGTCGGTCCGTCGCGGCGATTGGAAATTGATCCGATACGACGTGCTCGACGGCGAGGTCCGCGAGACGCAGCTGTTCCACCTCGGGAAGAACCCGAACGAGTTTCTCCAGGAGCACCACACCGCCGAAGTGGTCGAGCTGACCGGGGTTCGCCCGGAGGCTCATCAGAAGAATTTGGCGGGCGACCCTCGTTATGCGGAGCGGCGAGCCGAGATGGAGGCGTTGCTGTTGTCGGAGATGCGGCGGCTGAACGACCCATACCGCTTTCGGGATCAACCGGAGTGACGGTCCGGTTTTTCTTCGCCGAATTTCTGGATGATTCCGGATGGACTCCTCCTGAGGAAGCTTGGTAATCTGCAGGGACCTTCTCCGGTTCCCGTAGTATCCCGTCGCTCGGGAGTCGCTCGGCACCGCTCTACGCTTGCCCTTCGACTTGCCATGTTGGCGCCGGTCCGTCGTTTCGTAGTTGATCGGTTTCCCGCCGGCGCGAGGGTCCGCGACAATCTACGCGCCAGCGCGATCGACGGCGTGTTCTATGGCGGGATGGTGGGAATCGGCGAGACCTACTTGGGGGCTTTCGCCCTCGCGTTGGGGATGAGCGAGGTGACGTCGGGGCTGGTCGCCAGCTTGCCGATGGTTGCCGGCGGGGCGATGCAGCTGATTTCGATCCGCGCCGTCCGTTGGCTCGGTTCCGAGAAGGCTTGGATCGTGACCGGAGCGATGATCCAAGCGCTGTCGTTCTTGCCGTTGATCTACGCCGCGGTGACCGGTTCGCTCAGCCCGGCGGCGTTAGTTGTGATCGGTTCGATTTACTGGGGGGCGGGGTTGGCAACCGGTCCGGCGTGGAACACGTGGATCGAAACGATCGTTCCGACGGGGGTACGGGCGGGATTTTTTGCGACCCGGAGTCGTTGCGCGCAGTTCGCCACGTTGGGCGGGTTCTTGGGCGGCGGGGTCGTGCTGTCGCTCGGCGAGTCGGCGAGCAGGGGGCTGCTGGCATATGCCGGGATCTTCGTGTTGGCGGCGGTCTCCCGGCTGGTTTCGGTGTATTGGTTGGCCCGTCATCATCCGTTCAAACGGTCATCGCGTGAGGCGATCCACTTTCCCTCAGTAGCCACCAATGGCTCCAGCACCGCCAAGGTGGCGATGCGGGGAGGGCGACTGCTCGTTTTCATGGTGGTGCTGCAGGGGATGGTGCAGATTTCCGGCCCATACTTCACGCCGTACATGCTCCGCGAGCTCCACTTCAGCTACTTCCAGTTTGTCGTTTTGATCGCGGTCAGTTTTGTCGCCAAGGCGGTTAGCTTTTCGGCGTGGGCGGGTCTGAGCAAGCGTTCGAATTCGCGGCGGTTGTTGTGGATCGGTGCGATCGGTTTGACGCCCGTTTCGGCGTTATGGATCGTGTCGCAAAACTTCGTGTGGCTGATCATCGCCCAGGTGGTCTCGGGGATCGTGTGGGCGGCTTACGAACTCGGGTTCTTCTTGACGTTCTTCGAGGTTTTGCCTCGCGACAAGCGGACGCGGATGTTGACGATCTACAACTTCGGCAACACGGCCGCGATCGCCGTGGGGGCGTTGGTCGGCGGGACGCTACTGCACCGGATGGGTGCCAACGAGTCGACCTACTGGACACTCTTCGGGCTTTCGTCGGCGGGGCGGCTGATATCGCTGGGCATCTTGTTCAGCGCCGGGGTGGCGGCATTCCCGGTGATCCAAATGGGCGTGCGGGTGCTCAGCCTTCGGGTCGGATCGGCTTCGCTCGACACCCCGGTCTTGCCGAGTTTCGAGGAGCCCGAGGTTCCGGAAGCTTCGGAAGCGGACGGCGTCGAAGTCGGGGTCGAGGCCGGCGTCGAGGTCGGGGTCGAGGCCGGCGTCGAGAGTACGGAATCGCTTTGACGCGGGAGCGGAGACACGGTTCGGGAGGACACGTCAAACGATGCACCTCCGATCGTCACGACAGCACGGACAGAAACGCATCAGGTCAAGGGACGCGGCGATCGCCGTTGCATTCTGCTGCCGCCGCGCCGGAGGGTGTCACGGACAGTTTTCAAACGAACACGCACCCCGAGTCGCGGAGCGACGCCCGACGCTTCCTTTCTCTCCCTGCGGATCGCTAACTGGTTTTCGCGACCGAGCCGAATCAGCTGCGGATCGTATCCCACAGGGGCGGGGCGAGGGTGATCAGGCCGACGGTGACCGCGGCGATCGCGACGACGAGGACCGCCCCGGCGGCGGCGTCGAGGGCCGCGCCGATCCGCACGTCGTGTTCGGGATGCAGCGTCCGCGCGAGCCCTTCGATCGCGGTGTTGATGAGTTCGGCCGACCACACGGCGGCGATCGCCAACGTCAACGCCACCCAACGCCACGGCTCGACCGCAAGGAGACCGGCGACGGCGACCACGGCGACGGTCACCGGGACGTGCACGCGGAAGCTGTCCTCGCCGCGCACCGACCGACCGATCCCGGCCGCGGCGACCGCGAACTTGCGGGCCCATCGGGCCGATCCGCGGTGCCGCGTCATTCGAGCCCCTCGCTCCCCGGTGGCGGGATCATCTGCCCCCCGAGCCGTCCCAGGCGGGACGACGGCAGGAAGCGGGGCTCGATCGCGAATCCGACCCCAACGTTGTCCCGTCCGGGGTCGACGTTGACACCGACTCGGAGCAGGAACGATTCGCCGATCCGGGTAATCCCGATCGATTGGCCGACATTCCCCGCCTCGCCGAAATCGTAAGTCGTTCCGAAGTTGCTGATCCACTTTTCGTTGAGTCGGTAATCGAGGGTCGTGCGGAGCACGGTGCTACTGACGGGGCCTTCGATCGAGAGAAGCCCGACGTAGACGTCGCCGACCCCGGGGCGACTGGCCCGCATCCCCGCGCTGATCGAGCGCAGCCCGAGATCGAAGAAGTCGAAGTAGCCGTCGCTCAGTAGCGCCACGCGGTCGCCGACGTGATAGCGGGCGGCATAGGTCGTGGGGCCGAGCGTCTCGCCAAAGTTGTCTCGCTGGGCGTCGGGGAACAGGATCGTGTCGACGTCGAAGCGAACCAGGTCGGTGATCCGTTCGCGTCCCGGCAGGCCCCGTTTCGTCTGCAGCCGTTGGTGGAGTCCGAGCCGGACCTGTTGCAGGTCGTCGGCGATCACGTCGCTGGGGCTGGTCACCCATCGCTGGGTTCCTTGGCGGAGCGCATAGACGCGGGGGTCCAACGACGTCGGGAGCACGCCGCCGTGGTTGTCGAAAATGAACCGCCGGCGGAACTGCTCTTGGGCGTTGTCGTCGAGGGGATCGTAGAGCGGGAGTTCGTCGAGGTTCGTGTCGCTGTCGGCGGCGAAGTATTCGAACGACCATTCCGCTTTGTGGGCCAACCCACGGACGTTCAGCAGCGCGCTCTGGATCGTCGGGTCGGCCCGCCACATCGCAAGTGACGCGCGGACCCCCGCCTGACCGAGCAACCGGGTCACCTCGTCCCCGTCGGCTCCCTCGCCGTAATGGGAGGCCTCGCCCGACACGAACGGGGCGACGTTGACCGGTCCGACGGCGACCGGGAGCGAGAGTTCTTGACGCGTTCCCGCCTCGACGCCCCGACGATCGGCCTCGCCCGGGAGCGTCGTGAACGACGCCGCCTCCGCCGGGTTCCGTGGTGCGTCGGCGACATTTAACCGGGAGTATCCGACCTTGTGATGGGCCGACCAAGTCAACCGGTCGCCGAGCCACGAGGAGCCGATCGCGTAATGCTCGAGTCGCGGCAGGTGCTCGGTTTCTTGGAAGAAGTCGTTGACTTGCAGGTTCGCGGACAGATCGAGCATTTGGATCCCCGCGTAGCGACGGAGCCGGATCGCGGTGTCGTGGTCCTTGTCCTGGTCCCACTCGTTCTCCAGGTACTGTTCCAAGAAGTTCCGGTCGCTGACGTAACCGAGTTCGGCGGTGAATTCGTAGCCGCCAGGGAGGTAGTGCCGATGGCGAAGGAGGGACCGTCCGCGGATCGATTCCTCGGGGGGCAGGTTGCGGCGGCGGCTGCCGAGGGTGTCCCGCCCGTCGTCGTCGATGATCCAGCTGTCGTAGTTTCCGATCACCGGTCCGGGGATCCCCAGCAACCCTGGCAGCCGATAGTCGGTTTTCGATCCGATTGCCGGCCCTCGGTCGCTGAAATAATCCGTCGATAGCGTCGACTCGAGTCCTTCCGGCGCGGACTCCCATCCGAGCAACTGGAAGAGGTCCCACTCGAGCATCGCCTGAGTGCCAAAAATGTTGTCGTTGCTAAACTTGGCCCCCTTCAGATAGAGGCCGGGTCGGGTCAGGCTGGTGGCGAACCGGGGCCAGTACAGGATCGGGACGCCGCCGAGATAGACGAAATTGCCCGTGCTCGAGACATACGGATCGCTGGCGGAACGCGGCACCCCCGTGTCGGGGTCGGTGACGACTCTCCGGCGGTCGGTCAGTCGCAGTTCACGGCTTTGCAGCCAATACCGCGGCACGCCCATCCGGCTGCTGGTCACCGCGGCGTCGAAGGCGACGAAGTTCCCTTTGGAAACCTGGCGGAGGACGTCCGCCTTGAGCCGGACGATCCCCTGGTATTCGGGGATCGTCGTGATCGCTTCGGCGTCGAGCACGACCCCCATCTCGCGGGTCACGTTGAAGTACATCGCGTCGGCATAGATCACCCGTTCGCCTTGGCGGAAGACGATGTCCCCTTCCAGATAGAGCTCCCCTTCGGACTGGGACAGGTCGGACGCGCCGCTGAACAGGTCTTGGGCCAAGGGCAACCAGCCGACGATCCGGTCGGCCGACAACGAGATCGTCCCCAACTGCATCAGCTCGCCGCCGGGGAGCCGCGCGGAGACGTCTCGGACGAGCACGGTCACGCCGTTCCGCGCGATGACGACGGTCTCACCCGATTCCGGGCGGTTGATCGATTCCAAGCTTGGAGGCGTCGAGGTTCCTCGGCCGACGATTTCGACCGACCGGGTTCCTCCTCCGACCAGGAATTGGAAACCGCCTCCAACCTCATCGCGGTCGTCGAGAGTCGACTCCGGAAGTCCCTCCGGATTGGCGGGCCAGCTCGAGCCGGGCCCACCCGTTTCGTCGGGAAATTCGGCGCGGTGCGGCGTCTCGGCCGGGGGTGGCAAATCGGCGGGTGGGGTCAGGTCGGCGGGCCGCGTCAGCGGGATCCCTTGTTGGGGAATCCCCTCGTCGTAGGCGACGCGGCCGATCGCGGAATCCGATGACGCGGTATCGTTGGGCCCCGTATCGTTGGGCCCCGTATCGTTGGGCCTCGTGTCGATCGCGTCCGGGAGTCGATCGAGGAGTGTTGGCCGTTGTGCGGGGGCGCCTCGCATGCGTGGCGCGCGGACTTCGGGGACGGTCGTCGTGTACTCGACGGCCGCGAGCGGCTGGCGGCCTCGGCGGCCGTCACCGAACAGGACGCCATCCAGGACGACACGGTTCCGGATCCGCCCCGCTTCGCCGTCGACGACCATCAAGATCGATTCGGCGACGAACCGTTTCCCGCCGTGTTCGAGCCGGCAATCCCCTTCGAACAGGTACGCGTCGGCGTCTCCCCATTGCCAACGCCGCAATACGTCGCCGCTCGCCTTGATCGGTTCGCCGCTCGGGTTGATCCGTTGACCAGCCGGATCGATCGGCTTACCCCTCTTAGCCGTCGGCCCGGTCGGTCGCCCCGTCACCGCGGTCGATTCGCCGTTCGGTGGCCGGCTCGTGTCGACACGAGGAGGATCGTCATGCGCGGGCGTTTGGGCGAACGCGAGGTGTCGGGCGGGGGCGAGGTGTTGGGCGGACGCGAGGGCGACGAAGAGGAGGAGCAATCGAACGGCGGTCTCGTTGCGAGGGCGCCTCCGACGCGGGACGTTCGGCGAGCGGTTCGACGCGGGCAAGCCGCCATCCGGCGCCCGCCGCGATTCCGGCGCGGGGGCGGGGAAGGTTTCGCTCTCGGTGGCGTCCTTGCCGACCAAAGGGGTTCGATTCCGAAGGGGGACGATCGAATGGGGGCGTGATCCGCCGGGAGTCTACGAAACGGTTTCCCGCGATCACAAGCCAGATCGTCAACGCGGAGTTTGGCCCCGCTTGAAGCCTCCGCGACCGGTCGGCGCGCGCCGTTCCGCTACAAAGCGGCAGCCTATTGGGCGGTCGCTTCGCCGGTTGGGGCGGTTTGCCCCGGAGATTCTTCGAGCGGGGCGGTACGTAGCGAGCGGACGAAATTGATCAGATGCCACACGTCCTGTTGCTCGAACTTTCCTTCGACGAAGGTCGCCGCCGGCATCGGCGAGCCGTCGATGCCTTGGGTGATCCGCAGGTAAAGATCCTCGGCGGTGGCCCCGCCGTGAAACACGCCCTGTTCGAAGTTCCGCGGGTTCGCGTTTATCGGCGGAAGGGCGCCGCGGGCGAGCAACGGGATCAACGCTTCCCGGTCGTCCGGCTTGATCCCGATCGCGGTCGTCCATTCCTTGGTCCAATCGTCGTAATCGGTGGTTTGACCGTCCCCACGCCCTTTCTCGCCGTGGCACTTGCTACAGTTGGCGATCTTTCCGACGAACAGTTCCTGACCCCGCGTGATCGAGCTTTCGAGTTCGCCGGCGCGTTCCCCCTCGCGGATTTCGAGGAACTCCTCGTAGCTATCCGCGACCGGGATGTCCGCCGGCGGATCGGGAACCTCGACGACCTCGTCTTCGGCGTCGAGCCAGGCTTCGGCGATCGATGCGGCGTCTTCTTCGGCGTAGAGCCAGTCTTCTTCGAAGCGTTCCTGTTCCTCTTCGGTGCCGCCTCGGAACGACGGATCGATCAGGCGGTCTCCTTGTTCCAAGTCGAGTTCGAACGCGGCGTTGTCGATCAAGGTGCGTTCGAGTTCGCCGCGCCACGACAGGTAGATCACGTAATCGGTGAGCGCCTCGACGTCTTCGTCGGTCAGTTCGGGGATCTTATTCATCGCGGTCCCGACGATCCCGTTTCGAATCAGTTTCGAGATGTCTTCGCGGACCGGCTTGGATCCTCGCGGGGTCGATTTGAACTTGAAGACGCCCTTGCGGTAGTCGCGTGGGTAGGGGACGAGGACCGCCGAAGTGGCGCCGCGTCCGTCTCCGCTTACGCCGTGACACAGGGCGCAATGTTTTCGGTAGAGGCCACGGCCGTCGGCGTCGGCGGGGCCCGAGGCTTGTTCGAGTCGTTCGAGCGAGACGATCGAGCGGAGGTCTTCGGCGTAATCGGGACCCTCCATCTCCGTCAACATGTCGAAGGCGGGGATCTTCGGCTCGTCAGGCGTGCCGAACATTTCGCGGACGACCCAGGAGGCGTCATCGACGGTTTGGTCCATCGGCAGCCCCTGTCCGATCCGGTATTTCGTCGCATGGACGAGATTCGGTTCGAACGTCAGGGGCGTTTCCTGACGACATCCGGCAAGCAGTGCGGCGGCGGCGGCGGCGGCGACGAGCCACGCCGATGCCCAACCGAGGGCCGCGGCGGATTGGGGTTCCACGCCGGCCGCGGCGGACGCCGCCGAAGCGGGCGCTTCCGATTCTTGAGAACCCCCGGTTCTGTTTTCCTCGCACCACATCATTTCGAATCCCGATCTCGTCATGGTCATCGGCTCTGGCGGGAACGGTTTGTCCCCGCGTCGCTACACCGTCATTCTAGTGACGGGAAACCCGACCGGCAGCGCGACCGATTGTCGCTCGCGAAATTACGCCGGCTTTTCGCCATGGGCGTCACACACCGCGGCGATCCGTTTTCGTGTTCGGTCTTTGCCGATGACCTCGAGGGTCTCGAACATCCCGAAGCCGCCGGGGCGGCCGGTCGTGGCGACTCGAAGCGCGTGGATGATCTGGCCTAGCTTGATCCCTTCGCGCTCACAGAATCCCTTCACACACGCCTCGATCGCGGGGGCCTCGAACGGTTCCACCTCCCCGATCGCGTCGGAAATCCTGGGGAGCCAACGGCGGGCCTGGTCGTCGCGCGCGATCCGCTTGTCGTAGGCCTTCGCGTCGACCTCGAACTCGTCGACGAAGCAATAATCGAAGTCGATGATGTCGCCGGCGATTTTCAGGCGATCGCCGGCGAGTTCGACGACCCGGTCGAGCTTATTCGCCGCCTCATCGATGTTGTCCGCGGGCCCGTCGGTCGCGGTCCCGGTCGCTTCTTCGTCGATCAGTCCGGCTTTCACGGCGAACGGGCGGACCGCTTCGCTACGCCGCCGGGGGGATAACGCCGCGAACGCGTCGGCCTGGAAGGCCATCAGTTTTTGGGGGTCGAAAGAGGCGGGGGCTTTGTTGATCCGGTCGAGCGTGAACGCGGCGACCATTTCGTCCACGGTAAACTTTTCGCGTTCGCCGTCGAGCGACCAGCCGAGCAGGAGCAGGTAGTTGAGGATCGCTTCGGGGAGGAACCCGACTTCGCGGTAGAAATCGACGAGCACGGGGTTGAACGTTTCGGCGGCCGGTTCGATCTCGCATCGGCCGGCGATGCGGCGTCCGTGTTCGAGGAGCGCGGCGAAATCGCGGTTCTTTTCGTACTTCGCCAGCTTCCGCTTGCTGAGTTTCGCCGTCCCCCCCGGCTCGGCGACATACGGCAAGTGGGCGTAACGGGGACGCTGGTACCCGAGCGACTCGAGAATGAAGACTTGGCGGGGGGTGTTCGGCAGATGTTCGGCGGCCCGCACGACGTGGGTGATTTCGAGCTCGTGATCGTCGACGACACTCGCCAAGTGATAGAGACAGCTGCCGTCGGCACGGCGGACGACGTGGTCCTGCTCGCTGGCCCATTCGACCCGGACCTCGCCGCGGATCAGGTCGTCGATCACACACTCCCCTTCGCGAGGCATCTTCAGCCGAACGACGGCCGTCCGGCCTTCCGCTTCGAACTTCGCCGCGGACGCGTCGTCTTCGGCCATCCAGCGGCGGTCGTACACGAAGGTCCGCCCGGCCGCTTGGGCGGCGTCCCGCTGTTGGGCCAACTCTTCGGGGCGGGCGTAGTCACGATAGGCGTGTCCGGTCTCGAGCAACCGATCGACCGCCGCCCGGTGCGTGTCCGCCCGCTGTGATTGGAAGTACGGCCCGTGTGGCCCGCCGACTTGCGGGCCTTCGTCCCACGTCAACCCGAGCCAACGGAACCCTTCGAGGATCGGCGAGATCGCTTCGTCGACGTTCCGGGCGGCGTCGGTATCGTCGATCCGGAGCACGAACGAGCCGCCCGATTGTCGGGCGAGGAGCCAGTTGAAGAGGGCCGTCCGAACCCCGCCGATATGGAGATAACCGGTCGGGCTAGGGGCGAATCGGGTGCGAATCATGGTCTCGGCTCGAGGGGGACGTCGCGGAGGCGGCAAAGATCGGGGCAGCCTTGCTTGAACGCGAAACATACCCGATCGATCGCCGGTGCCGAAGAGTCCGCCCGAGTTGTCTCAAGCCGACCGTTGTTAAGCCGCACGGCCTTGGCGTTTCATCTGTTTCCGCAACCGGCGACGCTCGGCCTTGCTGAGGTTCGCCCAGTCGATCCCGTCGTCTCCGTCCGAGTCGTGCCGGTCCGAGTCGTGCCTGTCCGAGTCGTGCCCATACGAGTCGTTCTCGTCCGAGTCATCCCCGCCCGACCCGTCGCCATGGCGATTCGCGGGGGAACCCGCCCGACGGCTTCGGTCAGCCCGGTCGTCGCGTCGGCTTGTTTCCGATCCTTCCTCCGCCGCCTCATCGGTATCGTTCGCGGCTTGCCCGGTGGGTCCACGGCGACGCGGCCAGGGGAACGCGAACCGCCGTCGTTTCGGTTCGGCCTGGTTCGGGTCGTCACCTTCATCGGGCCCAGCCGTTTCGTTTGACCCGTCGTCCGCTTCGGCGGTTCGCCGGTTTGGCGATTCGTCGTCGGCCGATCGCCGCCGTTTCGGCAAGATTCCGAGCGAAAACCGGGACCAAGGACGTTTCGGCCGTTCGCCCGATGCGCCGCCTGACTCGTTTTCCGAGTCTCGGGTTGACCGACCGCCAGACGCGTTGGTGCCCGTCTTTTTTGGCTGGGAAGCTCGCCGGGCGCGTCGTCGTTCCGCGGCGGTCGACGTTTCGGCGGTCGAAGTTTCGGCGGTCGAAGTTTCGGCGGTCGACGCGACCCGCGAAGCCGCGTCAGCGGCGGGAGACCCAGAGCCCCCCGGCCGAGTGGCCGCTCGTAGCCGGTGGAGGAGGTCGGTGAGGAGCGGGCGATGGGGTTGCTCTTCGATCTGTCGTACCTCGCGGTAGAGTGATCTCAGGTAGACCCCGAAGGTGATCAAGAAAAACGTGTGGGCGAACGTCGGGGCGACGGTCACCAGCAGCCATCGGCCGCGTGAGTTGAGCTCGAACAGGTGCCAGTGGCTGGCGGCGGGGAGGGCGAGAAATCCCCAAGCGATCGCCATCGCTGCCACCGCCCCGCGACACCGCCGGAGCTCGGCGAACAGGCGAAGCGCGAGGACGGCGCCGCCGATCGTGAACACGATCCGGAGCCAATCTTCACCCCGCATCGCCACACGGCGACCCGCGATCATGTCAACGACCGCCCCCGACCAGGTGATCAGCCCGGCCAACTCGTTGAGGCTCGCGAAGGCCATCACCAACAACACCGGCCGCCAAATCCGGTAGTGGCCTTCGAAGTCGTCGGTGCGGTATCGCCGGAGCTGATAAATCAGCAAGCAAACGCCGGCGGTCGTCGCCGTCATCAGACAGGTGACCCACCGACCGAGGCTGTCGGGGCGGTCGAGCCGGAGCGGCCGCGCCAAGTCCGGGTTCGAAGCGATGGCTGGCAGACTGACCGCGGCGTAGTGTCCGGCCGCCAACATGGCCGCCAGCAGCAACAGCCCCCCGATCACGGCGGTCAACGCGCCGCGGGAAACCGGGACGAGCGCGAACCAACGGCCGCGGAGACGTCGATGGACGCGGAACCCGTAGGCCGCCGTCGGGCGTCGCGCCTCCCGCATCCGCTGGGCGTACCGTCGCGCTGACGCCGACGATCCGTCGAATTCGGCTTGCCGAGTGCTCACCAGCACCCGCCGCCGACGCTCGGCACTGCGACGCGGGTACGACATTCGGGCTCGGGGAACGGGAGGGGGGACGCGTCAGGACCAATCCGCGGCGGGACGGTACGGAATCGGCTCCCCCAGGGTCAACCGAGCTTCCGTCACAGCCTCGTGCTCTCGTACTCAGCCGTTTCGCCGGTACTCCTGCTCGTGCTCGTGCTCGTGCTCGCTGGCATCGTTTCCCGGATGCGATCGAGCGAGCCGGAGAACGAGCGAGCCGGAGAATACGAGTACCGGTTCGTTGAGTACGGGGACGAGCGTCCAAGGGCAGAACACCGGGCGTTTCAGAGCAGGACGCCGAACAGGGCGACCAGGACGATGCCGGCGCCGATCGAGGTTTTTCCGAGCGTTCCGAAGGTCCGCCCCACGAACGCGGCTCGGCCGATCGCCCAATTTTCGCGGGCCCCGCGGCCTTGCGACCACTCGCCGAACATCGCCCCGGCGGAGGCGCCGAGCCCGCCGAAGAGGATCGCGGCGAGCACCGGACCGAGCACCGGGACGGGGATCCCGACGAACAGCCCCAGGGTCGCGCCGAGCATCGAACCGATCAACGCGAACAGGGTCGACCGGCGGCTCGCCCCGGCCCGGCTGGCCCCGACGGCCCCGGCCAGGAACTCGAACAACTCGCCGGCCGTGGCGAGGCCGAACGCGGCGGCGACGAGGCCCCACCCGATTTCGGCTCGGCCCCCATCGGGTCCCCACGCGGCGTAGACGGCGAGCAGGGCGACGGCGAGCCAATTTCCGGGCAGCATCACCAGGTTCGACGCCCAAAACGCCGCGCAGGCCACGACGAGGCCGATCGCCAAAAACGTGATGAACATTCGATAAAGACCTGGTCCCGGTGCCAACAAACCGGCGGCGAGGTTGTTACCCTCAGAACTCAGCCGGAGTCCGTTTAAGCTAGAGGCAGGCCGGCTGGGCGAATAGGGCGCCGCGTCGACGGGCGTGGCGCCGACGGCTGTCCCCAAGCGTTTTCCTCCCGCTCGAGACGCGGTGCAACGGAAGGGTCGAAACGGCAATGAGTCAAGGTGTGCTCGACACAAATGTCCTGGTGTTGAACCGGTTTTACATGGCGATCCGCGTCGTGACGGTCCGGCGGGCGATGACGCTGTTGTACCGCGAGTGCGCCGAAGTGATCGGGCACGCGGACGCCCAGTACGTCAGCTTCGACTTCGAAAGTTGGTGCGAGATCAGCCGGTTGGCTTCGACCGAAAAGCAGCCCGGCGAAGATTACATCCGGGCGGTGGGGTTCGAGATCCTCGCCCCGCGAATCGTGCGGCTGAGCCGTTTCGACCGGATGCCGCAACAGGCGGTCCGGTTCAACCGCAAGAACCTGTTCGCCCGTGATGACCACCGCTGCCAATATTGTGGCAAGCGGGAACCGATGCATCGGTTGAGCCTGGATCACGTCGTCCCGCGGTCACACGGCGGGCCGACGACGTGGGAAAACGTCGTCTGTTGTTGTCTGCGATGCAACGGCCGCAAAGGGGGACGGACGCCGAACCAGGCGCGGATGACGCTGCTGACCGAACCCGCCAAGCCGCGGGTCAACCCGATGCTGATTCAGTCGATCGAGGACCCGCGGTACGAGTGCTGGAAGACGTTCATCTCGGCGACCGGGTGAAAGCGAGAGAGGGTGAGGGGGAAAGGGGTTCACCGATGGGGACGGCTCACCGATCGGGACGGCTCACTGATCGGCGAGCGGTTCCTTTTTCTCCGTGATCACCTCGCACTCCTCCGACTTTTCCGCGTTCAGCTCGATGTAGCTCTTCCACTCGTCGGGGACGTTGTCCTCGTGGAAGATCGCCTCGACGGGACATTCCGGGACGCACGCCTCACAGTCGATACACTCTTCCGGATGGATGTAGAGCATCTGATCCCCCTCGTAGAAACATTCGACGGGGCAGACGACGACGCAATCGGTATATTTGCATCCCGAGCAGGGTTCGCAGACGACATGAGTCATGCTTCAGACCTCTCCAAGTATCGAAACGAAGGCGTGAAAACCTTCTAGAAGTTATCGGACCGGCAACCGAGCGGCTACAGTCCGGTTTTTCCATTGTGCCAATTCAGATGCGCCGCGACGACCCGCGGTTCGCGGGCGTTTTCGGCGGAGCAGGCGGCCCCGCTGGGATCGAGAGGCAGGCCGCTTTCGGCGGGGGACTCCGGTCACATTCAGCCGCGGAGGCGGGCCGAGGCGTCCGTCCGTCGGGATGACCCCCGATTCCGGCCCGAGGCCCGATCGGCGATGTTGCCCGATCGGCGATGTTG
>JAWLFY010000004.1:0-60954 GCA_041685355.1 Pirellulaceae bacterium | reverse complement strand
GCCCGATCGGCGATGTTGCCCGATCGGCGATGTTGATCGATCGCCGCTTGGGCGTCCGTCTCCCCGAATCCCGTTGCTGACCTTGACCGACCACGACACCCCCGTCCCGCTGCGGCTGAAGCCATCACGGCACTTCCCGTTTCTCGCCCGCCATCCGTGGGTACATGCCCACGCGCTGCTCGACGGGGGGGAATCGTTGTCGCCGGGCCAAGTCGTCGACCTGCTCGATTTCGACGGCAATTGGGTGGCCCGCGGTTTGGTCAACCCGGCGAGCCGCCTTCGGGTGCGGCTTTACTCGTTCGACTCACGGGTCGAATTGGGGGAAGGTTTGTGGCGGGAGCGGATCGACGCGGCGGTCCGTCGGCGACATCACCCGATCGCCGGGGTGGCGGGGGACGGCCTCGCTGATGGGGCCAACGGGGAAATCGCTCGCGGAGCGGAGCGGCTGGTGTTCAGCGAGTCGGATTTGCTGAGCGGACTGATCGTCGACCGTTACGCGGATTGCCTGAGTGTCCAGTTCACCGCCGGCGGACTTTATCGCTGGAAAGATGCGATCCTTGACCACTTGGCGGGGCTCCCGGGGTGCGAGCGGATCTTCAGCCGGATCGACGAGAAGACGGCGCGTTTGGAGGGGGCCGAGGCGGAGTCCGGTTGGTCGCGCGGGACGCCGCCGACGGGTCCGATCGAGTATCGCCAAAACGGGCTGACACTCCATGTCGACTTGGACGCCGGGCAGAAGACGGGAGGGTATCTCGACCAGCGGTTCAACCACGTCGCCGCCGCGGGCTACCTTCGGGGAAGGCGGGTGCTCGACGTTTGTTGCTATACCGGCGGGTTCGGGTTGGTCGCCGCGAGCCGCGGCGCGGCATCGGTCGTGGGGGTCGATTCGAGCGAGGCGGCGCTGGCGATCGCACGGGAAAACGCCGAGCGAAACGGGCTAGGGGCGACCGAATTCGTCAAGGCGGACTGTTTCGACGAGCTCAAACGTCGCGGGGAGTCGGGCGAACGGTTCGACGCGGTCGTCCTCGACCCGCCCCGGTTCGCCGGTTCACGCAAGCAGATCGACGCGGCGATCCGCGCCTACACACGGCTCAACACGCTGGCGATCGAGCTGCTCCCTCCGGGCGGGATGCTCGTCACGTGCAGTTGTTCCGGGCGGGTCTCGCGGAGCGACTTCTTGAACCTGTTGGCCGATGTCGGCCGACGCCGTCGACGCGACCTGATCGTACTCGAGAACCGAGGGCCATCGCCAGACCACCCGGTGGCGGTGTCGTGTCCCGAGAGCGACTACCTAAAATGCTTGATCGTAGAGGTCGTGTAGGAACAGAATGGGGAACGGACGAGCCGCACCGATCTGCCACGACCGACGGCCCCGACTTACTGACCGGTCCGGAGACACGACTTCGATCGCCCCCGCGATACAATTCGCACGGAAGACACCCGACCAGGTTCGGGTGCGCCGCCACCTCCTCAGCGACCCACCTCTTCGGGAGTGCCCCATGACGGGTGTCACGATCAAGATTCTTCATGGAGCCGACCGCGGAAAAGTCTTTGACGATCTCACCCCACCGCTGACCGTCGGTCGTGAAGAGGGAAACGACATCCAGCTGAACGACGAGCGGGTCAGCCGTTGCCACTTCAAGATCCAACGTGACAACGACCGGATGGTGCTGACCGATCTCGACAGCACCAACGGGACGAAGGTGAACGGCGCCGAGTGTCAACTCAAGATCCTCCGTCACGGGGATCTGGTCGCGGTCGGTCGGAGCCTGTTGTTGATCGGTTCCGAGGAACAGATCGCGGCGCGGATCGCCGCGATGGGTGGGGACAACCCGACACTCAACCGCGAGATCAATTCTTCGGACAGCTCGATCGCGGTCGAACTCTGCGGGCCGAACTCGCCACATCCGGCGGAAGTGCTGCAGGTCCAGGAGTTGCCGTCGATCCCCGACAACCTGACCCCTGGCCAGAAGGCACAGCTGTGTGAGATTCTCGATTATCTTCAATCCAGACTTCACCGGTTGATCGAGACCGCACAGACCGACGAGGAGAAGCAGACGGTGACGCTGAAATTTTCCGCATGGCAACGGTTGCTGGGGACCCAGTCGCGGTTGTCGGAGCTGACCCGCCAGATCGCCGACCCCGATTGGCCGGTCGATTGACCGCCGGCCCAGAACCCGGCACGGGGATGTCCGACGAGGGTGCAGGGATATCCGAAGACGGCGCGGGGATGTCCGACGACGGTGCCAGCGTCTCCGCGGAGCCTCACGTTTCCGCCGAATCTCGGGAGAAGCGCCCGAGGTGGATGCCGGGACGGCCGACGGTGTTCGCGCTCGCCGCGACGACCTCGTTCTTGCTATACCTTCACCGCTACACGTGGAACCTGATCCGTCCGGAGATCGAGGCGGAGTACGGACTGAGCAACACGCAGCTCGAGGCGCTCGGGTCGGCGTTCTTTTTCCCTTACGCGCTCGGTCAGATCCCGGGCGGGGTGTTGTGCGACCTGTTCGGGCCGCACCTGTTTTTGGTGGTCGTGATCTTGGCGTGGTCGCTGCTGTTGCCGGCGCACGGGTTGGCGGGCAGTTTTTCCGCGTTGCTCGCGGTTCGCGGCGGGTTCGGGTTTGCCCAGGCGGGTTGTTACCCGGCGTTGAGCCAGGTGACGCGGGGTTGGTTCCCGCTTCGCCACCGGACACGGGTCCAGGGTTGGATCGCCAGCGCTTTCGGGCGGGGCGGCGGGGCGATGGCGTCGATCGTGATGGGCTCGTTCTTGATGGGCTATTTGGCGCTGTCGTGGGTCACGGCCTTGGTCGTGCTGTCGGCTTTCGGCGTCGCGTTCGCCTTGCTCTTTTTGCTCCTGTTCCGGGACCCGCCCGAGACGGCCCCGCCGGCGTCGGAGACGACGACCGCGGCCACGACGGAGCCGCCGAAGGTGTTGCCGTTCGATGTCGCGCTCCGCAACCGGAGTTATCTGGTGCTGCTGTTTCAGCAAACGCTCAACGCCGGTTCGGACGTCGTGTTCGCGTTGATCCTGGGGAGCTACTTTCGCTCGCTCGGGGTGACCACCGGGGGACAGCTCGGGGTGTTGATCAGCTTGCCGTTGTGGGGCGGGGCGTTGGGGGGGATCTTCGGCGGCTATGCGAACGATTGGGCGCTCCAGCGGTTTTCGAGTCGGCGTTGGAGCCGTGCCGCGGTCGCCGGGACCGGACTCGCGATCGGCGGGGTGTTGGTGTTGACCGCGATCGCCCAGTCGGACCCGGTGGTGGTCGCGGTGTCGCTGATGGTCGCCCGCTTCTTTTCCGATTGGAACCAGCCGACGGTGTGGGGGACCTGCACCGACCTGGGCGGCCGTTATTCGGCAACCGTCTTTGGGATCACGAACATGGCGGGGAACCTGGGGGCGTTCGCGACGCCGTTCGGGGTCGGGCTGTTGCTCGACGCGTTCAGCACGATGCAAGTGATCGACGGCGAAACGGTACGGCAAACCGATTACGTTCCCGGCTTCGCCTTGTGCGGCGGGATGATGCTTGCGGCCGCGGTGTGCTGGTTGTTCATCGATTGCACGCGGCGGATCGACCCGAACCCGGAATGAAGACGGGCGTGGAAAACGCACCTGAGAAGGCTGTCGTTCGGGATCAGCCGGTCGGATTCGTTGCGAGCTTTCCAGGGGCGGTGTACGGTGAATTCATGCGTCGAAGACCCTTTCCGTTCGGTATCGCGTCGGCCTGGCTGTTCGCGTCGCTGTCCCTCTCGGTCGCGACCGCCGGGGAGGCAACGTTCCGAGACGAGGTCGCACCGCTGCTGCGTCAATACTGCGGCGAATGTCATCAGGGGGAAGGGGCGGAGGCGGCGATCGACCTGAGCGTTTACCGTTCGCGGGAAGACGTCTATCCGAACCGCCGCGTTTGGAGACGGGTTCGCGAGGTGATCGAATCGGGGGCGATGCCGCCGGAGTCGATGCCGGGGCCGACCGAAGAGGAACGGGCGGCGTTGCTAGCCGGAATCGATTCGGCGATGCACGACGTCGACTGGGAAGCGGTCCGATCGCCCGGGTCGGCGGCGTTGGCGAGATTGACCCGCGAGGAGTATCGGTTCACGGTAGCCGACCTGTTCGGCGTGACGGTCGATGTCGCCGACGTGTTGGCCGAGGACCCGGAGGGGTTGAGCGGGTTCGCCAACGACCGCTCATCGATGGTGATGACGGCGGCGCGATTGGAGTCGACGTTGAACGCGGCGACGCGGGTGGCCGACGCGGTGATCGATGCCCACGCCGGGGCCGTGTCGCCGATCGGGTACGAAGTCGAAACGGGGGAGCACGCGAGCTTTGGCCAGAAGGTGACGCGTCGCGGCGACGACGTCGTCGGTTGGACCTTTTCGCCGGCGCTAGGACGGAAATACCAATCGGTTCGCAAGGCGATCGATTTCCCCCGGACCGGGACCTATTCGGTGCGAGTGCGGGCGGCGAGCACCGGCCCCGGACCGTCGGCCGGGATGTGGATCGCCGCCGATTCGGTCAACGACGCCTCGCGAGAACCGGGCGTGTTGGTCGAAGGGAAAGCGTTGGCGGAATACGAGACCGAAATGTTCTTGACCGCCGGGCGTCACGACATCCTGTTCGGGTACGACTTTTACCGCCCGCCGTGGCTTCCCGACGTTCCGGATCGGCCCCAGATGAAGCTCGGTCAGAGCACTTTCGACCCGCCACCGTACGATGAGTCGCTGTTGCCCGACGGCGTGACCTACCGGGAACTCCTCGCGGTGGGGGACGGTTCGACGCAGGACGACGAGTCGCGGATTCGCGAACTGATGGCGACCGCCAACCGGATTTACTACCGGGCGGTGCTCGATCGGCTGTTGCGGGACCGGTTTCATTTCGAACGGGGATACTTGCCGGTGTTCGTCGGCGGGCTCGGCTACGACTATCAAACTCACGTAGTCCCGGCGTTCGAAGAGCTTGCCGAACTTTTGGGCGTTTCTCGGAAGGACGTCGAACGGGTGTGGCGGGATCACGAGACGCCGCTGTTCCGGGAACTGGAAACGTTTAGCGAAAAGCAACGGCAAGCTTGGCGGGAGCAAGACGAGAGCCGCAAGTCGAGCGTCGGTGGCCTGTTCGTCGACCGGATCGAGTTCCGGTTCGCCGGGAAGCCGAACGGGGAAACGGGCGATCGCCGGGACGACGCGTCACCACTCGACTCGCCACGGAACGACTCGCCAAGAAGCGGTGCGTTGCCGGCGGGTCGGGGCGACGTCGACGGCTATTTGTCGGCGTTATTGCCGAAGGCGTTTCGTCGTCCGGTATCCGAGGAAGAGCGCGAACGGTACCGCGATTTTTATCGCCGCGAACGGGACGCCGGGGGAAGTCACGTCGAGGCGGTCCGCCGGTTGCTCGTCGCGGTCCTCGTATCGCCGGGTTTCTTGTATCGCCATGAAGGAGATCCGCCCGTCGGTGTGGAACCGCTTGGGGATCACGCGTTGGCGTCGCGGCTATCGTATTGGCTGACCGCGTCGATGCCCGACGACGTGTTGCTCGCCGCGGCGGGGCGGGGCGTTTTGAACGACCCCGACCAGATCGGGCGGCACGTCGAGCGGATACTTGATGGCGACACGTCGTACCGGCTCGCCGCCCGTTTCACGACGGAGTGGTTGAAGTTGTCAGGAATCGGCCGGGAGAAGGAACCCGATAAGGAGCTGTTCCGTTTTTTCAGTTGGCACCTTGCCGAAGACATGCGCCGCGAGGTGGCGTTGACGTTCGACCGCATGGTCCGCGAGGACCGCCCGATCATCGAGTTGCTCAACGGGGACGAAACCTATTTGAACGAGCGGCTGGCGAGGTTGTACGGGATCGAGGGGGTAGCCGGGGACGCGATGCGTCCGGTGCGGGTCGAGGACCCGAGCCGTGGCGGGTTGCTCGGCACGGCGGCGGTGTTGACGACGACGTCGTTGGCGACGCGGACGAGCCCGGTACGGCGGGGCGCGTTCGTCGTCGAAACGGTGTTGGGGAACGAGTTACCCCCGCCGCCGCCCGACGTCGGCGATCTCCCCGAGGAGGCGGGACAATCCGAGTCGGTTTCGGTCCGCCGGGCGTTGGAAGCTCACCGGGACAACGTGCGGTGTGCCGGATGCCACAACAAGATCGACCCGCCGGGGTTCGCGCTTGAGCATTTCGATTGGATCGGGCGGCGTCGTTCGCGGGACCCGGCGGGACCGATCGATGCGTCAGCGCGGTTGCCGGACGGGACCGAGGTGGGCGGTGTCGCCGAGTTGAAGGCGTACTTGGCGGAAAACCGGAAGGACGACTTCACGCGGGCGTTGACCGAGCGAATGCTTGCCCACGCGCTCGGCCGCGAGCTCGATTACTTTGACGAACACGCGATCGGTCAAATCGTGTCGGCGGTCCGCCGCGACGGGTACCGGGCCCGCACGTTGATTCGAGAGATCGCCACCAGTTATCCGTTCCGATATCGGGCGGGGGAGTGACGGGGAACGCCATGCACCGAGCGATCGCGCGAAGGACGTTGCTGAAGGGGTTGGGGGTCGCGCTTCCGTTGCCGTTCCTGGAAGCGATGAGCCCGACCTTCCGGGCCGGTGCGGTCGCCGGTGCGGCGGAGGAGGCCGTGACGCCGCCGCGGCGATACGTGTGGCTTTACCAGTCGTGTGGGTTCTATCCCGGGTCTTGGGATCCGAAGGGGTCGGGGCAAAACTTCGAGCTGTCGCGGACGCTGGAGCCGTTTGCGCCGCTGCGTGACCGATTGACGGTGTTTCGAAACTTGCGGACGCACGCGTACGGCAACCACATCGGCAAGTGCACGGCGCTGTTGACCGGGGTCCAGGCGGAACGGGACCGTGAACTCGGGGTGTTCGCGAGTGCGAAGTCAATCGATCAGCAGTTGGCCGATCACCTGGGACACGACACGCCGATCCGTTCGTTGCAGTTGGGGATCGAGCACCCGGGACAGGGTTATTGCAGCGGTGCCAACAGCCCGGTTTCCTACGGCGCGACGTTGTCGTGGAACACGCCGACGACGATGTTGATGCCGGAGATCGACCCGCGGGGGGCGTTCGACCGATTGTTCGGCCGCGCCGCGGGGCCGGGGGCGGCGGAACGGAACCGATGGCAGGGGAGCGTCCTCGACTTGGTGTCCGAGCAAGCCGGCGCGATCCGTCGCCGCGGCAGCTCGCTCGACCGACACAAGATCGACGAGTATCTGCATAGCGTTCGCTCGGTCGAACGGGACATTCGCCGCGCGACCGACCCGGTGGCGAACCGTTGGCAGCCGCCGTCGCCGCCTGAGGAGTCAGAGTTCGACGCGCCGCCTCCGGGGATCCCGAAGGACCGTGCGGAACACGTGCGGATGATGCTCGACTTGGCCGTGTTGGCGCTATGGACCGACACGACGCGGGTGGTGACGATGGTTTATGTCAACAGTTTATCGGAGGCGAACTTCAGCTTCCTTGACGGGGTGACCGAACCGTTTCACGCCGGGCTGTCGCACCACGCGTCGCGACCCGATCGGGTCGAAGGCTATAGCCGGGTCAACGAGTGGCACGCGCGGCAATCGGCTTACTTCATGAAACGGTTGGACGCGATCGACGAGGGGAACGGTTCGGCGCTCGACAACAGCGTCGTGTTCTTCGGGTCGTCGCTCAAGGACGGGGACCCGCACAGCAACGTCGACTTGCCGATCGCGTGCGTAGGCCGAGCGGGAGGCGGCTTGAAACCGGCGGGGCACGTCATTTGTCCCGAGGATACGCCGATCGGCGACCTGCACCTGAGCACGCTCGGTTGGTTCGGTGTCGACGCCGACGACTTCAACGGGCTGGGGGCGAAACGGATCGAAGGCGTATGAGCCGAGCGTCGCTGCGGGACGAGCGAACCTGCTCCGCTGGCGAATCTGCGGCGGTTGTCGCGAGGGAGTAAACTATCGGGTCCTACCTCCGGCCCCGTTGTCGTCCACCGCCGGTCCCCACCGCCCACCGAAAGACCGTGACGTGATCCGCTTCCCGGCACTTCTGCTTGTCGTCTTCGGATGTCCGCTGGTCGTCACGGCGGTCGATTCTCAAGAGGAACGACTCGAATTTATCCCGTTGTTCGATGGCGAGACCTTCGACGGATGGGAGCACCAAGGCAACTGGGTGATCCGGGACGGGGCGTTTCACCGTCTTTCCGGCGGCGGGCCGCTGACTTACACCGCTGCCGAAGTGCCCGACGACTTTGAGTTGCGGTTCGAGTGGCGGGCGTCCGAGGGTTGCAACTCGGGCGTCTATTACCGCCCCGGCCAAGTCGAGTACCAGGTTTTGGACGACGCCAACAGCCCCTACGGCGACAACCCGCGTCAGTCGGCCGCGTCGCTGTTTTTCTGCATCGGGCCCGACCGCGACGCGACCCGGCCACACGGCCAATGGAATACCGGGCGGGTCGTTTGCAAAGGGACCGTGATCGAGCATTGGCTCAACGGTCAGCGGGTCATCTCGTTCGATTATGCCGACCCGCGGTGGAAGTTTCAGGTCGATCTCCTTGCGATCCGTGGCGGCGATTTGACGGGCCGTGGCGGGAACCTTTGGTTGCAGGATCATGGCCAAGACGTTTCGTTCCGCAACCTGCGGTGGCGCCCCATCCCCGAAGACGAGGCGGTTCCCGCGGACCCGGATTTCAGTCCGCTGCCGGTCACCGGTCAGGGGCTGGCGAAGGAACAGGCGCGGGTCGAACGAATGTTGGCGACCCGCCGCGACGCCGCGCCACGTCCCAACCTGGTCGTCATCATGGCGGATGATCTTGGCTGGGGTGATGTCGGTTGCTACGGACCGTCGCCGATCCCGACGCCGAACATCGACGCGATCGCCGCACGCGGGCTTCGTTTCACCGACGCCCACAGCCCATCGGCGATCTGTTCGGCGACTCGTTACGGCCTGCTGACCGGGACGGACCCGTGCCGTCGCTATCACACGTCCCACGTGATGTTCAACGGCGAACCGATGATGATCGCGGAGGGTCAAGGGACGGTCGCGTCGGTGCTATCGGAAGCGGGCTATCGGACCGGCGTGATCGGCAAGTGGCATGTCGGCCTTGGCGACAGCTATCCCCGTGACCTGACTTCACCCGGTCGGGGCGCCGGCGATGTCGGGTTCGAACGTAGCTTTCTGGTGGCGGACGGCCACAACATGTTTCCGAAGTACTACATCGCGGACGGCAAGCCGCATGGCGACGCCGATGGGCTCGAATTTCCTTCTGAGCTCACCGTGATCGATCGGCTCGGGTACAAGCTGTTGGAACATCGGCCGCGGGGAGAATGGCCCGACCATCGTCCCGATCAACAGATCGGCGCGACGTCGGCAGATCAGTCGGTTCGATTTCTCGAGTCGGCCGCGGCTGGCGACGCGCCGTTCTTTCTCTACCTGCCGACCTGCGCGATTCACACCCCGCACGTGCCCGATCCCAAGTTCCGGGGCGAAAGTCCGCTTGGGAATCATGGCGACTTCGTGATGGAGTTCGATTGGTTGGTCGGAGAAGTGGTGGCAACGCTGGAGCGGCTCGGCTTGACCGAAGAGACGCTGATCGTCGTCACCAGCGACAACGGCGGCCTTCCCGGGGCAAAGCGTCTGGGACACGACACGAGCGGGCCGTGGAGCGGTTTTAAAGGGAGCGCGTTGGAGGGCGGGCACCGGGTACCGATGATCGCCGCGTGGCCGGGCAGAATCGCGGCCGGCGAAACGACCGAGGCCCTGTTCTCGCTGACCGATATCACGGCGACGGCCGCGGCGCTGGCCGGCGGGTTCGTCTCGCCGCAGGACGCGGCGGACAGCTTCGACCAATCGACGTTGTTACTCGGCCAGGCGGACTCGGTCCGCGAGTCGTTGACCGTCGCGACTCGCGGTTGTCAAGAGATCGTTCGGCGGGAGGGTCCGCACAAGCTGACGCTGCGGCCCGATACCGATCGCTCCGTGTATGTCAACTTGGACGAAAACCCGACGGAAGCGTCCGCCACGGGATCGGCGGGCGGCCAACAAGCCGCCGCGATGTTGGCGCGGTTGCACGGGTACTTTGCCCGCGGCGCGAGCCGTCCGGGCGCGGTCGCCAAGGGCAACACGGTCCGGTCCCTGCAGACCGAAAAGGATGAGCGCAACGCGACGATTTTAGAACGATTCCCCTGAACCCCTCGACCGAATACGGAACGAACCTGCCATGAAACGCCGACACTTTCTTTGCCGATCCGCCGCCTTCGCCGCGACCGCGGTAGGTGGTCCCGCGATCCTTCGCGCGTCCTCCCCCAACTCGATGTTGCAGGTCGCGTGCATCGGGGTCGGCGGGATGGGTGCGGCGAGTTTGCGGAGCGTCGCGAGCCACGACCGGGTGAAGGTCACGGCGTTGTGCGACGTCGACGACCGGTTCATGGGACCGGCGCGGGAGACCTATCCCGAGGCCTCGGTGCACCGCGATTGGCGAGAGATGCTCGACGCGCACGCGGATCGTTTCGACGCGTTGATCATTGCCACGCCAGACCACATGCACGCGGCGCCGGCCGTCGTGGCGCTCCGCGGCAAGAAACACGTCTACCTGCAGAAGCCGATGGCGACCACGTTGCACGAGTGCCGCGTGATCACCCAGGAAGCCGACAAGGCGGGCGTCGTTACGCAACTGGGGAACCAGGGTCGTTCCAGCGTAGAAAGCCGGCTGACGGTGCGGCTGTTGAAAAGTGGCGTGATCGGCAAGATCAAGGAGGTGATTTTGTGGGAGAACAAGCGACTCGGATGGTGGCCGAAGAACACCGAGCTTCGTTCCAACGCCGATCCCGTCCCGCAAGGCTTCGACTGGGACCTTTGGCTCGGCGTTCGTGCGGAGCGTCCGTACTTGGCCGACACCTATCACCCGAAAACCTGGCGTGCCTGGTTCGATTTCGGTGTCGGCGAGATGGGCGATATGGGCTGCCACCACTTCGACACCAGCTTTGACGCGTTGGAATTGACCGCACCGGACCGCGTCCGCCAGACGACCCCGGGGAGCAGCGGGCCGCTATGGGGCAAACAGCGGGTGGTCGAGATGGTTTTCCCGGGCACCGCTTACACCGCCGGCCCGACGGTCCAGCTGACTTGGCACGACGGGGGCATCGAGCCGGACCGTGACAAGATCACGCTTCCCCCGGGAGTCGACCGATTACCCGAGTCCGGGACGTACTGGATCGGCGAACGGGGTTCGATTTTCAAGAACTACCGCGGCGGGCGTCCCGTCGTGCTGTCGCCCGACGGCCGGCAACTCGATGTTGACGTGGCCGATCCGCCGCCGCAAAACCATTACCACGACTGGGTTGATGCGGCGATCGAAGGACGCCGAGCTTGCGGCGAGTTTTCCCACGGCGGCCCGCTCAGCGAGACCGTGTTGGTCGGCGCGACGGCGGACCGGTTCGCCGAAGCGTGGCTTTCATGGGACCGTGAGTCGCTCGAATTCTCCGGTCATGCGGAGGCGACCGCGTTGGTCAGCCGGGAGTATCGCGACGGATGGCGCGTGAGCGGGTTGGGATGAGGTCGTTGCCTTCGACGAATCGTACAGCACCGGGCGTGCAATCACCGTCCATCGCCTTCGCTGCCGCGCCGAGTCGTGGGACCGGACGGCTTGCGCCGTTCCGCTACAGAGTGAAAGAGTGCGTCGGCTATGTCCCGAGCGTTGCCTATTGACCGCTCGGACCCGAGCGGTAGTCGTCGATGCTTCGGCGGAGCCCTTCGCGGATGTTGACGGTTGGCTCGAAGCCGAGTCGGCGCCGGGCCTGGGTGATGTCGGCGAGCGAATCGCGAACGTCGCCGACTCGTGGCGGCTCGTGGATCGGTTCGATCGATCGCCCGAGCAGGTCGCTGAGCACGGTCAGTAGTTCGAGCAGGGTCGTCCGTTCGCCGCGGGCGACGTTGAACGTTCCGCCGATCGCGGCCGGGACCGCGGCGGCGAGCAGGTTGGCGCGGGCGACATCGCCGACGTACACGAAGTCTCTCGATTGCTCCCCGTCGCCGTAGATGATCGGGCGGTCTCCTTGGAGGATCATCGAAACGAACCGCGGGATCACGGCGCTGTACTCGCTCTTGGGGTCTTGCCGCGGTCCGAAGACGTTGAAGTAGCGGAGGATCACGGTTTCGATGTCGAAGCTTCGGCCGAACGCCTGGCAGTATGACTCGGCGGACAGCTTGCCGGCGGCGTAGGGTGACAGCGGCGCGACAGGGTCGGATTCCCGTTTCGAAACGAACTCGGAGTCTCCGTAGGCGGCGCTGGTGGACGCCAACACGAACCTTCGGACACCAGCGGCGACGCCGGCTTGCAGAAGTTTCACGGTGCTCGTGGCACACCACGCGTGGCACAGGTCGGGTTCCCGCATGCTCCACGGGACGCTCGCCATCGCGGCTTCGTGAAAGATCACGTCGACCCCTTCGACGGCTCGCGACGCGGTCGGGCCGTGCGACACGTCCCCTTCGACGACTTCGACGCCGGGGTCCTCGCGGTGGTGTTCGAGGTTGCGTCGGTAGCCGGTGCTGAAGTTATCGACGACCCGGACGGTGGCTCCGACGTGGCGGAGGGCGTCGGTGATATGGGAACCGATGAACCCCGCGCCGCCGGTCACCAGGCATCGCGCGTCTTTGAGCGGGTTGAGCGGCTCGTCAATCATGATGGGGCTCAGTGTTCAGGCCAGGTGCTCGTGTCGAGTTCGCAACGGTCTCGCATTTTCGTTAGCGCGACGTTTTGTAGCCAGCCCGGGAGACTTCGGGATGCGACTCCGGCGCCACGCCGGAGCCGACCGGTTGCGACCCGTTGTCCCGACTCGATCGATCCGCGACAGCACGGGACGCGCGATTCGCCGGATCACCCGACGGGTTCCAGCTTTGGGTTCCGGGGGTGAGCGAGTCGGGGGTCGGGCCGAGTTGCAGCAGGTCGCCGGTCGACGAGCCGAGATCGAGGAGCGATCGTTCGGGGACCTCCACCGGCTGCCGATGCGGGGTCATGTTCAGGTCGAGCGGTTCGGCGGGGGTGGGCATGTCCGGGTCGACCGTCCCGGGTTGCGATCCCGGCGGCAGGGTTTCGCCGAAGGTGGCGGTGCCTTCGCCGAACATCGCGGAGGCGGATTCGGCATCCTGCACCGGGCCTTGGCGGACGACGCCGGGGCGGGTCACGCCATATTCCAGATGCTTGCCGGCGCTCCGTTCGCGGGCCCGTTCCAGGGCGTCCCAGTAGGCCTTCTCGGCCCAGGGGCCTTCTTCCAGGGCGATGTTGCTGTTCGCCAGCAACGTCCCCTTCAGATAGTCGACGTAGTTGAGCAGTTTGTTGTATTCGCCGAGCGCCCGGTAGTATTCGATCTGGGCGTTGGCGCGGCGTTCCTGGCTTTGCAACACGAACACGATCTGTCCTTGGCCCCCTTTGTATTCGGCGAGCCGTGCCTCGACTTCGACTTCGGCGGCCTGCCATCGTTGGGCGATCGTTTGGACAAGTTGGTAGTGGGTGGCGACGCCGGCGACGGCGTCAGAGAGCCGGCTGACGAGCAGCCGTTCTTGTTCTTGCAGGAACGCCTTTTGTCGGGTGAGTCGGAGTTCGGCGTTTCGGATCCGGGCGTGCTCTCGTCGCGCGCCCCAGGCGGGCGGGGTGATTTCGAGCCGCACGCTTCCTTCTTGGAAGTCGCCACTGGTGAGCGAACGGAGGGCGCTGCTTCCGGATTGTGGGTATTCGCGACCGGGGTTCCCCGAAGGCGGACCGAGCGTGTCGCCGAGGCCGACTTGGCGATAGAGCAACGACAGGTTCACGTCGGGCAAGATTTGGTTCTTCGCCGAGATCAGTTCGAGCTCGTTTTGCTTGAGGGCGATCTTGGTTCGCCGCAGTTCGGGGCTCAGGTAGAGCGTTTGCGCGACGCTGTCGTTCCAGTCGTACTCGACGCGTGCGAGGGTCGGCTCGTCGATCGGGCGGATCAGACGGCCATCGGTCGGGGGCTGGCCGAGCAATTCTCGCAATCGTCGCTCGGCGCCGTAGACGCCGAACCGGTCGGACCCGGGCAGGTTCGACCCGGCAAGCGCCGATTCGAGTTGGCCGCGGAACAGGTAATACTGGCCGACCGCTTGGGAAAGTTCTTGCTGGGTGCCGGTGCCGTTTTCGAGTTGATACTTGGCGACCTGGGCGGTCACGATCGCGCTGTTCCGGGCGATCACCGCCGATGACACGTTGCGGTAGGCGACGTACAGGTCCCAGTAGGCGTTCTCGACATCGCGGACGAGATTCCGCACGGAGACCTCGAACTCGGTGATCGAGATGTCCTCGTTGAGGCTGGCGAGGACGACCGGGATTCGGTTGACGAGGGTCCCGCGGTTTCGCATCAGCGGGTGCTGGACTTGCGCCTCGATCGAGGCGGTCCAGTCGCTGGGGAGGACCCGCAGGGTTTGGTTCAGCGGCGTTTTCGAGCGGTTGTAGCTGAGTTGGTGCCGGAGCGTGGCGACGCCGCCGGTGGCGAACCGCTTGCTGATCGCGGATTGGGACGTCGTGGAAACCGTTTGGGTGGCGACCGCGACTTGGGTGTTTTGCGGTCGGTCGGTGGTGTCGCCGCTGATGAAGGAGCTCGCCTGCGCGTCGAACTCGGAGAGCGCGTCCTCGACGCCACCGACTTGGTTCGACCGGATCGCGCCCCGCGGCAGGACACGGTTGCCGTTGCCGTCGACCACGAGCGGGACCGTTTGGGTCGTCGATTGTTGGACCGCGACGTCATAGACGCTGTTGAACTGTTCGGGGGTCCCGCTGACGAACTGGTCCGCGACGTTCTGTCGGGATTCGGCGATGCCACCGGTGGTGATCAGGAACTTGGAGTTGTTGAGCGCGATCGAAACGCACTCCTCCAACGACACGTCCCAGAACTGGTAGTCGTGATTGCCGATCGACAGCGGTTCGAGAGATTGCGTCGTTTCCGGCAAACTCTCGACGTCGACGTCGGGGTACTCGATCGCCGTGGCCGTGTCGAGGTAGTGCTTCAGCTCCGGCGACTCGTTCAAGAAGAACGGTTGCGTCGGCGCGCACCCCGTCGCGGTCAGGATCGCGATCCCGAGCTGCAGATAGGCGGTTAGACGAAACAGCGAGCGATTCATGCCCTGGACTTCCCTAGGCGCGGTGCCGCCGTGAAACACGCTTCACGTTTACCGAACGAACGGCAACGGCGTGTTCCCCGAACGGGCCGAGTGTGGAAAGCCCCCCCACGAAGCCTCCATCCCGTCGCCACGCGGCGTCGGTCGAGACCTCGTCCCGCAACAGGTATCGGAGTCTGGCTGGGCAGACTTTGAGGGTTCTCCGGGATTTTCTGAAGTTGCCTGATGTAGCGATACTGCCGGCGGTGGCGTTGGTAAGCAGGGCGGCTTCGGGATTTGGCGTCCCTTGCGTTAGCCACGGCGGATGAAGCTTGCCAGTCGAGATCCCGTGAATAGCTTCGAACGATCGGAACTTTTTCGGAGCAAAAGGCGACCAAGACCCTTCTTGAGCCAGAGCCCTATTCGCGCCGTCCACCTCACCTACGCCACCAAGCCAGCATGTACCGATTTCACACCCTGGTCGCCGTCTCGATGCTGGCCGCGACCACCACCACCACGTCCGCCTCGGCCGCGACGGTGATCAAGTTCGATCTCGGCCAGTCCAACCCGCCGGCCGACGTTCGGTTCGACGGTTCTTCTCTCGCAACGATCGATGATCTCGGCGGCTCGACCGCGGGGGATCAAGACACCGGACTGGTGTTCCTGGGGCCGCTCGCCGGGCAACTGCCGAACGTCAATTCGGGAGCTTCGCTGACGCTTCAGGGGATCGCCAGCGACGGAGCGGCGACGCTGCTCGGTTCGACGGTCCTTCAGACGACTTCTGGGGGCCAGTTGTCGATCTACGACGCCAACAACACGCTGCTGTTGAGCGGCGCGATCGACGGCGGTTTGATCACCGGGGATACGGCTTCCCCGACCGGCAGCTTCCTGAGCACTTCGCCGATCCGATGGACGGGCGGTTCGCTCACGGGGCCGATGGGAGACGGATCGCTGAGCCTGTCGTTCGATGACGTGATGTCGTCTGGGGGGGCCGGAATGGCGGTCTCCGGCGACGGGGCGCTGGCGTCGTTTTCGGCGATCGCGACGGGCCAGGTTGGGACGTCGGGGGTGACCGCGGTCCCCGAACCGTCGACGCTCGCGGGGATCGCGATCGCGTTACTCGGAGGGATCACGTTGACTCGGCGGGGCCGCCGCTCGATCGCCATGTTTCCGGCAGATACGCTTCGGCGGTGTGCCGTCGCGTTGGGCGCGATCGTATGCTTGGCCGGTGCGTCGGCGCCGGCATCCGCGGGGACGATCTTAAAGGTCAACTTTGGAAACAGCGGGCCCGACTTTGAGTTTGACGGATCGGCCGTCGGGACCGCTGACGACCTCGTCGCGGGGACGATGGGGTTGCAAGACTCTCAGGTCACGTTTGCCGGTAACTTCGGGTCGAGCTACACGGACATCCTCTCGGGCGGTTCGCTCTCGATCTTTGGGATCGGCCTCGACGGATCCGCTTCAACCACGCCGGGTGGCGTGATTACCCAGTCGACCTTGGGTGGCGGTTTCTCGATCTTCGACGCGTCGAACTCGTTGCTGTTGGCGGGAACGATCCACGAAGGGATGATCGTCGGGATGCCTGGCGTCTCGGGCGCGAGTTTCACCAGTACGTCACCGATCGATTACACCGGCGGTTGGTTGTTCCCGGAGATTGATCCCCCGACCGGAACGTTGAGCCTGGCGCTGGAGACGGTGCGGTCGGGTAACCAGACCGGGTTACAGATTCGGAACGGGGAGTTGGTCCCCTTCACGGCGGATGCGACCGGATCGTTTGGCGGCATGGTCCACAGCACCCCGGAGCCGGGGAGCGGGGTGATTTTCGCGACGATGGCGATCGGCTTGGGGATTTGGGGACACCGTCGTCGCCGCCGTTTTCTCCGCAGCCGCGGGTAACCACGGCACCGCCCCGCCGTCCCGCATCCCGACGGGGTTCCGCCTCGAACGACGAGGCGTCCGAACTCTTCACGAGTTCGGCTACGACGGGAACACGCTTCCCGGGTGGCGCCCGGGAGAGAGGGGTTTCACGAACGGGTCGCTCAGGCGAACGGGTCGTACTGGCCGGGGACGGGGACCGGGTACTTGCCGTCGGGGCCGGGGACGGTGGGCGGGGTCGAGTTAAGCGTGTAGTCATCGATTCCCGGGGCGAGTTCGCGGCCGTTGGCCCACAGCTCATCCCACTTGATGACCTTCCCCGAGTAGCACGCTTCGCGACCGAGGATCGCGGTGAAGGTCGACTTCGCGCCGTATTCCCCTTCGTTGTAGATCTGGCCCGCCATCAGCGCCTCGATCATGTCGTGCTGTTCTTGCTGGTGGCCGCCCGGGCTTTTGCCGGTGAACTTCCACGCGTTGGGGCCATCGATCGATCCCGAGGGGTCGGCGGTCCCTTTGCTCCCGTGGGCGAACTCGGCGACTTGGTTCCAGCCGCCTTTCAGGTGTCGGCCCTGGCTGAACATTTTCGTACCGTCGGCGAAGGTGTATTCGCAGAACGTATGGTCGAAGATTTGCGACTTGGTCGCGTCGCCCCCTTCGCGCATCTCACGGCCACCCATCCCGTTGCACTCGACGGGGTATTCCCCTTTGACCCAACAGCCGACGTCGAGATTGTGGATGTGTTGCTCGCAAATCTGGTCACCCGAGAGCCAGTTGAAGTGGTACCAGTTGTTGGTCTGGAACGCCATTTCGGTTTGCTCGGGGGTCCGGTTGCGATACCAGATGCCTCCGCCGTTCCAGTACACCCGTTGGCAGATGATGTCACCGATCGCGCCGTCGTGAATCCGGGCGATCGTCTCGAGGTACCGCGGTTCGTGACGCCGCTGCAGGCCGATCGCGACCATCAGGTTTTTCTTCTTCGATTCTTCGACCGAGTCCATAACCCGTTTGACGCCGACGGCGTCGGAGGCGACCGGCTTTTCCATGAAGACGTGTCGCCCTTTGTTGACCGCGTATTCGAACTGTTGCGGTTTGAACCCGGGCGGGGTCGCGATGACGACGACGTCACAGTCGGAGTCGATCGCGTGCTTGTATCCGTCGAGGCCGGTGAAGACGCGGTCGGAGGGGACGTCGACCTTGTCGCCATGACGGCTTTGCAACCGCGCGATGGCCGATTCGGCTTTCTCGGCGAACGCGTCCGCGACGGCGACCAATTTGGTGTTCCCCTTCGTATTCATGATCTGGTCGGCGGCACCGGTGCCGCGTCCGCCGGTGCCGATCACGACGAACTTGATCTCGTCGCTCCCGGCGGCGTGTGCCGATTTGGCGATCGTGCTGGTCAACGCCGCGCCGGCCGCAACGGCCGAGGTCTGCTTCAAAAATTCGCGGCGATCGGATTGCTTATCCATGGGACGGGGTCCTTGTTTTTTGATGTCGGTCATGTCGATGTCGGTCAGAGGGATGATCAGCGGGGGAGCGTTCCCGGAGGATTGTTCGGGATGGCTCGGTTTGCCCGATTCTCCGGTCGATTGTAAACGCTCCGACGCAAACTGGGGCTTTCCAGACGCCGTTTTTCACTTCGTGGGGCATAATCGACCGCCCTGATTGGCCTTCGGCCGCGTCTCATCGTTGGCGTTGATCGGCATCGGATCTGCGTGGGGATGTTCGGCACGGCGGGGAACCGGTCCGTACGGATCGGCACGGGAGACCGTCGCGATCCCCGGGGGACTCTCTACAATAGGGGCCGCCCGGGGTGATGACGGATCGACACGGCGTGAGGCGGCATGCGAACGACTGAGCGGGATCCGACGGGCGAGGCGGATTGGACGGACCGGTTCGAAGCTTGGGCCGGCATCGACATCGCCGTGATCTTCGCGGCGCTCGGGGTGTTATCGGCGATCACGTTGTTCGCGTCGCTGGTGTTGATCCCGGTTTTGGTGTCTCGGATGCCGACCGACTATTTTCGCGACCCGCGCCGGTCGCCGATTCTGTGGGCGACACGGCGCCCGTTCGTCCGCTGGGCGTTGCTGGTGGGAAAGAATCTGGCGGGGGCGGTGTTGCTGGTCGGCGGCGTGTTGATGTTACTGCTCCCGGGTCAAGGGCTGCTCACGATCCTGATGGGGCTGGTGTTGATTAACTACCCTGGCAAGCGTCGGCTGGAGCGTTACCTGGTGACCCGCCCGCCAATCCTCCGCGGCGTTAACTGGTTGCGGCATCGTGCAGGCCGTCCGCCGCTGGAACTCTGAACCCCGAGGGCCACATGTCTTTTCGTTCGCTTTCGTTATTTCTGATCGTGGCCGTCGGATGGGGCGGATTCGGCGATGTCGCCCGGGCGACCGCCGAGCCGCCGGAGGGGTCGCCGAACGTGCTTTTCATTGCCGTTGATGACCTGGCGAGTCGGCTGGGGTGTTATGGCGACGTCGTGGCGCGGACGCCGCACATCGACCGGCTCGCGGCGGAGGGGGTTTGTTTTCGACGGGCGTATAACCAGTTGCCGCTGTGCAACCCGACACGGGCGTCGGTGATGACGGGGCTGCGGCCGGACCGCATCGGCGTGTACGACTTGGATCGCCACTTCCGCGACGAGGTCCCCGACGTGGTGACGTTATCGCAAGCGTTCCGTTCGGCCGGATACTTCGCGGCACGGGTCGGCAAGATTTACCACTACAACGTCCCCGCTTCGATCGGGACCGACGGGTTCGACGATCCGCCGTCGTGGGAACTGACCGTCAACCCGAAGGGACGTGACAAGACGGACGAGAAGTTGATCGTGAACGCCGAGCCGCAGCGGCCGATCAGCGCCGCGTTGAGTTGGCTGGCGGCGGAGGGGAGCGACGAGGAACAGACCGACGGGATGATCGCGACCGAGGCGATCCGGCTGATGGAGGAGCACCGTGACGGGCCGTTCTTCTTGGGCGTCGGTTTCTTTCGGCCGCACACGCCGTACGTCGCGCCGAAGCGGTACTTCGATCTGTATCCGCTCGACTCGTTGCGACTGCCGTTCGCCCCGGTCGACGACCGAGACGACATCCCGGTCGCGGCGTTCGCGCACAACAACCCGATTCCGGATTACGGGCTCGACGAAGCGACGTTGCTGCGGGCGACGCAGGCCTATTACGCGTGTGTTTCGTTCGTCGACGCCCAAGTGGGACGGCTGCTGGAGGCTCTCGACCGGTTGGGTCTCGCCGACGACACGATCGTCGTTTTCTGGAGCGATCACGGGTATCACTTGGGCGAGCACCGGGGCGTTTGGCAAAAGCGAACGCTGTTCGAGGAATCGGCGCGGGCCCCGATGATCATCCGCGCCCCGCGTGCGGCGGGCCGCGGGGAATGCCGCCGGGTCGTCGAATTCGTCGATCTCTACCCGACGCTCGTTTCCCGCGCGGGGATCGACGCCCCGGCGGGTCTGGACGGACGCGATCTGACGCCGTTGTTGGAGGACCCGTTGTCGTCGTGGGACGGGTACGCCGTGACACAAGTCTTGCGCCCGGCCGACGACCGGCTCCCCGGACCGGTCATGGGTTGCAGCATCCGCACCGAGCGATACCGATACACCGAGTGGGCGGAAGGCGAGTCCGGCGTCGAACTTTACGACCATCACGCGGATCCGGGCGAGTTTGAGAACTTGGCGATCGACCCCGACGCTCGGGCGCGGGACGTGATCGACAAGCTGCGACCGATCCTCCGGTCGAAGGCTTCGGGGCAAGTTCCCGACGTGCCGATCAACCCGGCACGGCTCTGAGCTCGGAGCTCCGCGTGCCGCGCGACGGCAGGCGATTCGAATTGACTTTTGGTGAGGGCCGAGATACTGTCCAGTCAGTCAGTGTTTGCTGATTCCCCGCCTTTCTCATGACGCGGCATGTTCCCTTCTGCTCGAATTCGACACCGCCTCACGATCGCGTTGATGATCGTATGCGCGTGGCCGGGGCCGCGTCCGGTGACGCATACGCATGGGGACTTGGTTTGCTCCGCAAGCATGTTGTGGGAGCATGTCGAGACGTTCCATACGTCACCGACTCTTTCACTTTGTGACCCCTCGTGCCCGCACTTTCACTGGGTATTCGCTACGGGGGATTATGGCGGACCGGAGATGTTTCCCGGCTGTGAATCTGAGGTGACCGAGGGTCGCGCGGAACGGTTCGTCACGGCCGACTTCGACGTATCATTGACCGTCGAGCACGAGGTGATTCCTCATTCCGGTTTGCCCGAGCACGCGGGTTCGCCCTGCGCCGATGTCCGGCCTGACCGAAAGGTCTCGGGCCCATCTACACAGTCTCTCCTTTGTGTGTGGACTTGTTAGCGGTCGCTTTCGCTCACGCGACCTGCTGACCGATATCTCGCGGCCCTAGGGCTGAACCTGTGCGCGCCCTTCGACCTTGTCGGTTTTGGGACGCGGCGTGATATCGGGCTGCTATCTCGATCGGCGTCACGTCCCGTGATCGGACCGTGGCGTGATCCACCGTACGCAACCGCCCCGGCAAGGAGAAGAGAGCCGCTATGATCCCGCTTCGAATGATCACGTCGCGTCCCCGATTCATCGCGACGCAGCTATCCATGAAGATCCCGTTCACGATCCTGTGTGTCGCCGGAGGGTTGGCGACGGGGATACTCGGCCGCACCGGTGGCGACTCTTCGGCGGCCGTGCCGGGGCCAAGTGAATCTGCTCGGGAGGCGTCGTCGGGGGCGGAGGGCGATTCTGTGCGACCCCGTTCGGACGACGAACGTGACACGATCGTACTGCCACGATCGCAGTGGGAAGCCGCTGGGATCCGCATCGAACCGGCGGCGAGACGGTCGGTTTCGGAGACGATCCGATTGACGGGCAAGGTCGAGCTCAACGAAGACCGGCTCGCCCACGTCTACCCGATGGTGGAAGGCACCGTCGACGAGGTGAACGTCGCGTTGGGCGACGTCGTCGAGCAGGATCGTAGGCTGGTGGTCGTGCACAGCCGGGAATTAGGGACCGCAAAACTCGAGCTATTCCAAGCCGAACTGCACTCAGAATTGGCGGCGGTCAAGGACGAACTTCAGCGGGAGTTGACCGAGAACACCAGAGAGCTTCTGGAGAGTTTGCGGGAACGACAGGAGATCGCGGAAATCGAGACGCGATTCGGCGGACGAAACATGGGCGAGTACCGAGAGCGGTTGATCGCGCCGTACGCCAATTTCATCAAATCGGAAGCGGACGTCACGCGGTTGTCGGACATCGACCGGAGCGGCGCCGTCGCGGGGAAACAGTTGCTCGCGGCGCGGATGCGACGCAACGCGGATCACGCGACATTCCAAGCCCGCATCGAGCAGATCGATTTCGAGTTACGGACGTCGCTGTTGAGCACCGCCCAGGCGGTCAAGGAGGCGAACACGCGGGTGGCGGTCGCCGCCACGAATCTTCGCATCCTCGGCTGTGGCGAGGACGAGATTCGCGACATCGACCCGATCCGCCAAGGCGAGGCGATTTCGCATTATTTCGTCCGCGCGCCGTTTCACGGGACGGTGATCGCGAAAGACGTCACGCTCGGCGAACAGGTCCGACCGGACACACAGATATTGACGATCGCCGACCTGTCGAGCGTCTGGATCGAGGCCGACATTTACGAGAAGGACGTGCCCCTTTTGGAGTCGTTGGCGGGCACCGCGATCCGGGTGGTCAGCGAGGCTTGGCCCGATCAGTCCTTTCCGGCGAGGGTGTTTTTTACCGGCGAAATCATGGACGAATCGACCCGCACGATCGGGATGCGGGCGATCGCGAAGAACGTCGAGCGTCGGCTCAAGCCCGGCATGTTCGTCACCGTCGAGTTGCCGGCGGTCGTCGAAGGGGAATCGATCCGGGTACCGGCCGGCGCGGTGCAGCGTCACGAAGACGAGCACTTCGTGTTCGTACACATCGGCGGCGAGCGGTTTCGGCGACGGGAAGTGACCGTCGGCAGGACGACGCGACAATGGGCGGTCATTGCGACGGGGTTGGAGGATCACGAATCGGTGGTGACCGAGGGCGGGTTCATCCTCAAGTCCAAGATGCTCGAATCGTTGCTGGCGGAGGATTGACCCCATGGTGAACGCGATCATCGATTGGTCTTTGAACAACCGCTTCATCGTCATGCTGTTGGCCGTCGTCGTGCTCGGCGGGGGCGCGTACACGGCGACGGCGATTCCGCTCGACGCCGTGCCGGACTTGACCAACGTCCAGGTTCAGATTCTGACGAACTCCCCCACGCTCGCCCCGGTCGAAGTCGAGCAGTTCATCACGTTCCCGGTCGAGAACGCGATGAGCGGGATCCCGAATGTGAGCGAGATCCGCTCGATCAGTCGATTCGGTTTGAGCGCCGTCACGGTGGCATTCGAAGACGGCACCGATATTTACTGGGCCCGCAACCTGGTCAACGAACGTCTGATCAAGGCGAAGGAGGAGATTCCGCCCGGGATGGGCACTCCCGAGTTGGGGCCGATCGCGACTGGGATGAGCGAGATCTACCAGTTCGAAGTCCGCGGGGAGCCGGGTCTTGATGTTTCGCTCCAAGACCTGCGAACGATCTTGGATTGGCAGATCGCGTTTCAGTTGCGTGGCGTCCCGGGGGTGATCGAGGTCAACACCTTCGGTGGGGAGCTGAAGACGTACGAGGTTCAGGTCGACCCGTCAAAACTGCAAAATTACGGCCTCGCGATGGGGGACGTTTTTGAGGCGCTCGAGGAGAACAACGGGAACGCCGGGGGCGGTTACATCGCCCACGGGGCCGAGCAGCGGTTGATCCGCGGGGAGGGACTCGTCAGCAGCTTGGAGGAGTTGCGGTCGATCGTCCTCGCATCGAACGAGGGGGTCCCGGTACGAGTCTCGGACGTTGCCGAGGTCCGTTTCGCCCCGATGCTACGTCAGGGCGCGGTAACCCGCGACGGCGACCGCGAGGCGGTCGTCGGGATGGTGATGATGATCATGGGGGGCAACTCGCGGCAGGTCGTCGCGGACGTGAAACGGCGGATCGACGAGATCCGGGGATCGCTGCCACGGGGAATCACGATCGAGCCGTTCTACGACCGTACGGAGCTCGTGGCGAAGACGATCCACACCGTCGGCGAGAACATCGGGCTCGGCGTGTTTCTCGTGATCGTGATGCTGTTCTTGCTGCTGGGGGACGTCCGCGCCGGATTGATCGTCGCCGCCACGATTCCGCTTTCGGCGATGTGCGCGCTGATCGCGATGCGATCCATGGGCGTCTCGGCGAACCTGATGAGCCTCGGGGCGATCGACTTCGGGATCATCGTCGACGGCGCCGTGGTGATGATCGAAAACTGCGTCCGCCGCGCGACCGAGTACCGACGGCAACGGGACGCCGGGCCGGTGCCGTTGGACGTCTATCGGGAATCGGCGAAGGAGGTCGGGAAGCCGATCCTGTTCGCGGGGATGATCGTAATCATCGTGTTCATCCCGATCCTCAGTCTCGAAGGGATGGAAGGGAAGATGTTCCGTCCGATGGCGTTCGTGTTCATGTCGGCGCTATCCGCGGCGTTGGTGTTATCGGTGACGCTGATGCCTGTCATGGCGTCGTTATTTCTGGCGCGACATGTCACGCGCCGCGAGACGATCCTCGTCCGTTGGCTCAAGTCCGCGTATCGGCCGCTGCTCGACTTCGCGATGCGTCGACCGCTTTCGATGTTCGCGGGGTCCGTCGTCGCGTTTGTCGTGAGCGTCGCGATGGCGACCGGCTTCGGCGTGGAGTTCGTCCCCAAGCTGGATGAGGGAGACATCGCGATCCAGGCCACGCGATTGCCGAGTGTGTCTCTCGAAAAATCGATCGAGATGACGCAACAGATGGAGCGTTGTTTGCTCAAGTTCCCGGAAGTCGAGACGGTGGTATCGAAGACCGGGCGCCCTGAGATCGCGAACGACCCGATGGGGGTTTACCAAACCGACATCCTGATCCGCATGCGCGATCGCGACGAGTGGCCGGATGGCCGTTCGAAAGAAGAGCTGATCGGGGCGATGCGAGCCGCCCTGGTCGACGAGGTACCGGGGAATTCGTTTAGCTTTACGCAGCCGATCGAGTTACGGGTCCAGGAGTTGGTCGCCGGCGTCCGTTCCGACATCGGGCTCAGCCTGTACGGCGACGATCTCGACGAGCTGAAGCGGCTCGGTGACGAAATCGTCGTCGCACTCGGTGAGGTGCCCGGCTCCGCCGACGTACAGGCGCAGCAGATCGCGGGGCTGCCGTACCTGAGAATCATCGTCGACCGTGACGCACTCGCCCGCTACGGGGTCAACAGCCGTGACGTGCTGGACGTCGTCGCGACGGTGGGGGGACATCAGGTCGGCCAGGTGTTCGCGGGACAGCGACGCTTTCCGCTCCAAGTCCGTCTGCGTCCGGAATGGCGAGAAGACGCCCAGCAGTTGTCCGAGTTACGGGTGGAAGACGGGCGGGGACGGATGATCCCGCTTTCTCAACTTGCCACGATCCGGATCGAGGAAGGGCCGGTCGAGATCAGCCGCGACGCGATCCGACGCAGGCTGCTGATCCAATGCAACGTGCGGGGGCGAGACTTGGCAGGATTCGTCGCCGCGGCGCGGGAAGGGGTCGACGCGAAAGTCGCCCTGCCGCCCGGGTACTCGCTCCGTTGGGGCGGCCAGTTCGAGAACTTGCAACGGGCGAGCCGCAGGTTGGCGATCGCGGTTCCGGTCGCGCTATTCTTGATCTTCGCCGTGCTCTACGTGACGTTCCATTCGGTCAAGTTGGCGTTGTTGATCTATTTGAACGTCCCGATCGCCGCGACCGGCGGGATCCTGTTGTTGTGGGCGCGCGATATCCCGTTCTCGATCTCGGCGGGGGTGGGCTTTATCGCGTTGTTCGGCATCGCCGTGATGAACGGCGTGGTGTTGATCGAGCACATACGACATTTGCGGGTCACCGGAAACGGGCAACGCGACGCCGTCGTCTTCGGAGCGATGGATCGTCTCCGCCCGGTGTTGATGACCGCTTCGTGCGGGGCGTTGGGGTTCGTCCCGATGGCCTTGTCGGGCAGTTCGGGGGCGGAGGTACAACGACCTTTGGCGACGGTCGTGATCGGCGGGCTGTTCACGTCGACCCTGCTGACGTTGCTCGTGCTGCCAACGATCTATCGCTGGTTCGAGCCCCAAGACCCCCAGCCCGCAAACTCAGCCTAAGTTCGCCGGCCGGTCGCGTCTGAGGTCCGTACGGACGGATCCGGAAAGATCCTCCCAAGACGCGAGTTGATCAGGACGATCTGAATGCAGGGGAAACGCTTGCCGTATCGATGATTCGAGGGCTGGGACCTGATGAGAAGATTCGTCATCATGCTCGCGCCGATGCTGATCGCCGGGACGCTCGGCTGCGCGGCTCCCGACGGCGGCGTTTCGTTGACGGAGCCCCCGCCGCCGGTCGGCATGAGGCTTGCCGACGAAACGATCACTTCAAACGGAACCGACGTCTCGGGTGCGAGCCCGGTTCGGGCGGTGTCGGCGACCGGGGAAGCGAGCGACGGCCCCCGAGTTCGCTTGGCCGGCGCGCCCGACCGCGCGGCAACCGCCGACGTGGAGTTGGCGGAAAACCGATCGCACCATTCGGTCGGCCGGCAACCCGTAACCTTCCCGATCGAACCGATACCGATCGAGCCGGTGCCGATCGAGCCGGTGCCGATCGAGCCAACGGCCTCGGAGGTGATGGCGACGGCGGATTCGACGCCGGTGACTTTGGAGCAACTGGAATCGGTGGCGTTGTCGAATCATCCGGCGATCGCGTCCGACCGGGCCCGCGTCTTGGCAGCACGGGGTCGTCAGATCCAAGCCGGGCTGCCGCCGAACCCGATCGCTCAGTACACCGGCGAAGAGATGGGGACCTCAGAGACGGCGGGTTTGCACGCGGTCATGATCGGACAGACCTACGTCACCGCGAACAAGCTCGGTTTGCGACAAGGGGTGGTGGCGGCCGAGGTGACGCGAGCGAACGCCGAGCTGGAAGCCACGCGACAACGCGTACTGACCGATGTTCGCACCGCGTTCGTGAGGGCGTTGGTCGCCCAGCGGCGGTTGGAGTTGGTCGATCGCTTGCTCGAAGTCGCCCGTCAATCGACGGAAACGGTCGAGGCGATGTGGGAGGCTGAAGAGGTTTCACGAATCGAATTGTTGCAGGCACAAACGGAGGTCGAGCGGGCATCGCTCGCGGTCGAATCGGCGAAGGCGACGTGGGCCGGTGAGCGTCGACGGTTGGAGGTGGTGGTTGCCGCCGGAACGACGGCGGTGTCGATCGGTGATCGATCGCTGGAGGGAGATCTCGACGAAAGCTTTGAGAGCGTGTCCTGGGACACAACACGGGATTCGATTCTGACTCGCAGTCCCGAACTCGCCTCGCGGGTTGCCGAGATCGAGCGGTCACGCCGCGCGGTCACGTTGGCGGCGGCGGAGATCGTTCCTGACGTGACGGTGTATGCCGGGGCGGGCTACGACGCGGGATCGAACGATACCTTCGGTAACGTCCAAGTCTCCGTCCCGTTGCCGCTGTGGGACCGCAACCAGGGAAACCGCCGTCGGGCGCTCGCCGAGTTGAACGAGGCGTCGAGCCGGTTGCGTCAGAAGGAGCTCGACCTGAACGAGCGATTGGCGGTTCAGATCCAGGCTTACGAGACGGCGCGACTGCGGAGCGAACGGATCCGCCGCGAGATCGTACCGCGGGCGGAGGAGACGTTGCGTCTGACCCGCGACGCGTTCGAGGCGGGGGAGACGAGCTATTTGCAACTGCTGACGGCCCAGCGGACGCTCTTCGAGGCGCGGCTCGACGAGTTGGAGTTCCGCAGCGAAGCCGCAGAGACCGCCGCCCGGATCGGCGGCAACCTGCTCGAGAGTGGGCTCGCCGACCGGTAGGGCCGACACGGTGGGAAGGTTGGGGCGGGGTGACGTTTCGGGAACGAGTCTTCGGGCTTCGAGACGGAGGGGTTGCCGAGAACGAGTTGACGCAGGTACAGTCATCTCTCTTGAAATGAACGCACGTATAGATGGTGTGGTCCTCGAGGGAGACGTCTGGGCATGCGATACGCCGAACTGCACTGCAAAAGCAACTTCACCTTTTTGGAGGGGGCGTCGCACCCGGATGAGCTCGTCGAGCGGGCGGCGGAGTTGGGGTATGCGGGTTTGGCGATCACTGACCGGGCATCGGTGGCGGGGGTGGTGCGTGGTTTCGGGGCGGCGAAAGGGCCAGGGGGCGCATCGGGGGAGGATTCTCTGTCGCAAGGTTCACCTGACGGAGGTTTCCGGTTCCTCGTCGGGAGCGAATTGGAGTTGGAGGAGGGGCCGTCGTTGGTCGTTTGGCCGAGCGACCGGGCGGCGTACGGCCGGATGTGTCGGCTGATTTCGCGGGGGCGGATGCGGGGCGAGAAGGGAACGTGCCGGCTCGCGTGGGACGACGTCGACGAGTTGGCCGACGGCTTGCTCGTCGGGGTGTCGGGGGCGATTACGGGTTCTGGGTCGCGGTTTCCGTTGGGGCGGTTCGCGGACCGGTTCGGGGACCGGGCGTATTTGTTGTGTGAGCTGCACCGCGGGGTGGATGACGGCGAGCGGTTACGTCGTCTCCGGTCCCTTTCTCGGCAGAGCGGGTTGCCGCTGTTGGCGGCGGGGGACGTTCATTACCACGTCCCGGAGCGGATGCGGATGCACGACTGTGTGACCGCGATCCGGCACCGCACGACGATCGAGCGAATCGTTTCTCGGCGGTTCGCCAACGCGGAGCGACACCTGCGACCGTTGGCCGAGATCGCGTCGATTTACCGGGACGTTCCCGACGCGGTCGAGCGGACGGCGGAGGTCGCTGGCCGTTGCCGGTTCCGACTGGACGAACTCCGTTACGAATACCCCGAGGAGCTTGCGCCGGCGGGGGTGACGCCGATCGAACACTTGAAGCGGTTGACGTGGGCGGGGGCGAAACGGCGTTGGCCGGAGGGGGTACCGGACCGGGTGATCGAGACGTTAAGGCGGGAGGTAGGGCTGATCGAGGAACTCCGTTACGAGGCGTACTTCTTAACCGTGTGGGACATGGTTCGGTTTGCCCGCGAGGAGGGGATTTTGTGTCAGGGCCGCGGGTCGGCGGCGAACTCGGCGGTTTGTTATTGCCTCGGGATCACGAACGTCGATCCCACCGAGACGGACTTGTTGTTCGAACGGTTCGTCAGCCGGGAGCGGGATGAGGCGCCAGACATCGACGTCGACTTCGAGCACCAGCGTCGCGAGGAGGTGTTGCAGTACGTGTATCGCAAGTACGGCCGTGACCGGGCGGGGATGACGGCGGCGGTGACGTCGTATCGGACGCGGAGCGCGATCCGCGAAGTCGGCAAGGCGCTGGGGATCTCGGCCGACACGATCGACTCGGCGGCAAAGCTGGCGGGGCACTCCGGTTTGTCTGGACACTCCGGTTTGTCTGGACACTCCGGTTTGTCTGGACACTCCGGGGCGAAGGGGAACTCCGAACCGACCCCAGACGAGGCAGCGACCCCAGACGAGGCAGCGACCCCAGACGAGACAGCGACCCCAGACGAGGCAGCGACCCCAGACGAGGCAGCGACGCGAAACCAGACGGCAGAGCGGTTCTCGGATCGCTTACGGCAGGCCGGTTTGGACCCGGGATCGGAGGTCGGGGGACGGTTCGTCGACTTGGTGAGGACGCTGCACGGGTTCCCCCGACACTTGTCACAGCACGTCGGCGGGATGGTAATCACGGCGGGCCGGCTGAGCGAGATCTGTCCGATCGAGAACGCGGCGATGGACGGCCGGACGGTGATCCAGTGGGATAAGGACGACCTCGACGAGCTGGGGATTTTGAAGGTCGACGTGTTGGCGCTGGGGATGCTGTCGGCGCTGCACCGCTGTTTCGACTTGGTCGCGACGCATCACGCGAAGACGTTCACGCTGGCGACGATCCCGGCGAACGACGAGGCGACTTATGACATGATTTGCAAAGCGGACACGTTGGGGGTATTTCAAATCGAGAGCCGGGCGCAGATGAGTATGTTGCCACGGCTCCGGCCCCGCCGTTTTTACGACCTCGTCGTCGAAGTCGCGATCGTACGGCCGGGTCCGATCCAGGGAAACATGGTGCATCCGTACTTGAAGGCCCGTCGCGACCCGGGTTCGGTGGTGTACCCGAACGAGGCGATCCGGGGTGTGCTGGAGAAGACGCTCGGGGTACCGATCTTTCAAGAGCAAGCGATGAAGTTGGCCGTCGTCGCGGCGGGCTTCACGCCGGGCGAGGCGGACCAGTTACGGCGGGCGATGGCGGCGTGGCGGCGGCCGGGGGTGATCGACCGGTTTCGGGTCAAGTTGCTCGAAGGGATGCGGGCGAAGGGGTTGAGCGACGAATTCGCCGAGCACGTGTTTCATCAGATCCGTGGGTTCGGCGAGTACGGGTTCCCGGAGTCACACGCCGCCAGCTTCGCGCTGTTGGTGTACGCGTCGTGTTACCTGAAGTGTCACTACCCGGCGGCGTTTTGCGCGGCGATGTTGAACAGCCAACCGTTGGGGTTCTACGCCCCGGCGCAGTTGGTCGCCGACGCCCGCGACCACGGCGTGACGGTGCGGGCGGCTGACGTGAACCATAGCGACCGAGATTCGACGTTGGAGCCGGTCGCGGCGGACACCGGCCCACCGGCGGTCCGGTTGGGGTTGAGGACGATCCGGGGGTTGTCGTCGGAGGTGGCGGAGCGGGTCACGGCACGGCGTCACACGGGCGGTCCGTTCGCCGACGTCGGGGACCTGACGCGGCGGTGTGAGCTGAGCCGCTCGGAATTGGCGAAGCTCGCCGACGCCGACACGCTGGCGTCGTTGGCCGGCGACCGCCGAGCCGCCGTCTGGGAATCGCTGGGGCAAGACCCCGCCCCCGGCACCACACCGCTGCTGGCGGGGATCGACGACACCGAGGAATTACCGGAAACGTTATCGCCGATGTCCCCGTTGGAGGAGGTGCACGCCGATTACCGGATGACCGGGCTGAGTTTGAAGGCGCACCCGATCTCGTTCGTGCGGCCCGAGCTCCGGATGAAGCGGTGCGTCACCGCGGCGGAGCTCGCGGGGTTACGCGACGGACGACACGTGCGGGTCGGCGGCTTGGTGTTGTTGAGGCAACGCCCGGGGACCGCCAAGGGGATCACTTTCGTGACGCTCGAAGACGAAACGGGGCCGGTCAATTTGGTGTTGTTCCCCGCGGTCTGGGACGCGTTCTTCCGCGTCGCGCGGGCCAGCAACGCGTGGCTGGTCGACGGGAAACTGGAAAACCGCGAGGGGGTGATCCACGTGATCGTCGGACGGTTGACCGACTTGACCGAAGAGACCCAAGGGTTATCGATTCGGTCGCGTGACTTTCACTGAGAGCCGAGCCGAAAAGAGAGCCAGACCTTTTGCGGATACGAAGCCAGGTTCACGGTCGCACGAGACCGACGGCGTGGGCAAGAATCGGGATCACGCAGCGGCTCAGTCCGGTACGAACGGCTCCGGTCGACCCGGGTAAGGTGAACACGAGCCGATCGCCGACACGTCCGGCGATCGCCCGGCTGAGCATCGCCCGCGGGCCGATTTCCTCCGCCGAAACCGCCCGAAACGATTCGCCAAAGCCCGGGATCTCGACCTCCATCGCGGCCGCAACGACCTCGGGTGTCCGGTCTCGGGGCGCGATCCCGGTCCCGCCGGTCGTGACGATCGCGTCAACGTCGTCCCGTTCGAGCAGTTCCCTTAGGCAATTTGCCAACCGCTCCGGGTCGTCGGTCGTGATCGTCCGTTCGACGACCCGGTGTCCGGCCTGACGTAGCAGCCGAACCGCCTCGTCGCCGCTGCGGTCTTCCGCTAACTCCCGGGTGTCGCTGACGGTGATCACGGCGACACGAATCGAGTGCACGTCGTGTCGATGATGCCCCGGTTCGTCCAGAAGCGGGGGCCGGTGGGAATCCGGTGCCCGGTCGGATCTGGGCGACGGGGCTTGCCCTGGGGACTGGGCTCGGTCAGAGAATTGGGGGCGGCCCGCAAACGGGGGTTGGGCCGGACTTCGAGACGGATCGGGATCGTTGGTATTCATTGTGGCATGTCGCGTCGTTTGGGTTGGTCCGATTCTATCAACCGCCGCCGCAAGTCACCGATTCAAACCAACGGGCTTGAGCCCCCAACTTAGATGTCGGGCCTAACATTTTCCGGAGGCGGGTCGAAACCCAGCGTCCGACGCCTTTCGGATCTCGACCCGCAGTCATGTCAGAAACCGACTACCTACCGATCAGCCTCAGCACGCTCGTCCCCGACACGAACGTCGGGCTCGACCTTTATCGCAAAGACGAGGCCGAGTCAAAGTACGTGTTGTTCCTTGGCCGCGATTTCCCGATCGGGCCGGGAGAAATTGAACGGCTGCGGCAACGCGGCGTTAATGAGCTGTATATCACCCGCCGGTCCCGTGAGCGATTCCAAGACTACCTACGGGATCTGGCGACCGACTGCCCCGAGGGGGCGACAATGTCGGCGCGTGTCGAGGCGATGAACGCTGTCGTCCGAGACGTCCTCGCCAACTCCTTCCGGGCGAACGACACCGATCAAATGGTCGGTGCCATCACCGAGCTCGGTGCGATGGCGGCGGAGATCGTCTCGAATGACCAGTTCACCGCCGGCGACCTGTTCCGCGTCATGCACCACGATTACGCGACCTTTACCCACGTCGCGAACGTCTCGTTCTACGCGGCGATCTTGGCGGCGGAAATGGGGACCGACGCGGCGGATCTCCAGCGACTGACGATCGGCGGGCTGCTGCACGACTTAGGAAAACTGGAAATCCCGGACCGAATCCTCGGCAAGCCGGGTCGGCTGGACGAAGAGGAACACCGGACGATTAAGACGCATCCGGTGATCGGGTTCCGCCGCTTGGCACACCGCGAAGACCTGAACGAGGGCCAGCTGATGATGGTGTACCAACACCACGAGCGGATCGACGGGAAAGGGTACCCGACCGGTGTGGTCGGTGACGAAATCCATCCGTGGGCCAAGATCTGCGCGGTCGTTGACGTCTACGAGGCGTTGACCAGCCACCGGCCGTACCGCGCTCCGATGCCTCGCCGACAGGCGATCGAGTTAATGGAACGAGACAGTGGCACCGCGTTCGACCCCGAGGTACTCCGATGTTGGTCTTCGATTATTCAGCAGGATTTGCCGCACTGATCCGAGCGATCGATTGGCAAATCCGGCTACCCCCCGAGTGGGACGACTTCTTTCATGAGAAGGGGATCGCGTCCTCGTGCCACGACGACCGCCGTCGGCATCAGCGGATGAACGTCCGCACGCCGGCGTTGCTCTGGTTCGAGCGACCGTTGCCGGCATTCCCCCGCGACCGACGCCCGGTCGGGATCTACACCCGCGACCTGTCACGGCGCGGGGTAGGGCTTATCACCCCGATGCAGCTTTACCCGGAAGAGATCGTCCGGGCGGTGCTCAAGACGTTCTGGGTTGAGGTCCGTGTCGTCAGTTGTCGGCGGGTGACCGAAGCGTGCTACATCGCCGGGACCGAGCTGGTCACGCAACATGCCCCGGGGCGTGCCGCGTTCCGGACGCCGGACCACGACCGCGTCGACGAGACCGAAGCGCGTCTACTCACTGAGGAGACGGCAATCACCGAGGAGACGGCACCCGCATCGGCTTGAGCAGGTCGCCCATCGGCAGCTCGACCATCCGGCGTGTCGCCATCGACAGCCCCCCTCTTCAACTTCGACCTGTCTTTGAGGACCGCGTTAACCTCATCACACGGATCGGGTGACGCGGGTCGTCGTCCAGCGAGACCGCGTGTTCTTCGTATCGCCAACCTCGCCCGCGGATCCATTCTCGAAACTCGTTCGCGATGATCCGAAACGGGTCGCTCAGCAAGACCTGTCCGCCGTCGGCCAAGTGGTCGTGGAGGGCACGGTCGAGCTCGGGCCAAAGTGATCGCAGGTACGTGACATCGCTCCCCAAGATCAGCGGGAAGGGGGGATCGTCGAGCCGGTCGATGCCGAACCGCAACCGTTCGACGCGGCACCGATCACGCAGCCGCGAGACACTCATCCGGACCAGCTTCAACGGATCGTTGACGCCGTCGGTCAGCACGACCTGGGCACCGCGGAGGACTGCCGCGATCCCGGCGTGACCGGTCCCACATCCGAGTTCGAGTACACGTGTCCCTTCCAGCGGCACGCCCTCGAGGAAACGGTCGAGCCCCGACGCGGCTCGCCAGGTCGTCGCCCAAAACGGGTCGATCACGTCGGTCTCCCCCGCGTCCTGACGCTCACACGCCTCGATCAACATCCCGTCGGGGTCCGCCGCGACGGCGAGCCGCCAAGTTTGGCCCGCGATCGGCGTCCGTTCCCACTTCCAAGCGAACGGGACGTCCGCCTCGTCGCTCGGCCCGGCTGTCAAGACTCGCTCAGCCACTGCGCCGCCTCCGCCGCGAAGTACGTGAGGATGCCGTCGGCACCGGCCCGCTTGAACCCCAGCAAACTTTCGAGCACCACCGCGCGTCGGTCGAGCCAGCCGTTCTGGGCAGCGGCAGCAAGCATCGCGTACTCCCCACTCACCTGATACGCGAACGTCGGGACCCCGAAGGTCGACTTCACGCGGCGGATCACATCGAGGTAAGGCATCCCCGGCTTGACCATCACCGAATCGGCCCCCTCGGCCAAGTCGAGTGCGACCTCGTGTAACGCCTCGTCCGATTGCGGCGGCGATTGTTGGTAGCTCTTCTTGCTACCGCCCCCGAGGTTTCCGGCGGACCCGACCGCATCGCGGAACGGGCCGTAGAACGCGCTGGCGAACTTCGCCGCGTACGACATGATTTGAACCCCGTCGTGGCCAGCGGCGTCGAGCGCCGTGCGGATCGCCCCGACCCGCCCGTCCATCATGTCGCTCGGGGCAATGATGTCGCACCCGGCGTCCGCCTGCACCACCGCTTGTCGGCATAGAACGCGGACGGTTTCGTCGTTGACCACGTCGCCGTCGCGGACCAACCCGTCCTGGCCGTGGCTGCTATAAGGGTCCAGCGCGACATCGCACAAGATCCCCACGCGGTCACCGACCCGCTCGCGGATCGCCGCGACGGTCCGGCACACCAAGTTCTCCGGGTTGACCGCCTCGCGGGCGTCTTCCGTTTTCAAACTCGGGTCGGTCACCGGGAACAACGCGATCGCCGGGATCCCCAACCCACACGCCCGCTCGGCCGCGACGACGACCCGGTCGGTCCCAAGTCGGTCGACCCCCGGCAAACTCTCGACCGGCTCCGTCCCCGTCCCGTCAAATACGAACAGCGGCCAAATCAAATCGTCGACAGCGAGCCGGCTTTCCGACACCATCCGGCGCGACCAGTCGTGACGCCGGACGCGGCGCATCCGTGTTGCCGGGTAGGGGCCGCGGGCGAATTCAAACATCGGCGAGTGGGCCTCCGGTGGCGACATTACTTGAGGGCGTTCGAAGGATCGCGTCGGCGACGCGAAGCCCGCTATTCATTGCCCCTTGAATGCTGGGCGTTTCACGGTAATCGCCACAAACATACAGTGTTCCTGGTGGGACTTCCCGGTCCCCCAACCGCGACCGCTCGACCGGAAGCTCGACCGGGTCCAACTCGAGCCGCGGTAAACCGTAAGGGACCCGAAACGTTCCCAGCCGGCGCCACGAACGGGCGGACTCGTCGAACCACCCCGCCAACTGTTCACGGACGCGGCGGTCGAGCTCTTCAACGTCCCCCGTTTCCGGGTCGTGCTCCCCCGCATCGATACTCACCGAAACGAGCGATTTTCCTGGCGGCGCGTACTCCGGCGCGACGTTGCTGACGACGACCGCCGTCCCGATCGGTCCCGACTCGTCCCCGCGAAGGATCAACATCCGCCGTCCGTCGGGCGGCGCGTCGGCAGCGTAATAAAAGTTCGTCGTCCCCGACCACGGCGTGGCGATCGCGTCGTCCCCCAACAACCGCGCCGCCGTGTCGCTCTCGGTCGCCAACACCACCCGAGCCGCGTCGATTCGGTCGCCCGACGCCAACGCGACTCGAATCCGCGGCCCGTCCACGGATGCCCCAGCCCCGCTCGGCCGATCGTTCTCGGCCGGCGTGCGGTAACCGATCGACGTGACCGTCGAACGCAGCCGAAGCGAACCGGTTGGCAGCCGCTCGGCGAGCTGACGCGGGATCGCCCCCATCCCGTCCGCCGGGACCGCGACGTCACCCGACGCAAACATCCGGAATACGAACTCGAGCATCCGGCTCGGACAATCGAGCGACTCGTCGAGATACACCCCGCCGAGAAACGGCCGGAAAAACTGGTCGATAAAACGCGTGCTGAATCCTGCGTCGCGGAGTCGCCGTTCGGTGGTGGTTTGACCGCGTGTATAAAGCTCGCCTAACGTTCCCCGCCGGGAATCGCGACGGAGAGCGGCGACGCGAAGCTTGTCCCCCAACGTGCCGACCCGGTTCCGAAACGTCGCCAACGCGTCAGCCGGCCGACGCCAAGGGTCACCCAAAACCTGAAACCGCCCCGATTGGCGGATTAACGCCCCCGGTTCAAACCGACGTAGCCGAAGGGCGTCGTAATCAAGCCACTCGCGGCACGCGGGATACGCCGTCAACAATACCTGGAACCCGTGATCCAACGTGTACCCGTCGACGTGGTCGGTCCGCACCCGGCCCCCGACCCGATCGGTCGCCTCGATCACCTGAACCGAACGGTTCCCGGCACTCGCGAGCCGGACGGCGCACGTCAGCCCCGCCAACCCCCCGCCGATGATCACCGTCGTGTCGTCGGTCGCCATCTTCGATCCGAAACGAGTTGCCAAGTACGAAACAGGTTCGATCCGAAATTGTTCTCCGGCGTGACCAGACTTGTCGCGGGATCCGCGATAACTGATCACGCAGGCGGATCGTCCGCCATGCCGAACGACCGCGGGCGTTCCAGCCCGCATTCATCCAAAGGATTGTGATCGATGGGCAAATACTACGTGCAATCGGGGACTTTGCGAACGGTGGTCCAAGCCGAATCGGGCCGCAAGGCGGCGATCTGGGCCGTCCACCAAGCGATGCAGCAAATCTTCCCCCTCGACGGCCCGCCGTCGACCGGCGACGAACACCCCGCCGCCGTGCTGCACGCGAAGGTTCGCGTGAGCGAGCGCGGGTTCGATCGAGCCGACGCCGGACAACTGACGACGCTCGCCGTGCTTGCCGAGTGGAACGAGATGGTCACCGCACTGGACCGTCTCCAACGCCTGCTCCATCACGGCGAAGTCTCGCCCGAATCCACCGCCCCCCCCTCCCCCGCCGATCCCCCCAACCCGGCAACGGATCAATTGCAGACCTTGCCGTCCGCTATTGATCCGCTAGAGTGAGTGTCGGACGGGTCGGGGTCGACCCGATCACCCATTGCGACACGACGGGACGCCGACGCATGACGTTTCTGATTCGACTTCCCCGTCTGACTCGACTTCCCCGGAAACGACTCGCTTGGAAGGATCGCGTGGACGGACGTCACGGAGAGGGATCAGGGGCGGAAAGACGGGGATCACGGGCGGAAGGTCCACGCGTGACCGCACGCCCGAGCGTGATCGCCCTGTTCGCGATGCTCGCCTCCGCGTTCCCTTCGGTCGCGTGGACCCAATCGGCGTCGTTCGAGCGACCCCCGATCGACTACCTGGGAGCCGACGTCCACGATCGCGTCGCCAAGCTTTCCGGGGCCTTGGAGGCGGGCGAGATCGAACTGGCTTACGACGAAGAGCACGGCTATCTGCCTGCGGTCCTTGCGGCGCTCGACGTCCCGGCCGACTCCCAAACGTTGGTGTTTTCCAAGACGAGTCTGCAACTGCATCGGATCTCGCCCCGCCGCCCCCGCGCGCTCTACTTCAACGACGACGTCTACGTCGGGTGGTGCCAAAACGGGGACGTCCTCGAATTTGCCGCGACCGACCCACAACAAGGCGCGATCTTCTACTCCCTCGAGCAATCTTCTGAACGACCACCGCGAATCGTTCGCGACCGGGGACAATGCCTGAGTTGTCACGCGTCGAGCCGTACCCAAGGGGTCCCCGGGTATTTGGTTCGAAGCGTTCACGTCGACGCGGCGGGCTACCCGATGCTGGGTACCTCGACGTACACGACCGACCATACCAGCCCCTTCCCGGAGCGGTGGGGCGGGTGGTACGTCACCGGGACGCACGGCGAGATGCGACACATGGGAAACGTGATCAGCCGCGAAGAGGGCCGCGAGGTCGTCTCCGACGTCGACGCCGGCGCGAACCGGGACACCCTCGAGGGGCTCGTTAACACGAACCCCTACCTGAGCCCACACAGCGACCTGGTCGCGTTGATGGTGCTGGAACATCAAACGCAGATGCACAACGCGATCGCGGCGGCCAACTATGAGACCCGCGAAGCGCTACACCAGTCCGCGCAGATGAACGAGTTGCTCGACCGCGACCCCGACACGATCAGCGACAGCGCGACTCGGCGGATCGACGCGGCGGCCGAGCGGGTCCTCCGTCACCTGTTGATGGTCGACGAGTTCCCACTCACCGCGGAGGTTGCCGGGACATCCGGGTTCGCCGAAGGGTTCACCCGACGCGGCGTCCGGGATTCCGAGGGGCGATCGCTCCGTGACCTCGACTTGCGGCGACGACTTTTCCGACATCCGTGCAGCTACTTGATTCGGTCCCCCGCCTTTGCCGGGTTGCCCGACGAAGTCCGCTCACGAATCCTCGGTCGCCTGGTGACGATCCTCGACGGGGACGACGACACTGGCGACTTCGACCATCTGTCGCGCGACGACCGCGTCGCGGTCCGAGCGATTTTGGACGAAACCCACCCCGAGTTCGCGGCCGCCCGGTAGACAGGTCGGGCTATCTCGCTAGCTCCGACTCGCGTCGTTCTTCCCGGCGTCGATCGATTCCAGGTCGAAGAACTCGGCCCCCGCCAACCCTCGATAACGTTCGGGATGGCACGTCAGCAGGACGATTTGAAACCGTTCCGAAAAATCGCCGAGGATCGCGACGATTCTCGCGAGCCGAGTCGCGTCGGTGTAGGTGAACACGTCGTCGAGGATCACCATCTGCCGCGAGTTTCGGAACGCGGCATCGGCGAGCGCCATCCGGACGGCGAAGTGAACTTGTTCGCGCTCGCCCCCGGAAATCTCGGTGAGCGACACGGTGTCTTCCGCATGTCGCGGCGCAACGCCGTTGGGGAGCAACGACTCGTCGAAGCGGACGTCTTCGAACCGCGATCCCGCGATCCGACGGAGAATATGGTTCGCCCGCTTCTGGATCGGATGCAACACCGACCCCATCACCTCCCGCCGCTGAGATTCGAGAGTTTCACGGAGCAACCGGATCGCGTCGATCTCGACCTGTTGGCGGGCGATCTCTTCCCGCAACGCCTCGATCTCTTCTTCGACCTGTGCGAGCGCCGAGTAAGGCGCCTCCGACGTGATTTGCTCGAGCCGGCCGGACTCGTTGTCGAGCTTCCTCACCGCCTCGACGGACCGCTCCCGTACCGCTTCGAGTTGCCGTTCCATGATCTCGAGCGTTTGAACCGGGTCGTCGTCGAACGCCTCGATCTCCGCTTTGACCTGTTTCAATTTTCCGAGCTCGGTATCACGTCGGAGTGCGGCATCGGTCAGTTTTTCCCGTCGCGCCGCGTCATCCCACCCGTCGGCCCGGAGCGACTCGAGACGCCGTTTGATCGCCCCGGTTTCGGCCTCGAGCCGAACGATCTCGGTCGCGGCGGCAGACCGCTTCTGGACCGCCGCTTGAAGCGCCCGTCGCACCCGTTCGAGCTCGGTGTCGGCCTCGCGGACGTCCCGCTCGAACGCCTCGGCCAACTCTTCGGCGCGGCGTCGTGAATCCGCCGGCTCGGGGGGTGAATCGTTCCACGACGGAAACCTCTCGAGGATCTCCCCCAACACCCCCGCGGCCTGTCGCCGCTGTTCTCGGTACGACTCGAGCGAACTCCCGTCGAGAAGCGTCTCGACCTTGACCTTCGCCTGTTCGATCTGACGTTCCAACTCGTCGACTTCGGCGCGACGCGTTTCGAGCACCGCCACGTCCTCGGTCCCGAACCCGGCCGTCAACTCGCGAAATCGACCGTCGGCCGTCTCCCATTGGCGTTGCAGTTGCTCGAAATCGCCCGTCGGCCCGGTCGCGCGGAATTCCCCGACGCCGGGAATCACGAACGCGACTTCGGGCACGCCTCGGATCCGTGTCGGCTTCGCACCGTGAAGGGTTTCCGATTCGGGGGCCTCCCCACGCATGACCCGTAGCGGGTGATCCGCTTCCGGAGTCACGGTGACGGTGATCACGGCCGCGTCGAGACGGAGCCTCGAATCGTCCCGCTGTCGCGCCAGCTTTCCGATCTTGGTCATCGTCGATCGGTCGGGGACCACGATCTCGTCCCGCGACGCGCGGAGCCGTTTCAGCTCCTCGGCAGCCGACTCGAGCCGATGAATCCGCTTCTCGAGTTCGTCCTGGCGGGTCAGCGTGCGGACGTAGCGGTCGGCGGTTTCGGCGATCCCCCGAGCCTCCGTGACCTCGCCACGACGCCCGACGACCTCCCCCTTTCGGAGTTCGGCCGCCTCGACATCCCGTTCGCACTGCTCGACCAAACTCGCCTGGGCGGGAAGCTCGGCCTGTCGCTGGGTTAGCCCTTGCGATACCGTCGCCAGTTCCTTCTCGGCGTCACGGATCGCCTCAAGCTTGTCCGTTTGGCGACGGTAGTCCTCTTCGGCTGCGTCGGCGGCTTGCCGGTGCAGCGTCCGCCGATGGGTCAGTTCGCGGTACGCTTGGGCTTGGCCGCGGAGCGTCTTGATCCGATCGTTCAGCTCCTGCTCTTCGCGGCGAGCCGACTCGGCGGCCTGGCCGAAATCTTCGATCCGGCGACTCGCCTCTTCAAACTCCTCGAGCCGACGCCGCAACGTGTCACGTTCCTTCGCCGCGGCCTCAAGCCGCGCGGCCTTGGCGACGATCGCCGGCGCGGTGGTCCCCGAACGGAGCCGACCGGTGCCGGTAAAGATTTTGCCGTAACGGTCAACGATCCGTTTCTCGATCGCGTCGCTCCCGGGAGCCGCGATTTGCGCCCCCAACGCGTCCTCGATCGTCGCCCTGGTGCGACCCGCGAGCTGCTCGATCTGCAGACTTCCCTGAGTCGCCCAAAGGATCTGTGCCAGACCCCAGTGGCGTGCGTCGGTCGCGCCCCTTCCGGGCGCGTCCCCCGCGAGCAGCCCGCGGGCCCGGTCGTCCGCCTCGCGGTTCTCCGCCAACGGGACGAACCGCTCCCCTTCCATCCGAGACAGCACCGACGCGGCACCCTGCAAGAACTGCTTCGTCAAGCGAAACCGTTCTCCCTCGTGATCGAACTCGATCGTTACCTTCGGCGACAAATCACGGCCCCAAGGACGCAGCGCGAGCATGTCCGCCCCGCGCACCGAGTGGCTATCGAACAGCCCCCGCGCGACCGCCGACATCAACGTCGATTTACCCACGCCGTTGGGCCCATGGATGATGTTCAACCCGTCGCCCAGCGGACCGACGGAAGCCGCCCCGGCGAAACAACGCCATCCCTGGATCTCGATCCCCCGTAGAATCACTCGCCCGCCTCCCGCTGCATCCGGTACAGCTCCAACAGCGCCCGCGTCGCGACCTCCGGCGACGCGGCCTCGGGACGACCTTCGACCCAACCGGGATCGGACCACGATCGGATCTGCCGCGCCGTTTCACGAATCACCCCGGCCGGCAACTCGTCAAGCCATCGGTCGTCGTCCGGACGTGGCACGGCCCCCGACGCGTCGAGTCGGCCGAACAGGAACCGCGCCTGAAGTAACTCTTCCATCCGCCTCAGCTCCGACTCGTCGTCGCGACCCAGCACGCCGCGAAGCCGCACGTCGAGCAGCGTCGTGTCGGCCGCACCGATCGCCTCCAACTCTTGCCGAAGCCGGGCCGCGTCACCGTCGTCGGCGAGCCCCCGTTCGATCACCCGCCAAGTCAACCCGCCCGTGCGGATCGGCGTCAACCGCGGCATCTCGCCACGCGCCGGGATCTCGACCAACAACGCGTTGCCGCTGTCACGCTCGCCGAACTTCGTCGTCTCGTGCGTCCCCGAATAAGCCAACCGAGACGATTCGGCCCGAGACGATTCGGCCCGAGACGCCCCCCCGTCCCATGATCCCAACGCCGAAGTCCCGCCCGCCCCCGCCGAGCTCCCGCCAAACGGCGAACCTCCGGGCGGCGGATAGGAGGCGAACGAGTGCCAATGTCCGAGCCCCAGATAATCGAGCCCGGCGCGGTCCGCGGCGTCACGCGGGATCGGGTAGTCGAGCTCCCCGTGGGCGACTCCCTCCACCGTCCCGTGGGCGATCCCGATCGCGACCCGCGAATCGTCCCGGGCATCGATCCAACGCGTGGGGTCGCGGGGCGAATACTTCTCGTGTAGCGGACACGGATACAGCGTCACGCCGGCGACTTCAACCGGCTCGTCCGCCGTCAACACCCGCAGGTTCGCATGCGACTTCCACGACGCGTGTTCCCAAACCGAGCCGGGCACCAGCGGGTCGTGATTGCCGGGAATCAAAAACACCGGTCCGCGAAAGCCCGCCAAGATGTCGGCGACTTGCTGAACGAGCAACCGATCGACCGCGTTGTCCTCAAACGTGTCCCCGGCGACGATCAGAAACTCGGCGGCGCTCTCGTTCGCGACCGTCACGACGCGGCGGGCGGCCTGCAGCCGTTCGCCGCGGACCCGTCCGCCGACCGCCCCGACGTGCGCCGCCCTCATCCCGATTTGCCAATCCGCCGTATGCAGAAACTTAACCATCTCGCCCCGATCAACGTCCCTCGGCGAATCGCTCGGGGACTTCGCCGTCACCCGTCGATTCCCCGTCCAACAACCAACTCAAGTTGAAACGTGCCAACTTGCAACCGACGTACTGCCGATCCCCCTCGCCGTATTCGTACTGCAGATAAATCTGACCTTCCCCCGCCGTCCCGGGGCGCCCGGCGGTGAGCGACGAGTACGCGCTCGGACCTTCGTGGACGAGCCGTTTAACAGGCCAGCTCCGCCCACCGTCGAAGCTCGCCCACACCGTCAGCCGGACCCGCTCGTGCCCGTCATGGTCGGCGTTGCTCGTGATCAACACGTCGTGACCGGCGACCGGCAACCGGCACAGCCCTCCGAACAAACCGAAGTGTCCGTTGTAGTTCGCCCCGCGACGGTCGGTCCCTCGATACCGGGGGCCGTCGGGGACCGAGTCGGAAAAGAACGGATCGTGCCAACTCACCCCGCCGTCGTCGCTGTACGCGTGCAATCGCTGGTGACGAAGCGTCTCGTTCTCCGGAAAAAAGCTGTACCGGGTGGACGCCAACAACCGTCCGTCGGAGAGCTCGACCAACGCGGCCTCGCCGGTCCCCTTCACCGGAAACGGTTCACCGGCGAGCCAAGTCTTCCCGCCGTCGTCGCTGTAGATCGTGTCACAGTAACGCTCGGGAGAGCGTCGATAGACGCGAGCCGGCCGGATCAGACGCCCGGCATGTTCGCCACGGACCAGCGTGGTCCCGTGTTCCATCATGTGCAGCGACGGGAGATAACCGCCAGCGTCCGGACGAAACTCGGCATCCGATTCGACCCAGCTCTTCCCATGATCGCTGCTGCGGTACAGCGTCCGCGCCGCCGGCATCCCGTCACGGGGCGGATGCTCGGGATGGGTGAACAGCAACAAATCGCCCGTCCGCTCGTCAACGATCACGCCGCCGCCGTGGATCCCTTCCCCGACCGCGATCTCCGGCCCCCACGTCTCGCCGCCGTCTTCGCTACGCCGGACGCGAACCCGGTGGCTCCCCCAAGTCGCGACGATCGTGCCGTCGCGAGCCACGACGACGTTGGGGAACCGTTCGTCAGGAAACAGATCCGCCGCCGTCATCCGCGCTTCACCCAGAAACGGCTCGATCCCCGCTTCGGGACGCGTCACGTCCGCCCGCTGCGCCGTCGCGTCACCGGCCCCCGAGGCTGCCAAGGCGATCAAGGCCACCAGGCCGACGACTGGCCCACACAACGATCTCGTGAGAGTCGGCGGAGGATGATTCATTTCGAAGATTCCTGCGTAGGCGCGAAAACGGGGAGCGAACGCGGTAGAGGAGGATGCCAAAACGGGTCGTCATGATAACGGATCACCGATCGCACGGACGGTCACGGAAAGTCTTCCGAAAAAACCGCATCCGGGGTTGACACCTGCGGCCGTCAGACCCTATTCCCGCCCCAAACCGGGAATCTCTCCGCAGCGGATACGTCCGCGCGGAGACCTCCGAAGCGCGGGCCGCCTCCACGGACGAAGGTTAGCCAGCTCGGACGGGGGTCAGCCAGATTGCTGACAGCCGAACGGTTGCCCCAGTTGGCCGCTTGTAGAGTAAATCACGATTGCCGTGCCGTCGCGAAGAAGGAGAGTCGCGTTGAAACGCCTCGCACCCATGCCGAACCCTCGGGTGGTCCGCCTAGCCGCAGTGTTTTGGCTGGTCGCAACCACGGAACTGGTCGCCCAGGTCTCGATGCCTTCGGAAGGGCTCGCCGCCCAACCGCCGGCCGACACCTCGTCGTCGGACGGAGACTCCAAAGCGTCGGGGTCCCCGGCGATCACGGCGAAGTCTCCGGTGGCGGAACGGAAGCGGGAGGCCTTGCGGCTGATCGCGACCGGCCGCGCCGCACTCGACCGCGGCGACATCGCCAAAGCCCTCACACACGCCCAACGGGCGCAAAAACTGAACGTCCCCGAGTCGGCGTTCGCCCCCGCCGACCCCCGGGTCTGGGAGTTCGTCCTCGACGCCGAATCGGCCGCACGCCGCGTCGGCTTGCCGACATCGGCCGGCGACGTCCGACCGGCCGTCGGTGGCGGCACCCCCGGTGACGCCGGCGAAATCGCCCAAATGCTGTTCCAAAACGCGGCCGGCGACAATCCGGGCGGAAACGTTCGCCCCGTCCAAGGCGAAACGGAACTGCCCGAGGGCGATGGCCCCGGCGAACGGCTGTTCCGCGAAGGGATGAAAGCGTTGTCCGCCGGCGACAAAGGACTCGCACGCACGAAGTTCCTTGAAGCTTGGAAGTTCGAATCGGAACTCGACCTCGCCACCCGCGCCCAACTGCAAGACAAACTCACGCTGCTGCAGCCGACACGGCTCCCCGCCCCCAAGGGCGACGGATCGGCCGAACCGGTGAAGCCGATGACGCCGATCGAACGGGCCGAACTGGAATCACAAACCGCAACGCAGCGGTTGTACCGCGAAGTCCAGGCGGAACTCACCGCGACGAATCAAATGAAAACGACCAAGCCTCTCGAGGCGGTCGAAAAACTCGAACGCGTGCTCAGCCGGATCGAGGCGAGCAACGTCGACGATGCCGCGAAACGCTCGATGGCCGCACTGGTGAATCGCGCCCTCGCCGAGCAAAACCGCTACGTCGAAGCCAACCGAGCCGAGATCGACCTGCAGGTTCGCAACGAAGCCGTCAAGTCGGACATGGCGATCGAGCAGGCCCGCTCGGGACGCATCGAAGAAGAGGTCACCAACCTCGTCGAAGAGTTCAACGAGCTGATCGAACAGCGACGGTTCCCCGAAGCCGAAGTCGTCGCCAAACAGGTCGCCGAGCTCAAACCCGACTCGACGATCGCCCAAAGCATGCTGATGCAAAGCCGGATGAAGACTCGACTGTTGATGAACCAGGAGGTCCGCGATCAGCTCGAGGATTCGTTCGTCAAATCGATGCTCGACGTCGAACGGAGCGCGATCACCGCGAACCCCAACCTGCCACTCGAGTTCGGCGACGCCCGCGAATGGGAAGACCTCTCCAACCGCCGGCTTTCGGGCGACGGGAGTGATTCACGCCTGAGTCCCCGCGAACGGGAGATCAAGCAGAAGCTGTCGACGCAGGAAGTCGAGATCAACTATCGCGATCGGCCCCTCAGCGAAGTGATCCAGGAACTGTCGGCGGTCACGAACATCAACATCGTGCTCGACCGCCGAGCGCTGTCCGCGATCCGGGTCGAAAGCAGCACCCCGATCACGCTGCAACTCAACAACCGCGTGTTCCTCAAAAGCGCGCTCAACATCATGCTCGATACCCTCGATTGCTCGTACGTGATCGAGAATGACGCGTTGATCATCACCAGCAACGAGGCGAAACGGAGCCGGGTCGAAACCCGTACCTACAAAGTCGCCGACCTGGTGACACCGATCCCTAACTTCTCGACAAGTTACGAAGACGGGCTCCCGGGCGCCCTGCGGGCCGCCTACCAAATGGCGCGGCCGCAATCCGACGTGCAGATCATGCCGGTCTCCGCCACCGACCTCGGTACCGGGATGGCAAAGTCCGCCTCCCCCGCGTCGATGGGCCCGAACATGCTCGGCCAGTACCACCCGATGGGCAGCTCCAGCGGATTCGGCCCGAACAACGCCGGAGTCGGCGGCCAAGGCGGGGCAGCCTTCGCCGACTTCGAGTCGCTGAAACAGCTGATCCAAACCACCGTTAATCCCGACACCTGGGAAGCGGTCGGCGGGCCGAGCAACATGTTCGAGTACCCGCAAAACCTGAGCCTCGTCGTCAGCACCACGAGCGATGTCCACGACCAAATTGCCGACCTGCTCGAGTCGCTGCGGCGGCTGCAAAACCTGCAGATCACGATCGAGGTCCGGTTCATCACGCTGTCGGACAACTTCTTCGAACAGATCGGGGTCGATTTCGACCTGCAATTCGACGACAACATCTCCAGGCTCCCCGACGAGGATGACGGCTCGAGCGTCACCGTCGGGTTCGGCGCCGACGGGTTGCCCACCGCCGACTTCGACGTGCGGATGAATAACAACGCGTTCGGGATCACGCCGACGTTTGGCGGGTTTGACGTGCAAAGTGCGACGACCCTCGGGTTCGCAATCCTCAGCGACATCGAGGCGTTCTTCTTCCTTCAAGCCGCCCAGGGTGACGCCCGAACGAACGTGATGCAGGCCCCCAAGGTGACCCTCTTCGACGGTCAACTCGCCAGCATCACCGACCAAGTGCAACGGCCCTTCGTGACGAGTATCACCCCGGTCGTCGGCGACTTCGCGGTCGCCCAGCAACCGGTGATCGTGGTCCTCAACGAAGGAACCCAGCTGAACGTTCAAGGCGTCGTCAGCGACGACAAACGGTTCGTCCGGCTCACGCTGGTGCCGTTCTTTAGCCAAATCGGGGACGTCGACACCTTCACGTTCGAAGGCGAACGGCGATCGCGGCGGAGCAGCCGCAACCGCGAAGACACCACCGGTGACGGCGAAGACGACATCGAAGAGGACGAGGAAGAGGAAGAAGTGATCTCCGGTACGACGGTCCAGCTGCCGACGTTCGCGATCACCACGATCAGCACCACCGTGAGCGTCCCGGACGGAGGCACGATCCTGCTCGGCGGGATCAAACGGCTCTCCGAAGGTCGCTCCGAACGGGGTGTCCCGATGCTCAGCAAGATCCCTTACCTGAGCCGACTTTTCCGGAACGTCTCGGTCGGTCGCGAATCGAGTAGCCTGATGATGATGGTCACCCCACGGATCATCATCCAAGACGAAGAAGAGATCGCACAGACCGGGTTCGACCCGCGTCGCTAAGGTCAACGACCGACCATCACGATTCGTATCGAACGCCGGCGGGGTGCTCCCCGTCGGCGTTCTTCGTTTCACCCCGATCCCAGAACGGACTGAGCGCTATCCGAAAAGGGGTCCGACCCTCTCTTGGAGCGAGCCGGTAGTCACCCAAGGACACGGAAAACCCCGTTAACGCAATGTCAGCTGGAAATCTACAAAGGGTCGGACCCCTTTTCGGATAGGCACTGAAGTTTCCCACGCCGACCGGCCGATCTTCCTGATTGGAATCATCAGATCGACCCCTCGTCTCGCCGCGGCCCCTCCGCCCCGGCAGACCGTTCCCATTGGGAGAATCGGACCGTGAACACGTCGCAACCCAAGCGTCGAGCCTGGCTCGCGGCGCTGATCGCCGGGTCGGTGCTCGGCGGGACCGCCGGTTGCTCCGGCAGCGGCATGTCGCTCGCCCCCCTGAACCCGATGTCCGAACCGGCATCACCGACCGCTGGGGCCGTCGCCCAAGCGTCCCCCAGCCCGAATCAAACCCTCGGCGCCGATCCGAACACGCCAACCACCAGCCGGCTCGCCTCGTTCGGGACCAAAACGAAAGACGCCGTGGTGAGAACGACCGGCTCGGTCACCGGCCTGTTCACACGAGACAAGTCGTCCGACGGTGACGACATCCCCGACGATGACCCGCTCCGGCTCGACCACCGGCCCGGCAAAGTTAACCCCGAAGTGTTCGTCGCCAACGGACAACTCTGGGAGTCGACCGGGAACTTCGCCAAAGCGATGGAGAGCTACAGCAAGGCGCTCGAACGGGAAACGAACCACACCCCCGCGCTCACCAACATCGCCCGGCTCCACTTCCGGCAAGGCAACCATCGCCAAGCCGCGGCGTTCTTCGAAAAGGCGATCGCACAATCCCCCGACGATCCCGAACTCCATCACGACATGGGGCTCTCACTCAGCCGACTCGGACGCCGCGAAGAAGCGATCGAGCGGATCTCCCACGCCCTGTCCCTCTCCCCCGATAACTCGCGATACGCCAACCACCTGGCCACCGTGCAGTTCGAATCGGGGGACCCAGATGCCGCCTTCGCCTCGCTGAAAGCCAACAGCAGCCCCGCGGTCGCCCACTTCAACATAGCCTACCTCTACTTCAAGAACGGCCACACCGACAAGGCACGGGATCACCTCAACGAGACACTCCAGTTCGAACCGCTCGCCGACTCCGACACCGCCATCCAACGGGCCGTCGATCGATCCCGCCAAATGCTCGAGCAAATGAACGGCGAGACGCCCAACCACCCTGAGACGCCCGGCCACGTGGCGGCCAAACCCGAAACATCGATCGCGACCCGCCCCAAGTCCGACGACACGAACGTGGCGAGCCCCCCTTCGATGTTGCCCTCCGGCCAAACGCCCTCCAGCCAAACGCCGCCCGTTCAAACGCCGCCCGTCCAGACGACGCCGAATCGACCGACCCCACCGGCAAAGGTCTTCGAGCCCGGGACCGGGACGTCGTACTCCTTGCCGTCCGGGTTCACGATGCCGACGTCACCGTAGCGATTCGCGGGCCGGTTCCTCCGACCCACGCCGCGTCGTCAATACCGGCTGGCGACCGTCCGGCCAAGACACGCCCGCTCGGACGTCGATCCGTCCCGCCTCCTCAAGCGCCGAGAATAGGCGATCGAGCGTGTGCATCCGTGCGACTGCCGCGCCGATCGATTCGGACGCATGCCGCGCCGCGTCACGTCGCGGCCGGATCGAACGACGCGCTCGCCTCCCGGCTCGCTCATAAGCCGACTCGATCGCCGCGACCCGAGCCCCGATCGCCACCTCGCGGTCGGCGAACGACCGCCGGGCCGATTCCAACGTCTCCGCCGTGATCGTCTGCCACGGCAACCCCGGGTCAAGCCGCGCCGCGTATCGAAGCTGTACCGATAACCGGCGCGTCCATCGAAAATCGATCCGCACCGCGACCGCCACCGTCTCGTCGTCGGCAAGCGACAACACCGCCAAGCCCTCTCCCCGCCGGGGGTTGCTCAAGTCGATCGGCTCAACCCAGCCGACGTCGATCGTCTCCGGCAACAACATGTCGGCCTCCAGCGTCGCCGACCGCATCGGCGGCCCGCCCCCGACGTCCCAGCCAACCGAACGGTCGGTCGATCGCAAACCGAGACGTACCGCGTCGGCAACGACCGACGGACGCAAATAGACGATGCGGCCGTCACCGGTCACCAACCGCCCGTGACGCAGTCGCCCGCCCGCCGCCGAACGACGAGCCCCCTCCCGCCAACACAACGACACCCCGCCGGACTCGGCGGCGATCGTCGCGAGGTGCACGCCACCGTCGGAATCTTCGACATCCCAACCCCCTCCCGAACCGCGGGAAACCAGCCGCAACGAGCTCTCGTGCGGGAACGCTAAGCGGAGCTCCGCGGGGATATCCTCAAACAGCCGCACCGCCGAATCACCTCCCAACGTGACGAACGATGGCGACGCGCTTCCACCTGCGACGTCGGAACTCGACTCCCCTGCAGCCCTCCCTTCTTCCCGCTCGCCCGAACGCGTGAATTCGATCTCGACCGGCTCCCCACCGACCGCCTCGCGATCGATCCCTGCAAACAAATCGATCTCTTCCCCCGAAGACAACCGACCCGATTCGAGAATCGTCGAAAGCTCAACCGGTTCGTCCTCCCCCGATGTCGAGTCCGACCCCCGCGTTCTCCCCGATCCGTCGCCCCGATCCGAACCGGCTTCCCTACCCGAACCCGCTCCAGGACTCACGTCTTCCCCCGCATCCACATCGGCCTCGGAAGGCGGCATCGATCGGGAAGCCACCCCAGACCCCGATCCCGTCGCGGCAGACCGCAACGAACCGCTCGCGGAACCCTCGCCATGACGCTGAAAGCCGGCCGCTCGATACCCGACGACCGCTACCCCGCCGAACAGCCCCGCCAACGACAACGCCACAATCCGCCGTCTCCGCCGCGACCCACGCCACCCGCCCCGCCGAACCAAAGCTCCCCGACTCCGCCCCCTCCTCGTGCTCGTGCTCGTGCTCCTACTCGTACTCGTACTCGTGCTCGTGCTCGTGCTCGTGCTCGTGCTCGTGCTCGTGCTCGTGCTCGTGCTCGTGCCCGTTTCCCGACCGACCCCTCCACCGACAACCGATTCACCGACAACCGATTCACCGAGGCCCGGCTTCACCGCGTCGATCACGCCCTCCCCGTCGCGCGCTCCCACCGCATCATCCAACCCGCCTCGGCCCCCGAGCCCGTCCCACGGCCGGAGCTGCCCCCTCGCGTCGACGCCCCACCGGTCACGATCCAGTCCGGCGAACGTCGACGGGATTCGTGACCCGATATCCCCGTCACCCGCCTCACGCTCAAGCGACGCCTCCCAAGCCGCGACCACATCGGGCGGTGGCGGACCGAGTCGGGCGACCAGCGAGCGGAGGGACTCGACCGGTTCCGCAGACTCATCCGGAGGATCGATCAATCGGGTCGTCGCCTCGGACACCGAAAGTTCGCCATCCGCGACACGGCGAAGCATCCCCTCAAGAAACGTTCGGTCCATCACGCCCCAACCCCCTCTCCGCTCGCCTGACCCTCGAAACGGCCCTCCAGTTTACCCGTCGGGCACGACCGGAAGCCGCCCGCCCGTCAAAGTTTTCCCACTTGTATCGTGCGGAATGATCAAACCCACTCGAGGTCTGGTGCCGATAACTCCGGCTGAAGGGGTTGTTCGGCAACGGCGGATCGTAGTGATGATCTGGCCGCAACGGGCGTTCCACTTCAATGACCTGAGAACGAGAGACAGGGGGGCCTGTCGCGGCGTCCGACCGATCGGTCGGCCGTGGGAGGCACGGAATTAGTACCGGCCCATTGTGAGGCGGCAACGGCCGCGGAGACGTTTGCGATGCACCGAATGACTCAGTCCCGAAACAGTTGTCACCCTCGGCGTGACGGTGACCCGATTTGCCGCCAACCGTGGACCCTCGCCGCAACCCTGACCGCGGTCTTCGCGATCGCCGGATCGGCCGCGGCCCAGTCCTATCCCCCAAGCCCGGGAATGCCGGGCTACGGCGCTCAACCGAGCAGCTATGCCGTCCCCGGCGGGATGATGCCGCCACAGCAACACGCGGCGATGGCCGGCCCGAACCCGATGGCCGGCCCGAACCCGATGGCTGGCCCGAACCCGATGGCTGGCCCGAACCCGATGGCTGGCCCGAACCCGATGGCTGGCCCGGGCGGTGGGATGCCGGTCGAGTACGCCGGCCAAGGCGCTCCTCTCGACGGCGGACTCTATGGCCCAGGCTACTGTGACGGAGCGGGCTGCGACGGGATGAGCTGCGGAGGCGCCTGTGGCGCCCCCGGCGGTTGCGGCTGCGGCGGACCGCTTGGCGGCGGTGGGATCCTCGGGAAACTCCGCGGCTCCTGCCTCGCGTGCGGCGGCTGCGGCGGGGATGGGTTTGCAGACCTCTGCCACCTGTTCGGCGGCGTCCCGCTCGCACTCCATTCGCTGCTCCCCTACGGCGACGCCGGCCAGTGTGCCCAACGCTGGTACGACGTCTCCGCCGACGCCGTGTTCCTCGGCCACAACCGACTCGGCCCGGGCGGGACGCTCACGAAGTTCGGCGCCGACCCCGGCGGGATCCCGGTCCTCGACCTCGGGGACGTCGGGTCGACCGACCTCGAAGCCGGCTTCCGCGTCTCCGGGGCGATCCTCCTCGGGCCCGGCGGGAGCCTCGAAGTCACCTACCTCGGCAACAACGAATGGGACGAAGGGGCCGACGTTCAGCTGGAAACGACGAGCGATTCCGACCTGTTCTCGTTCGTCAGCCTGTTCGGCACCGACCCGAACAACGGCTTCGATGACACCGACCGTTCGTATCTCCACAGCATCGACATGTCGAGCCGGTTCCACAGCGGCGAAGTCAATTACCGCCGTCGGACGGTCGGACCGAACTGCCGCATCCAAGGTTCGTGGCTGGTCGGGGTCCGCTACCTCCGCTACGACAACGGCCTGCTCTTCTCCACCTTCGGCGACCAAGGGGCGAACTTCTTCTCCTCCCAAGACGTGCTGAAGAACAACCTCGCCGGGGCCCAACTCGGTGGCGACCTGTGGTGGAACATGATCCCCGGCGTCAACCTCGGTGTCGGCGTCAAAGGGGCTTGGCTCAACAACGACATCGATCGACGCATCGACCTGAGTGCCAACTCGATCGACGCCGGCAACCCCGGATCAGTCACCGTCAACAGCGGCAGCAGCGACAGCACGATCGCCGGCGAACTCGAAACGTCACTCGTGTACCGCTTCAGCCACTCCTGGTCGCTTCGCGGCTCCTATTATCTGCTCGCCATCGAAGACGTCGCCGTCGGAACCGTCGATCGAGACGCGATCTTCGACTTCGTCGACAACGTCGAAGCCCCAAACGCCCCGGGCATCGTCTTCGACGACCTGGTTCTCCAAGGATTCACGTTCGGTGCCGAGTACATGTGGTAACCGCGCCCGATCCCCCGCCGTGCGGTCGGCACGCCGCCGCTTCGAGAACGAAGGTCGCCGTCCACGGTGACACCTAGCGAAACCAACAAGCCCGGCGAATCGCGAAAGCGTGCACCGGGCTTGTTTCGTTAACGCCGCCCCCGCGGCGGGGCGTCGATCGGGATCAACGGGAACAACTCCGATGGCTCGCGACTCTCCTCCATCATCTTCGCGAGCCGCTTGACCACCTCGGGATGCTCATCCGCGACGTCATTCTCCTCCGCGACGTCCTCGGCCAAGTTGTACAACTCGATCTCCAGGTTCCCCCGGGTCATGTTCTGCCGGATCGCTTTCCAGTCCCCGACGCGGATCGATTGCTGGCCCCCGTAAGCCGGGAACTCCCGGTACAGATACGGTCGCGGCTCCTGAGACTCCCCTTGCAACACCGGGACCAGACTGATCCCGTCGGTCTCGTCGGGGACGTCGTCGCCACCACCGACCGCGTCTAGAATCGTCGGCATCCAATCCTCGAACCCGCTGACGTAGTCGCTCGTGGTCCCCGGCTCGACCTTCCCGGGCCAACGGACGATCGTCGGGACGCGGATCCCCCCTTCGTACAACGACCCCTTCAACCCACGGAGCTCGCCGACGCTCTCAAAGAAATCGTAGTCGACCTCTTCCTTCAAATGCGTCGTGCCGTTGTCCGAGCTGAAGATCACGAGCGTGTTGTCGCTCAAACCGTGACGCTCGAGTTCGTCGAGCACGTTCCCGATGTACCGATCCATCCGCGTGATCATCGCCGCGTACGCCGCGCGGGGCGTGAAGTGGGGCGTGTAACCCCGGCCGCTCGCACGGGTGAACGGCGGGTCGTGCCAACCCAGATCGAGATACGGCTTCAACTCCTCGTCGGGAACGTGTAACGCGACGTGCGGGATGATCGTCGGATAGTAAAGGAAGAACGGCCGGTCCCCGCTCTTCGCCGCGGACGCGTTCTCGCGGACGAACGCGACCGCCTCCTCGTTGATCCGATCGGGAGCATACTCGTTCCCCTTGAACACGTCGTAGCTACGCGGGTCGGCCGGGTCCACCCCCTCGGGTAACGACGCGTGCCCCGGCACCGGCGGGTCGTTGTCGAGCCGAACCCGCCGTTGGTCGTCCCACAAGTAATCGGTGTAGTAGCTGTGCGCGTGCGCCTGGCAGTTGTATCCGAAGAACCGATCGACACCCTGTGCCAAAGGACGCCCCGGCGATTCGGGTCCGCCCAGCCCCCACTTCCCGAACGCCCCGGTGACATAACCCTGATCCCGCATCAACTCCGCGATCGTCACCTCCTCATCGGGAATCGGCCACTGCCCCTCCGGCGGCGTCGAACGGTTGTTCCGGACGACGGCGTGACCGGGGTGCTTTCCCGTCATCAACACGCATCGCGACGGGGCGCACACGGCGTTCCCGGAATAATGCTGCGTCAGCCGCACACCCTGGCGGGCCAACGCGTCGAGCCGAGGCGTGCGGATCTTCTCTTGCCCGAAGCATCCCGCCTCGCGATACCCGAGATCGTCCGCAACGATCAGCACCACGTTCGGCGGTGCCCCGTCCCCCGAAGCGACCTCGTCCCCCGAAGCGACCTCGTCCCCCGAAGCGATACGTCCGGTCGACAGGCTCGCCATGGCCAAACCCGCCGCCGTGATCGCCGCGACGGCACGCCACCCTCGCCAAGATCGGCTCCACATCCCACTCATCGTCAACTCTCCTCTCGGCTGTCGGTTCATAAAGACTCCGCGGCATCAATCCCTAAACGCCATCGACCGGTCGGCCGACGTCGACTTGCGACCAGTCGACATCGGCGGCGTCGCCCGGTTGCAACTCCGCCATCACTTTCTCAGCCGCTTCCCGGTCCGATTCGAACACGTTGACGGCAACCCAGCCCGGCGCTTCGGCTTTGAAGCCGGCGGTGTATTGACCGGTCAACACCGCGCGGATTCCCGCGTCCCGCAACGCGCCGGCGATCATCGCCGCCAGCGGTTCGGTCGGCCGCGACGTCAGCCGTACCATGCGTTCGTTGTCGCGAGATGAAGTCATTCGATCGTCCGTCGTGCGGGGATGGGCCGGGGCCCGGTCAGGAAAGCATTTCGCGAATCACGTGCCCGTGCACGTCGGTCAGTCGCCGATCGATGCCGTTGTGACGGACGCTCAATCGGGTGTGATCGATGCCCAACAGGTGCAGCATCGTCGCATGCACATCATAACCCGTCGTCGGCCGATCGCGGTCGAGCGGCTTGTACCCCCACTCGTCACTCTCGCCATACGTCCCCCCCCGGACGCCGCCGCCGCAGAACCAGTTCGTGAACGCGAACGGGTTGTGATCCCGTCCCTTGCTCCCTTGAGAACAAGGCATGCGGCCGAACTCGGTCGTCCACACGATCAGCGTATCGTCGAGCATCCCGCGTTGTCGCAGGTCACGAATCAACGCCGCCGCACCGCGAGCCATCCCGATCGCCAACGGGCCGTGGTCCCGTTTGACGTCCTCGTGGCTGTCCCAGTTCCGCCGGGGGTGCCCGTTGTCGTTGCCGCTCCAGACCTGCACGTAGCGGACGCCCCGCTCGAGCAGACGGCGGGCGACGAGACATTTACGCCCGAAAAACTCCGACTCCGCCTTGGCGTTGATTTCGCGGTCGTCGACCCCGGGACCCTCCGGGGCAAGCCCATACATCGCCTGGATGTACGACGGTTCCGACGAAACGTTGAGCGCGTCGGTTGCCTCGATCTGCATCGCCGCGGCCAGCTCATACGAACGGACACGGGCGAGCAACCGATCGTCGCCCGGCCGGCTTTGGGCGTGTCGCCGATTCAGAGCCTGAAGCAATCGCAACCCCTCCCGTTCGCTCGCCGGGGTGACGAAATCGCTGGCGGGCGGATGCAGGTCGGCGATCGGCTCGTCATCTCCGGGGCGGATCACGGTCCCCTGGTGCTCCGCCGGTAAAAACGCGTTGCCCCAATTCTTTGCCCCGTTGGACGCCAACCCGCGATGGTCCGGGAGCACCACGAACGCCGGCAAATTCTCGGTCTCGCACCCCAACGCGTAACCCACCCACGACCCGCCGCTGGGGAACCCCGGTAACTGGAACCCCGTGGTCTGAAGCAACGTCCCCTGGCTGTGGACGCCCGTCTTGCCGACCACGTTGTGCACGAACGCGATGTCGTCGACGACCTCGCCGAGCGGGGCGACGATCTCGCTCAACTGCTTCCCGCTTTCGCCGTACGGACGGAACTTCCACGGGCTCCCGAAACAGGCCCCCGGCTTGCTCTGGAACAACTCGACCGATTCCCCCGGGTCCCAAGGCTCGCCGTGCCGTCGCGACAACAACGGCTTGTGGTCGAACGTGTCGATCGGGCTCGCGGCCCCAGCCATGAACAGTTGCACGACCCGCTTCGCCCTCGGCCGATGATGCGGCGTCGAAACCACACCCTGCAATTCCGCCGCCGCCGTGTCGCGGCCGAGCAGCTCCGCGAGCGCGAGTCCGGCAAGGCCGCCGGCAAGAAAATTTCGTCGCTGCATGGCGATTCCACTGGTGGTCTGCGTCGATGGTCGGCTTCGCGCGTGACGACCGAGACGCCGTGACCGACGCACGCGTCGTCAATCCGTCAAGCGTCGTCAATCGATATAGACGAATCGGTTCATGTTGAACACGACCCGCGCGAGGTTCGCGGCGCCGTGTTCACGAAGGTACGCCTCGAGCAACTCCCGCTCACGCTCGTCAGGTGGACGCCCCAGCGCGGTCTCACACGCGAACCCGACCGGGTCGGCAGCTCGATCCTTCGGATCGCCGACGTGACGCCCGATCCGCTCGCCGAAGTGTCGCGACATCGATTCGACGAACCGGTTGTTCCACTGCGCGAGTGCCTGCACCGCCGTCGTCGACTCGTCACGCCCCGGCACGCTGAGCGACGGGTCGGGGCAATCGAGCGCCGTCAGCAACGGCTGGGGCTGCGAGCGGACGACAAAACGATAGATCGAACGCCGATGACAGGCGGGGTCGTCGGGATCGTGGAGGTGGTATTCGTAGTGGGGCGAATGCTTCGGCTTCTCGATCACAAAATCACGGAAACTCGGCCCGCCGCGGTCCTCGACCCGAAGCAATCCGCTGATCGCCAACAGCGAGTCGCGAAACTCTTCCGCCGTCATCCGCCGGCGGTTGAAACGCCACAAGTTGACGTTGCCCGAGTCGATTTCCGCAGCCGCCGCGTCGTGCCCCGACCCGCGACGGTACGCCTCGCTGGTCACCAACAGCCGCACGATCGACTTGAGCGAATGCCGCGGGTCATCCCGAAGCCGCGCGGCCAAATAGTCGAGCAACCGAGGATGGCTCGGTTTCGCCCCCATCCGCCCGAAGTCGTTCGGCGTCTCCACGATCGGACGCCCGAACGTCCAGTGCCAAAGCCGGTTGACGATCGATCGCCACAAAAGCGGGTTCTCGGGCCGGGTCAGCGACAACGCCAACGCCGCCCGGGCGTTCGCCTCGTCGGCATCGGGTGACAAAACGAACTCGGCGTCAGCTCCCGGCCACAACGGCGGCATTCCCGGAGACATCGGATCGCCCGGGCTCCGAATGTCGCCCCGATTCAATCGCCGGATCGGCCGCGGATCGCCGCCCGTCGCGACAAACTTCCCCTGCGGCTCGAACTCGGTCGCGACGGCGAACACGGTTCGCCCCGTCCCCCCCACAGTCTCCTTCGCCCGCTCGTCTCTCTTCCCCACTCCGGCACCTTCGTCCGATCCGGTACCTTCGTCCGATCCGCGACCGGGGCCGATCGGACGGTCGGCCCGATCGACCGCGGCGAACACCGCATGCAGCCGGTAGTAATCCTCCATCGACACCGGATCGAACTTGTGATGGTGACACTGCGCGCACTGCACCGTCGTGCTAGCGAACACGTTGAACACCGCCGAAATCATCTCGTCCCGGTCGAGGTGTTTCGCGATCCGTCCGTCGACCTTCGCCTCGCCGACTTCGACGTGCCCGATGAAATCCCACGGCCCGGCGGCCAAGAAGCCAAGCGCGACGACGCCGTCGGGATCGCCCGGGAACAACGCGTCCCCCGCAATCTGTTCTTGCACGAATCGGTCGTACGGCTTGTCGTCATTGAGCGCCGCGATCACGTAATCGCGGTACGGCCAAGCGTGCTCGCGTGGCTTGTCCTTGTCGTAACCGTGCGTCTCGGCATAGCGGGCCAGGTCAAGCCAACGCCGCCCCCACTTTTCGCCGAACGCCTCCGAAGCGAGCATCTCGTCGACAACCGACTCGAGTTCAAGGGCGGAAAACGTCGCCGCCCGCTCCGGATCCGGGGGCAACCCCGTCAAGTCGTAACAGAGCCGGCGATAGAGCGTGGCCGGGTCCGCCGGTCCGAACGGGTCCAGCCCCGCGTCCTCCAATCGCGCATCGAGAAACGCGTCGATGGGATGCCCGGGACGTGGCGGTTCGACCGCCGCGATCGGACGCAGACTCCACCAATCGAGGTCGCTTGCGGGACCGTCCTCGAGCAACCGGTCTTGCGGCCAACTCGCCCCGGCGGCAACCCAAGCCCGCAGCGTCTCGACTTCGGCCCCGGAAAGCGGATCGCCGTCGAGCGGCATCGCCGGCTCACGACCGCTGACCTGCTCGATCAGCCGGCTCGCCCCGGGGTCGCCCGGGACCAACGTCTCCGCCGCGTCATCAAAACGGTCCAGCCGCACCCCCCCTTCGCCGGTCGGCCCGTGACAGCCGAGACACCGCGACTGCAAAATCGGCGCGACGTCGGTTTCAAAGTCGACCGCGTCAGCGTTCGAAGGGACCAGTCCCCACAACGCCACGATCGCCCATCGCCACAACGGGCAGACGGCGGGCAAGCGTCTGATCGGTTCGTTCGATGCGATCCGTGGAAAAACCATCGACCCATTGTAGCCGGATCAACGACCACTGTAGCCGGACCAACGACCATCGCGGTCCCCTCATCGATCCCGATGCCGAACCGATCGGGGTGCCCGTTCACGGCGTGAAAACGTTTTCACAAGGACCGAAAGGAACGTGAGGACGGGAAGCGCATCGGTCACTCCGGCGTGCCGTTGTCCGGCCGAATGTTCTCGAAGTATCGCCGCACCGTGTCGCGATGCCCCAGCGGTAACGGCTCGCTATCGAGCACCGCCTCCGCTTCGCTACGAAACTTTTGGTAACGCTGGGCGTACGCTCGCGCGGCCGACTGTTCACCCTCGGGGGCTTCGATCACTTCGGACTCGCTCGGCCCCTCCCCTTGGACCCCCGACAACGGTTCCTCTTGGCGGTTCGAATCGAGCTCCGTCTTGTCGCCGTCGTTCGGAGTCCCCGACTCCCCGGAGCCCCAACTGTTGGAGGGCGAGTCCGACTTCGCGACGCCCTTGCCGCCGTTCTTGTTTCCGCGACACGCACCCTTGCAAGCCGCCAAACGGTTCAGCTGGCACGCCATGCACTCGCCGATCTTCTTGCAGTTCCCCTGCTTCTTGCACAACCCGGCCAGCTTCTTGAGTCCGCCCTTGCACTGACCGTCATTCTTCTTCTCAAGCCCTTCCCGGATCTCGCCCGCGGCGTCAGAGAGCTCTCCTTTCTGGCCCGGCGGAAGCTTGCTCAGAAACTTTTTAAGATCATCCGCGACCGCACGACGTTCCTTGTCGCTCATCGCACTCGGATCGATCGCCTTCAACTCCTCGCCCGCCTCGTCGTACCGCTCGTTCTCCATCGCCGCCGCAGCCCGCTTCATCGCCTCCGACGACTGCAACGCCTCGGCCAACCCCTTCAATTGCGCGTCGGTCATCTCCAACCGCATCGCGTCGCGAGCCTCCGCGACCGCCTGCTCCATCTCCGAAAGCTTGGCCATCAAATCTCGCTCGTCGATCGCCTCGGCCTCCATCTCGTCGATCAACTCCTCCAACCGATCCGTCAACGATTCGATCTCGGGGACATCCTGCTCCTCCTGAAGCTGTCGGATTTCCGAGAGCATCGTGTCGCGGAGCAACGACGCTTGGTCGACGGCCAACGCGACAGGCCGCACCTCAACCGACTCGCCACGTCGCGCTTCATCGAACATGACGATGCCGACCGTTAACAACGCCATCGCCGCGGCCGAGAACAACGCCGGCCGGTTCGCTTCGATCGGGACACAATCCTCCGAGCGAACCTGTCGCAGATGCCGGCGAGCCTCGTCGACTTGCATCTGACGTACCGGTTCCGGATCCGATTCGAACTGCATCGCCGTGATCGCCCGGTCCTTGATCGCGTAGAACGCGTCGATCCGTCCCGCCGCCCGCGCCGGTGAAACCGGGAGACAGAATCCGACCATCCCTCCGGCCAACGACGTGCCGGCCACGACCAGCAGCAACCATGGCCACGCGATCGGCGTCACCGCCGCGCCGATCCCGGCCAGCACCGCCGCGGTGAAACACCCCACCGCCGCCCCCGTGCTCGCCGCGTGAATCGAGTTCCGCCGCCGCATCCGCCGCCGGACCCGGTCGACGATCACGCGGACGCTTTCACCGACGGCGTTTCCACCGGCGGGATACTTCGTGGCGCTGTCACTGGCCATGAGTGAAATCCCTAAAACTCCCCCGGAACGTCCCGGACAAACGCCGTCCGGAACCCACTCAATATAGAGGGGTCCCCGCCCCCGTTGCCAGAGATTTCACCCGATTTCCGAGGCTCTCCGGCGATTTTCGTGGCAACTGTCCAGGGGGCAGCAATTCCCGGCGAGGGGACTCAATCCAATGCCGCCAGTTAAGGAATCCGAAAAGGGGAAGGGGGCAATAAGCTGAATCTACCCCCTTCCCCTTTTCCTTGACGAACCCCAACGGGGTTCCGCCCGCCGTGACGCCG